>JANMIF010000344.1:0-12394 GCA_031375695.1 Planctomyces sp.
CCTGAAATTGAGCGGCTCAGGCAATTATGACTTTGCGGTAGTCGTCGGGACCATTAACGTGAATGGTACCGGGTCCCTAACGATCAATGGCTCGATGACACTCAGCCCCAAAATTCAGCCCGTACGTCTAGTCGAGTGACCCGCGCGGCCCGTTAGTAGGCGGCGACTGGCAACTCGAAATTTACCTGTAGGACGGCCACTATTGGCCGTCGCGCGACAGACGGGCAAGAGTGCCCGTCCTACATCTGGTAAACGAAGTCCTGCCGTTCGCCTTAGTAGGCGGCGACTGCAAAATCGATAGCATCGTGAAGTGATGCAAAAACGGCTGCGGCCTTCACTCCCCGATCAAAGTGGTTTCGTTGAATCGCCGTCGGGTCCGTCCGGGTCCGTCCGGGAACGAGGATGTCGTCCGTCGCGCAGCGGACGAGCCCAAAAAATGTTTCGGGAGAAGACGGCATCTGTCCGGTCGTCAACAGAAGCGCCTGGTCCGCATAAGTGTCATTCGGCACTTCAAAACCAACCACTCGATCCGCAGATTTGATGAGTGAAAACCAGCTCGTGGGATCTCGCGGATCTGTCCGGGACGAACGATCTGGATATGGCTTCGACCGCTTCATCCAAGTCAAAGACAACCGGAAGGGCAACGACAATTCGGTAGCGGACTCCGATTACACCCTGTATGGCTATGGTCGAACAGATCGCCGAATCGCTTCCAGTTCGGTCCGATTGTCCGGTCTTATATTATTCTTGATTACCGACGAATAGCTCGACCTGAAACCGCATTGGAATGGATTGAGAAAGACATGGTTGCCGCCGGATGAAGAGATATGAACTGATCAGATGGCGGGCGTGGTCGATGCGGCCCTTCACCGACAACGAAAACTGTTCCGCTTAATCTTGATGGAAGGGATCAAACTTAGTTTGGACACACTGTCAAACAACCCAACTCGCGGTCGGTTGATTGAGGACTAATAGTAGTCCCGTATCGAGGCGACTCCGCATCGACGCGGGAACAGTGGCTTGCTAGCATCAAACTTGGTGTGGAACAGCATCACTACAGGCCCCAATCGGTGCCATAAATCGGAACTTCTCAGCACGGGCGTCCTATGAATCGTCGCCGCATACACTTCAGTCTGCTGGTTGCTGCGGGAATTGTTTCCGTGATTGCATTCATGGTGTTCAGTCCATCGAATGGATCTCGTAGCGACTCTCAATCTCAGATCATGACCCCGGAGACTAATGCCGCGCTTCCATTTGCGACCCGTCAGCCGTTTGATCCGACGGGGTATACGCAGGCCATCGCGGGAGTCGACAAATGGTCGCCCGAAGCGACCATGGAAGAGATTGCGAAAAAATGGCGCGGGTTGGGGGCAAGATTAGGCACGAAGATTGAGTCGGACCTCGCCAACCCCGAGCTACATTTCGGTCAACAAGTTCACGGGCTGTTGTTGAAAGCCTCGCTGCTGAACTATGACGGCGAATCCGTGAAATCGTTTGCGGCACTGGAGGAAGCCCGTGCGGCGGCGGCACATGCTCCCAACGCTGCATCTCATTGGTTGTATACGATCGTTTATATGCAGGCGGTCACATCACTCCGCCGGGGGGAGACGGAAAACTGCATCATGTGCCGCGGCGAAAGTTCGTGCATCCTGCCGCTATCGCCGGCCGCGCGCCACACCAATCCAATCGGTTCTCGCTTGGCAATCAAATACTTTACCGAGTACCTGGAACGGTTTGCTGACGATCTGGAAGTTCGTTGGCTGCTGAATATCGCTCATATGACCCTTGGCGAACATCCTGACAAAGTTGATCCACGGTACCTGATGACACTCGACGTGTACAATTCGTCTGAACACGCGATTGGAAAGTTTCGCGATGTGGGGGAGCTGACGGGAATCAATCGGTTGAACATGGCCGGCGGAACGATCCTGGAAGATTTCAACAACGACGGGTTGCTCGACTTGGTGTTCACCAGTATGGACCCTCAGCAGCCGATGGCGTTTTACCGAAACGAGGCGAACGGTACCTTCAAAGATCGCACCTCTGACGCGGGACTATCGAACCAACTCGGCGGGCTGAACTGCGTGCAGGCGGATTTCAACAACGATGGATTCACCGACATTTTTATTCCCCGCGGAGCTTGGCTGTCGATTCCGATGCGGCCCAGCCTGCTGAAAAACAATGGGAAAGGGGTGTTCAGCGATGTCACGCAACAGTCCGGACTGCTGCACTCCATGAATACCGATACCGCACAGTGGGCCGATTTTGACAACGATGGCTGGCTGGATTTGTTCGTTTGTGGAGAAACTCAACCAAGCCGGCTCTATCGAAACAAAGGGGACGAAACATTTGAAGATGTGGCGACGGCTGCTGGTCTGGGAGATTTGCCGGGGATGTGGAAGGGGTGTTCTTGGTTCGATTACGATGGCGATAACTTACCGGATCTGTTTCTGAACAATTACAAAGGCGACCCGAAATTGTTTCACAATGAAGGGCACGGAACATTTTCGGATTCGACGAAGTCACTCGGAATTGATGGACCGCAAGAAGGTTTGTCGTGTTGGACCTGGGACTACGACAATGACGGCTGGCTCGATATTTTTGCCACCAGCTACGATCGAACGCTGCCGGACGTGATTAAGGGGTTGCTCGGGAAGCCTCATCACTCGCTTCAAAGCAAGTTGTATCGCAATGTGGGCGGTCAGCATTTTGAAAACGTCGCCCAGGAAGTCGGCCTGGACCAATGTTTCTCAGCCATGGGGACCAATTTTTCCGACTTTGACAATGATGGATTTCTTGACTTCTATCTCGGCACGGGCGATCACGACATCGCGACGCTCGTTCCGAACCGCATGTTTCGTAACCTCGGGGGCAGACGATTTGTCGACATTAGTTCCTCGTCTGGCACCGGGCATCTGCAGAAGGGCCATGGCGTGGGCTGCGGCGACTGGGATCGTGATGGCGACATTGACATTGCGATCGAGATGGGGGGAGCGATTCCTGGCGACAAGTACCACAACGTACTGTTCCAAAACCCGGGTCAGGGGAATCATTGGCTTTCCGTGAAACTCGTCGGGAAAAAGACGAATCGATCCGCTATAGGCGCGAGAATTAAGGTCGTTACGGCCGGCGATCAACCGCTGACGATTTATCGACATGTGTGTTCCGGCAGCAGTTTTGGCGCCAATCCTCTGGAACAGCATGTGGGTTTAGCGAAGGCCCAACAGGCGGCGACGTTGGAGGTTCATTGGCCGACAAGCGGCACCACTCAAACATTCCAAGACATATATGCTGATCAGGCGATTGAGATTACGGAGTTTGCCGACGACTATCGGAAACTGAATTACAAGCCGATTGTCCTTCCCAGGAAATAAGCAAGGCGCGCGGTAGATGAAAACGTATTGGACAATTAGCTAGCCGCGCGGCGCTAGCCACGGTTCGAGAACTCACCCAACCGGGCGCTAGCGCGTTCCGCCTGATAGGGTACGTTTTCTCCTGCCGATCACCCAAACGGTTTCGAAAGGGTGTATTCACCAGAGGTTGAATCGAGAACCCACAGGCGAGTTGCAATGTTTCAGTGTGGCATCAGTTCCAAACGACCAGTCATTCCAGTGCGAAACAGAATCGAACGATGCTCGCTTGTAGCGGTCTTGATGCTTTCCGGATGTGGAAAGCAAATATCGGATTCACCGACGGGGCTGCCCCAGGCCAATCCTGAAAATGTGTCGTCGACAGTCGATCGCATGCCCGCCGAAGTTTTAGCGACAACGGACAAGACACGGCTGGCCGGCCCCGATGACTGGCTGGAGGATGTCACCGAAGCGTCTGGCATCCAGTTTAGCTATCGAACAGGACTGGAAAGCCGCCAATACGCCATGGTAGAGGAGCTGGGCGGAGGGGTGGCGCTGTTTGATTATGATCGCGATGGCGATCTGGATGTCTATCTCACCGGAGGCGGGAAAATTGCCCCTGACCAGATTCCTCAAGGTCTTCCTGGAGCACTGTTCCGGAATGACGGTGATCTGCAGTTCACGGATGTGACGAAGCAGGTCGGACTGGATCAACCGGGAGACTATTCTCATGGCGTGACCGTGGGGGATTACGATCGTGACGGCTGGCCAGATCTTTTTGTAACGGCCTACGGTCGTAGTCGGCTGTTTCGGAACCTGGAAGGGCGGACATTTCGAGATCAGACCAGGGAAGCCGGGCTGGACCTTGACGGCTGGTATACGTCCGCGACCTTCTTAGATTTCAATAACGACGGCCGGCTAGATCTATATGTCTGCGGTTATGTGGCCTGGAAGCCCGGCATGATCAATTTCTTCGGCGATCCGAAGTCGGGGCGGCGTGAAGTCAGCGTGCCGGCCGATGTCCCGGCGATACCCGACCTGCTCTTTCGTGGCAGTGAGTCTGGGCGGTTCACTAATGTCTCGACGGCAGCCGGGATTCGCCTGGACGGCAAAGGACTGGGGGTGGTGGCTGCCGATTTGAACGCGGATGGTTGGATCGATCTCTATGTGGCGAATGACATCGGCCCCAATCATCTGTATTTGGGCGCACCGGAGCTTCCTTTTCGGGAGGCTGGATTTTCCGCCGGTGTGTTCGGCAGCGAATTCGGCATCGCGGAAAGCAGCATGGGCATTGATGCCGGCGACTATAACGGCGACGGCCGACTGGATCTGTTCGTGACGAACTATGAACGCGAAGACAACTCGCTGTATCGCAACGAAGGCGACGGATTGTTTACGCATCGATCAGTGGCTACGGGCCTTGCTGGAAGCTGCCGGCCGTATGTCGGTTTCGCCACGGAATTCTTAGATCTCGACATGGATGGCTGGCTGGACTTGTACGTTCTGAACGGTCATGTCCTTTACCATGATCGGCAAAGCTCTTATCGCCAGCCGGCCCTGGTTTTCCGGAACCATCAAGGGGTTCGGTATACCGATATTTCCGCCCGCGCTGCACCCTACTTTGCCGTCACGCATGTCGGCCGGGGGGCGGCTCACGGCGATCTCGACAACGACGGCGATCTGGATTTGATCCTCGTCCACCAGAACGAGCCGGTCACCGTACTCCGTAACCGGCGAGCACCGGCCAACTGGCTCTGTCTGGTCTTGGAAGGTGTCGAGTCAAATCGAGACGCGATTGGTGCCGTGGTGACAAGTCACTGGGAAGGACGGTCGCTGACACGCGTCATTCGCGGCGGAGGGAGCTATCTGTCCTGTTCCGATCGGAGAATTCTCGTCCCTTGTTCGTCGGATGTTCAAACAGTGGATGTTGTCTGGCCGACTGGTCGGCGTGAACGATTCTCCGGAATTCGACCAGGTCAACGACACGATCTGCGCGAGGGGAACGGTTATCCATCGACCTCTGCGGAATCCGAACCGGTGCCGTGTGAATCTTTCGAGACGCGACCGTGAGGGAGCGGTGGCTCGCAAGAACTTTTGACCGCTCCCTCACGGTCGCGGCTCGAATTATTGACAGGCTGGGAGCGTGACGGAATTGTGAAACATGAGTAAAGGCCCGAAGAGCAAAGGCATCTCCGCGCGAAATCGCGAGAATGAGACGTGTGACACTCCGGTTCAAACACCAGTGTCATGGGGTCGCCGCATCTGGTTTGGCCTACGATTCCCAGCATTACTCGCAGTCGGGGTCATCCTCGTCGTGATCTGGATCTGGCTCACGAGCGAGAATCCGAATCAACTCTTGCAAGAGGCCAAAGATGTTGTCGCGAAAAACCCCGTTCTGGCGGAGCAATTGCTTGAGAAGTGTCTCGCCGTGCGTCCCGATTTTCCGGAAGCTCAGTTGTTGCGCTGTCGCGTGTTGGGTGGTCTGGGCTACTGGGAAGAAGCCTATGGGATGTTTCAATTGATCAAGCGACCTGCATCGCTTCCCGGTCCGGCACTAATGGAGTTCACTCGGCAGGCACTGAGTGCACGGCAATACTCGTTGGCGCATGTCGTCGGCAATGCGGCCCGCCAGGCTGACTCTTCATCAATCGCCTCTACGCGATTGCTGCTCGAAGTTTGTCTGCAACAGGGCTTGCAAAATCAATCGCTGGAATTGAGCCGCGCGCTGACGACCTTATCGCCGGAGGACTCCTTCCCGTGGCAGGCCATGGCAAGGATCTACCAGGATCAAGATCAACCCGCCAAAGCCGCCGAGGCCTATCGCAACACCTTGCGATGTCAGTTGGATCTGCATGAGCAGCAGCAAATTCGCATCCAACTGACCCGAATGCAGATGGAATTGGGGGAAATTTCTGGCGCTCGTGAAACGATCACGACTCTGCTGGATCACGGCTCACCCACTACGGAAGTCCGACTGCTGGAGGCGACCGTGCTGCGCTATGAAGGGAACACCCAGGAAGCAGTTCAAGCGGTGCAACGAATCCTAGACGAGCAACCAAGTCTCGTTCCGGCGATCTACCTGCGTGGTCTCATCTTCTTTGATATGGGCCGCCTGGAAGTGGCTCGGGACGACTTTCTCAGGGTCATTCAACTCGAACCTCGTCGCGGCGAGGCTCACTACAATCTGGCACAAACGTATCAACGGCTGGGAGAAACGGAACATGCGAGAGAGGCGTTGCTGCTGGCAAAAAAACTCGGTGACGACGCGGCGGGACTCCGTGCGATCAAGTATCGAATTTCGCAAGGTGCCAAGGACGCGGCTACCCTTCAACGCTTCCGGGAATTGTCTCGTGAGGCTCAAGGGAGGTAAATCTGCGGGCCGCCGCTGGCTAATAACGCCTTCGAGAAGAACGAAGCGTTGGGTTTTTTTTATTACAATTTCGTAAGAAATCAACACGTCCCCTTGTGATCCCCGTTGCCGAAATTAATATCAAACCGCAATTTGGTCGATTTGGTTTACGCCGTTCGGTGTCGTCTATTTTTTCTATCTCGATTCTTTTTCAATTTCATACTTTTGTTGTTTTCGCCTGCCGAAGTTTGTCATCTTCATCCCTTACTTCAGGCGGTTTCTGTGTAGCAGTCAAGCTAATGTGATTGGTGGTTTTGCTCTTTGTCGGACGCGTATCAACTTTCCCGTCTGGAAAGTGTTTTTTTTGATTTCTGAATTTAAGGAGACATGGCAATGCAAACGATGCGGAGAAAAGCGTTCACTTTGATCGAATTGCTTGTGGTTATCGCCATCATTGCAATTCTGATCGCACTGTTGTTGCCTGCTGTCCAGCAGGCGCGCGAAGCGGCACGGCGCTCGCAATGTAAGAACAATCTGAAGCAAGTCGGCCTGGGGTACCACAACTACCACGACACGTTCTTGTACTTCCCGTCGGGGGCCGCTGAAGTCGGTCTGGGTAGCTGGCAACGAAGTCAGTGGGTGCCGATATTGCCGTACATGGACGCGGCCGCGATGTACAAAAAGTGGAGCTTCAATGGCGGAGATTCGGGCTGGATGTGTTCCGGTCCAGCGAACAATGTGAATGCGATCGGTGGCGGTTCTTTGCCCTGGATTCAATGCCCCTCATCCGTGTTGCCGAGGCAGGTAGCCCCATGCGGGCCAGCCGTTCCAACTTCCGACTATATGGGAATCTCTGGTGCTCGTCCCACGGGGGCGGCCGGGAATGGGATTACCGAACCTGCAGGCTGGGATAGCTGGGGAACTGGAACTCCTACGCGAGGGTACTCGTCCTTCAAAGGCATGCATAATCCAAGTCGTTGGAATGGCAACAAAGGCTTCATCAAAATGAACGATGTTACGGATGGTACCTCAAGTACGTTGCTGGTGGGCGAACAGAGTCATTGGACGTTTGATGCGGCCGGTGACAATCCAACTGATTTGCGAAATGGGGCTTGGCAAGGCTGGGGCTGGGCCATGGGAAATGTCAACGGATGGTCTGTTCCACAGATCGGCATGCTCACGATCGCGTACCCGCCAAACGCGAAGGCTCTTGGCCTGCCTGGTGTCGGAGATGCTGCTCATAATGATTGGCCTTGGTCAACGATGAATTGCCCACTGACGTCTGCGCACAAGGGTGGCGTGCATACTCTAATGACGGACGGAACGGTGAGATTCATTAACAACACTATCAACATGACAACGTTTGCCCGTCTGGCCGATCGAGACGACGGCAAGCCCGTTGGCGATTACTAGGTCGCTAACGAAACTGGATTAAGAAGCCCGGCATTTCAAAATTGCCGGGCTTCTTGACAATAAGGGAAGGCAGTCGCACTCCCTTGATCCTTGGGTTTTCTGCTGAAAGGACTTGTAGATGACGGCTCGTACTGTGCCCTATCTCGGGGCGACATCTCTGTCGATTGTGTTGCTGGCATTTCTCGTCGGGTGTGGTGGTGTCGGCGACGGCTATACTGGACCGCGCGGTAATGTTTCAGGAACAGTGACGTTTCAAGGCAAGTCCGTCCCCACAGGATCAACGGTGATGTTTCAAAGCAAGGAAGGGGAAACGTATCTTGCTCTTGGCGCAGTCAAGGCGGATGGAAAATACGAGCTCGCCTATGAAGGCGGGAAAGAATTGCCGGCGATTACCTACGTCGTGCAGATCACTCCACCTGCGGGAGAAGCGGGGGCTGACAAAAGCAAAGCCCCAGATCCGAAAGATCCCAAAACAGCAATGAGTGGCGTTGATGTCAAAAAGCTTATGGCAGGCGACAAAGACGCCAAGACACCGTTTCCGAAGAAGTACTATTCATTCAGCACGAGCAAACTGACGTTTGAGGTCAAAGGCGGTCCCAATACGGCGGACTTCAAATTGGAGGAGTGAATTTTTCTGGCATCATCGATTAAGGCCAATGGCAGGACTTCGTTTACCAGATGTAGGACGGGCACTCTTGCCCGTCTGTCGTGCGACGGCCAAGAGTGGCCGTCCTACAGGTAAATTTTGAGTTGCCATTCGCCTAATTAAGAGCCTCAAGCAGTCGTGACGCGACATCACGCTCCAGTGTTACCGGGAATTGTCTCGTGAGGCATTGGGCAGATGAGTGAGCGGGATTGCCCATAGGCCCTCTGGATTTCGGATCAGGGCAATAGCTGTTTTTCTTATATGCTTTTGTGTTTCAACTTTCCTGGTTGGAAAGTATTTTTTGATTCCTGAAATCGAGGAGACATGGCAATGCAAACGATGCGGAGAAAAGCGTTCACTTTGATCGAATTGCTGGTGGTTATCGCCATCATTGCAATTCTGATCGCGCTGTTGTTGCCTGCTGTCCAGCAGGCCCGCGAAGCGGCTCGGCGCTCGCAATGTAAGAACAATTTGAAGCAGATCGGCCTGGGGTACCAAAACTACCACGACGTCAATTTGTACTTCCCGTCGGCGTCCTCTCTAACGACCAACGGCTGGGCCCACAGTCAGTGGATACCGGTTTTACCGTACATGGATGCGGCGGCAGTTTTCAAGAAGTGGAATTTCAAAGGCAACGAACAAGGTTGGATGTGTCAGAACCCGCCCTACAATGCAAATGCTGTTGCCAACGTCTCGCTGCCTTGGATTATTTGCCCGTCGTCGCCGTTGGAACCACGAGTTAATCCGTGCGTAAATGTTCCAACCCCTTCCTACATTGGAATCGCAGGTGCGATGCCCACAGCCACGAATGGGCTTGTCGAGCCTCGAGGCTGGGCTGGCGGTACCCCCAATCATTACACGTCCTTTCAAGGTATGCAGCCCGCTCATAATTGGAATGGCAACACGGACTTTCTCAATATGAAGCACTGCACGGATGGTACGTCGAGTACGATACTGGTTGGTGAAATGAGTCATTTCGTATTCGATGCCACCGGCAATAAGTTTGATATGCGTGTTGATGGGCCATGGACAGGTTGGGGCTTTGCCATGGGGAACCACAGCGGCTGGCCAGTCGCGGCAGTTGCTACTACCACGATCAGGTACCCACCGAACTCAAAGGTCCTCGGTCAAGATGGTGCCAATAACGCCAGTGTGAACTGGACAAATGGAAATTCTCCTCTGACTTCGGCCCATGTGGGCGGCGTGCAGGTTCTGATGACGGACGGCACGGTAAGATTCATTAACAACAATATTAACATGGATACGCTCGCACGTATTTCCTGTCGTGCTGACAATAAGACGCCGGGCGAATTTTAAGCCAGTCTCAAGTTGACAATCCTCCTCGTTAAGGGGGGCGCCCAGGCGTTCCCCCCTTTATTGCCTCATAAGGAGGTTGGCTGAGACGTCGAATACAATTGCCAACAGGAAGTCGTATGTGTTGGCGCTTCTGAGCATTGCCGAAATGTTTGATCCGATTTTCTTCGATCAATCATCCGGCCGCGCGTTGGTTGATACCGGTTGATTGGTGCGGCAAATTGACGAACAAGCCTTGTATTCGCGCAATGTTCGGTCTTGTATTTATTCTAGCGATCGGCCTCGGTTGCCAACGGACGGCTGTGCCTGCCCGTCTTGAAACCTCAACACAGATTCGTCGCAACGATGACGCAAGTAGTGGGGTGTCATCGATCGAAAAAACTCCCCATGCCAAGTCAGAACCGGAAGGACGCGGCATGTCGGAGGTTGTGCGATCAGACATTTGCTTTGCGGATCGAACTGAAAACTCCCGCGTGGTCTTCGTCTATCGAAACGGCGCGGAAATGGAGCAATTCGCGATTTTGGAATCGCTGGGTGGCGGCGTCGGTTTCGTGGATTATGACCGGGACGGCGATGTTGATCTTTTTTTCCCCGTCGGCGGATCGTTTGACTCCGAAGTCCGCACTCACGGCCGAGCCGGGGTGCTCTATCGGCAAATCGATTCCTGGCAGTTCGTCCCTATCACGGAATCAGCAGGCGTCGACAGTGCCGTGCGGTACTCGCATGGAGTGGCCGTGGGCGATGTCGACAACGACGGATTTCCCGATTTGCTCATTGCGGGATAGGATCTCAAGCAGTCGTGACGCCTGCGGCTTCCGTATCGTCGTGTGGACCGAATCGGGAACTCAATCTCGCCAGGTCAAAGGAGGAAGCAGTTTCGCCTTCACCAGTGACGTCTGGCTGCATTTCGGCTTCGGACAATCTTCCAAAATCGACGAATCGGAAATCGTCTGGCCTTCCGGCGCAGCACAGAAACTGACGGGAGTCTCAGCCGACCGGCGACACCTTTTCCACGAGCCTTCTGAAACCAGCGTACTGCAGCCATGAAAGTGAATCGAGTTCTCATCTGGCTGACTGCCGTCGTGCTGGTCAGTGCGACGCTGGCCGGCGTCTGGGTTTGGCGCAGCGGGTCGCGTCATACGCCGGAAGAACTGTTTCAACGAGGATTGCTCGCCGTTCAGAAACAAGACTGGCCGGAAGTGCGACGGTGCGCCAACGAGTTGAAGCGCAATCCACAGTTCGCGAACGAACGACATCTGTTCCAGGGGATTTATCAACTGAAGGCGAAGTCTCCGGCAGTGGCGCTGAAGGAATTTCAACTCTTGAGTCCCGTCGGCGCTGTTCGCGAGCCAGCCCTGCTGTACACCGGCGAGGCGTTGTATCGCTTGGATCGCATCCTGGAAGCCGAATTCATGTTCGGTATGTTGGTCGCCGAGCATCCCGAACATGCGGATGCACACCGGTGGCTGGCGGGAATCGCTCACGATCTAGGCGACATGAACCGCGCCATGGACGAACTAAAGATACTGATCCGCCTAGAACCAACCGACTATCGGCCGCACGTGTTGCAAGGCCAGATGCAAGTGGATCTGGAGGAGTTTCGCGGTGCGGTGGAAGCCTATTCGCGGGCCGAGGGACTCCATCCGCCGGTAAACGTCTTGGCGGAGATTCTTCCGGAAATGGCACGCTCGCAAATTCAGATTCGGGAGTATGCTGCGGCTCGGGAGACCCTGGCCCGGGCGCCGCGTTCGGCCATCGTATCAGCACTCGATGCCGAATGCCGCTTGAACTTGGGAGATGAGCCGGGCGCTCGGTTGCAGTTGAAGGATGCCTTGGATCGCGATCCGAAACAAACATACGCATTGCGTTTATTGGGCCGGTTGGAGCTTGATGCTGGCCATCCTGACGCGGCGCTCGAATCGTTACAAAAAGTCGTAGAACTTGACCAGTCGGATTATGAATGCCGACACCAACTGGCTCAGGCGTTGCGGTTGACTGGAAAAATTTCAGAAGCGAACGATGCTGCGCAGCAGGCCGCACGGATCATCGAGATCAATCAGCATTTGTCGAAACTGCTAAGGGAATCGATCACCGCTCCTCAAGATGCCGAAATTCGCGAACAGATGGCGACGCTTTGTGACGAACTTGGCAAGCCCGCGTTGGCGGCCATGTGGCGCAAGGCCGCCTTGGTTTGTCGACAACGGCTGTCCGTTCGGTGAACATTACACGAAAGCGGCCATATTCGTTAGTTTCCATTGAAGCAGTTTCAAAACCTTAAAGTCCAAAAGGTCTCCGTACCGCGACCGTGAGGGAGCGGCCGAT
>JANMIF010000385.1:0-1525 GCA_031375695.1 Planctomyces sp.
GACCTCTTTTATCGCCTCTCCGTCTTCTCGATCACCTTGCCGCCGCTGCGTGAGCGTCGCAGTGACATCCCCCACATCACCGATCGGCTGCTGACCCAGATCAATCGCCAATTCGAGCAAGAGGAACCCGGCGACACCCACAAATCCCTGTCTGCCTCCGCAACGGCATTTGTGAAACAGCAGCCTTGGCCCGGCAACGTCCGCCAGCTTTACAACGTCCTGCCGCAAGCCGCCGTACTCGCGGACGGCGCGACATTGGGACGCGGAGACCTCGCGTCAGCACTCGGACAACTTCCCGCTGGTGGTGGCCCACACAACCGCAGGAGTCCGGTCGCCTCTCCGTCCGAAGTCTCGACAAATGCTCGTTGCTTGCCATGCGTTTCGAGCAGGTCGATGATCGCGGCAGGAAGTCACCGACCTTATTCCAAATTCCCTGAATTCCTGAAACCACTTTTCCCCGTCGAGTTCAACAATGCCAACTCCCCATCCAGCATCGGTCGCAGGCACGTTCGAGTACATTGAAGCGAAGATTCGCCGTGATGCCGAGGGAACGACATTCGGTGGCGACTTCGAGTGGCTGTGCGGGTGGTTCTTGGAGAATGCTCCGCGGTATCGAGGACAGTTCGACAAGGTTTGGCTGTGGAAGGATTGGCCGGAGCGGTGGGGAACGGATGCGGGAATCGATATCATCGCGCGCACGCGGACGGGCGAATTGTGGGCCATTCAGGCCAAGGCGGATCATCCTGACCGAGCAATCTCCAAGCGAGAAATTGACTCGTTCCTGTCCGAATCGAATCGTCCGCAGTTCGCCTATCGACTGCTCATGGCGACGACAGACGACATTGGGCCCACGGCTCGCCGGACGTTGCACGGGCAAGAGAAGCCAGTGGGGTTGGTCCTGCGTGGTCATTTCCTGACGGAAGAAGTTCAGTGGCCGGTTCAGATTGGAGGAACAGCCGCGCTGCTGCCGCGATGGAACGCACGACCTCATCAAGCGACAGCGATTGAGGCTGTGGTCAATGGATTTCGAGATCATGACCGAGGCCGACTCATCATGGCCTGCGGTACGGGTAAGACGCTCACCGCGCTGTGGATCGCCGAGCGGTTGCAGAGTTCTCTCACGCTGGTGCTTGTCCCGTCGCTCTCGCTGGTGCAGCAGAATCTTGCGGAATGGGGCCGACATTCGGCAGAGGACTTCGACACGCTCGTCGTCTGTTCGGACGAGTCGGTTTTGCAGAGTCATACTGACGCCGCAATCGAGTCCACGGCAGACCTCGGAGTGAAGGTCACGACTGATCCCAACGAGATTCGGCACTTCCTCGACCAACGACGGCAGCGACCGTCTGTCGTGTTCGCAACGTACCAATCATCCGACCGCATCGCCGCCGCTCAGAGTGACAAAACGAAGCCGTTCGATCTGGCGATCTGCGACGAAGCTCACCGTCTGGCCGGACATGCCGAGGGCTTGTTCGCGACAGTCCCCAACTAAACTCGGCGAGCCGGGCGGCGTCAGCCCCCGGACCAG
>JANMIF010000390.1:0-15952 GCA_031375695.1 Planctomyces sp.
CCTCAGCAGCATCCGCCACGCCACCATCAATCTCGCCCGCCGACTCACCCAATCCGTGGGCTCCCTCTGCCAAGAACACGCCCTCAAAATCAACCTCTTGCTGAACAGACTACGCATCCTCAGAAACTAGCCTGCCGTGGGACAGCATGACGATCTCAATGGGACTGGACGTTGGCTCGAATTCTGTTGGGTCCGCGTGGGTTGACCATAAGACCGGCAAGATCACCGTTGGTTTGAGCATCTTCCCGGCGGGGGTTGATGAGTCCGACGAGAAACGGGGCGATCCAAAGAACGCCAAGCGTCGAATGGTGCGGCGGGCGCGGATCACGCTTGCACGACGTGCACAGCGGAAGCGGTTGCTTCGGCTGAAACTCATTTCCGTGGGACTGCTGCCTTCGGATGCTGATGAGTTCAAATCGCTGTTGCAGGAAACTGATCCCTGGTTGCTGCGCGGCAAAGGGCTGACACAACAACTGACGCCTCACCAGTTCGGGCGAGTCCTGCTGCACTTGGCTCAACGCCGGGGAGCGATGGGCTTTGATGCGGACGTCGGCGACACAGGAGCAGTCAAGAAGGCGATCGTCGATCTCCAATTGAAAATGTTGGAGCAATTCGGTTCGGCGCAATCACGCAAAACCGAACAAGAGTTGCGCGGCAACATTGAGTCGCTCAGCAAGAAGAAGAATCGGACGGATCAAGAAGACACGGAACTCGACAAGGCGCAGGAAGAACTTTCAAAGCTCTGCAAGTCTCTCCTGCAAGACAACACGGTGACATTCGGACGCTTCATCGCTGACCTTCGTGACGAGCGACGCACGGCCATCACGTCGCCGGATCGCCGAAAGAACAAACGTGGCCCGCGAGAATGGCGTCAAGCGGTGCGAAACAAGGCCGGGAAGTTTGAGTTTCATGCGGATCGCGCGATGATCCGCGACGAGTTCACCAAACTTTGGGACGCGCAGAAACGTCTTGGGGAACCGCTGGCCGCGATGCTCACCGATGATTTGCGTCTCGCCCTGGACGACGAAACACGCAATTCAGATTGGCGACACAAGGGGCTGCTATTCGGCCAGCGAATGCAGACGTGGGACTTGGGTACGCTCGGCCGTTGCGTTCTGGAACCGACAGAACGCTGCGCACCGCACGCGGACATGGATGCGTCGCGGTACTTGGTCGTCGAGACGATCAACAATCTCAAGATCATCGAACGCGGGAAGCAGCCGCGATCACTCACGACTGAAGAGCGGAGCAAAATCAAGAACTACCTGAGCAGGCCGCTTGGCGTGGCGACGAAGGGCAAGCAGAAAGGTCAGGCCAAGCGATCGGTCACGGTTTCCGACCTTCGCGAACTGATGGGTTGGGGAATCGCCACTAAGACATCGCCATTCCATTTCAACATCGAAGCTGACGAGGAGCGGCAGATCAACACGGACTGGTTCAGCCGCGAGATCATCCACGCTGCCATCACGCCTGAGAAATGGGAACAACTGCCAGAGCGTTCTCGCGAGGGAATCAACCGTGCGATTCTGAAGCACGATCCCGACGATGTGAATCACACGGACAAACTCAAGAAACTGGTGATGCAGGAGTGGGCCGGACTCAGCGAGGCACAGGCCGACACGCTGGTGGCCGCCTGGAAGAAGCGACCTCGACCGGACGCCAAGCGCCTAAATATGAGCCGTCGCGCGGTGCGCAATCTTCTAACCGTGATGGATCGGGAAGAGTCGTGGCCTGACCCAAACCGACCGGGTGAGACCCGCTGGCTCACACAAATCGAGGCTCGAAAGCGGATTGCCTCGGACGCGAGCTTTGTGGATGTCACGACCGACCAACCGTTGGACGAACATGCCCGCCGCCGATACGCCACCGGGACCAAAGGAGCGACGGCTCGCGATCGCCATTACATCCGCAAGCATCTGTTGAAGAAGAACAAGGAGTTGGTCTACGACCCCGATGGTCTGCCGCTGCACGAGCCGCCGCCAGCACCGCTCATTAGCAATCCGGTAGTTCGCAAGGCCATTCACGAAGTTCGACGCCACATCGTCGAGTTTATGACCAACCTCGGCCGCAAGCCCGACGAGATCCATGTCGAACTTTCACGCGAAGCCAAGATGGGCAAGGTCGATGCCGACCGGTTGCTCTTCAAGAATCGCTTGCGCAACCGCATTCGCAACGACATCGCGGATGAATTCAATCTGAGCGCGGTCAGTTCGACTCAGCGGCGTACTGCGGTCGATCGAGTCATCCTCGCGGTGCATCAACGGTGCGTCTGCCCGCTTTGTGGAAAAACTATGGGAGATGAAAAGTGCGGCGGCATCACGTTACGAACGGCTGCACTGGGTCAGGGTTGCGAGATGGCACACATCATTCCCAAGGGAAGCGGTGGTCACAACGGACTTGGAAACCTCGTCCTGGCTCACACCAAGTGCAACCGCGACATGGCACGCCGCACGCCTCGCCAGTTCTGGGACACAGAGTTAGTGGGTGGATTCGAGGAAGGCATCTCACGGATTGAGAGAATCTTCGGTGAGATCGCCCGACCAAAGTTTTCAGAGATCAAAGATAGCAATGCGCTGTGGCTGTGCTATTTCAACCGACGCGATGACCTGTTCAAGATCGAACAGTTCAAAAAGGACGTCAAAGACATTCAAGAAATGACGGTGCGGCAAGGGGCGGCGACCAAGTACGCCGCGCGGCAGGTGATGACGTACCTCGCCGATGCGCTCTTTGAAGGCAAGGGGTTGCCTGAACGCAGCGCCGGCTCCGAAGAGAATCCCGAAAGACGGCGTATCTTTGCCAACGACGGCCTTTGGACCAGTCGATTGCGACGCGAATGGGGACTCTTCTTCGACCTTCATGGCGGCAAAGCACACGGTCTGACTAGCGAGCAAGCGCACGAGCGAAAAGAGAAGAACCGTGGCGATCATCGCCATCACGC
Source organism: Planctomyces sp. (assembly GCA_031375695.1). Lineage (GTDB taxonomy): Bacteria > Planctomycetota > Planctomycetia > Planctomycetales > Planctomycetaceae > SXKJ01. The sequence continues at coordinate 2,939 of JANMIF010000390.1, forward strand.
AATCGACGCCATTGTAATCGCGCTTTGCACAGAGCAAATGCGAAGGGCTTGGGATGCTCGTGAGCAGAAGGCAGACCAATCTGGCATCAACACGGCTGATGAAGAGGCAATGGAAAAGTTCCGCGAGCAACACCGGCTCGATCCCCCCGCACCGTTCAAAAGCCGCCAGCAACTTCGCGATGCCGTGGAACGCGCAGTATTCGGTGAGGGAACACTCGAACGCCCCGTCGGGCATCGGCCGGTGAAACGGAAGTTGATCGGTGCTTTTCACAAAGCCACACAATATGGACCGGTAGTCGATACATGGGTGCGTGACCGTGTCGAGCAACACGAAGCTGTCGCCGGTCGTGTCACGATTCGACAGAATATCCTTGGCGAGCAAGCGACCGACTTTCTTAAACCCGCGCATTTGCGACTGCCTCGACCGGAAAAGGATGACGAAGCCGTCGAGCGATTAGCACGGCGGATGCGCATCGGCAAACGGGGACTATCAGCAGTCGATGCAACCAAGGCCGCTCGCAAACTCGTGAAGAGCAAAGCATTCACGCGCGCAGAGGTCGATCCGAAACCAGAGAAGGGAGGAATCGTTCGAGACATTGGGCTGAGGCGACTTCTCAGAAGACGACTTGAGGAGCGGGGCCTGAATCCTGACTCATACACCAATTCGGAGCTTAAGCAGTCGATCAACCAGCACGGTCCGTTGACTCAAGACAGCGGAGTTCCAATTCACCGTGTCGTTCTTTTGTGGAGCAACAGCGATCCGGTGACGATCCGAAGGGATCACTACGACTACGCGACGGGCAAGCGTCGAAAGTTGGATGCTCCAAGTTCGGTTCGGCTTTATGAAAGCCAGAACAATCACCACATTGAAATCCGCGTCGCCAAGAACAAGAGAGGCGATGACGTCTGGACCGGTGAAGTCGTCACGGGGTTTGAAGCCGCACAGCGGAAATTGGCGAAGCTCCACGCATTCCGTGATGCCGGAATTCCGAAGCTCAAGGTGCTTCGCAAACTATCGAAGACTGAGCGGGCGAAATTCAAACCGGAACTGCGCCGAATCGAAGAAGCTCATCCCATCGTTGATCGCTCCGATAACTTTGAGAAGGGCGGCAAATTTGTGATGAGTCTCTGCGAGGGTGAAATGCTTCTGATGAGAGTGAAGACCAAGCATGGAGAACCATCCGGCGAAGTCGGATACTTTGTTGCCGCGAAAATCAATAAGCGCGAAAGCGGGAGTAGTATTGAAGTCGTTCCCCATTGGGATGCACGCGCGGCGACGGAGCGAAAGGACTCCGAAGGAAAGAAGGTTCCTGATTCCGAACGCGAGCAGTTCGCCATCACGCCTACGGACCTGAAAGACTTGGCTCCGCCTGATCATCCACACGCCGTCAAGGTCCGAGTCAGTCCGCTCGGCGAAGTGGTCGTCATCAATGACTGAGAATTTTGGTGCAATCTTGAAAAACGGCTGATAGGCTGCTGACCGTTCTCTCCGCGTGCATCAGGTGGATGGCGCGAAACACGACACGGAGGTGACTGGTTCCGTTCAACAAACGGAGGTCGCCCGTGATCAAACGCACGATCGAGATTTCACGCGAGCCGGCGCACTTGTCGTTGCGGCTTGGGCAGTTGGTCTTGGAACGGGAGCACCAGCCGGTCTCCACGATTCCTTGCGAAGACTTGGGGATGGTGGTCGTCGATCATCCGCAGGTCTCGTACACGCACTCGGCATTGGCGGCGCTGGTCGAGCACGATGCCGTGGTCGTCATCTGCGGCAAGAATCACCTTCCTGCCGGGTTGCTGTTGCCGATGTCGGATCACTCCGAAGTGGTCTGGCGGCTGCACGATCAAATCGCAGTGTCGAAGCCGCTGCGAAAACAACTGTGGCGACAAATCGTGCAGGCGAAGATTCGCGCTCAAGCCAACAACCTGCCGGCGAGCAGTCCCGAACGGACACGACTCTTGGAGTTGGCTCGAACCGTGCGCTCAGGCGATGTCACGAATCACGAGGCGCAGGCGGCTCGCGTGTTTTGGTCGGCGTGGTTGACCGATGCTGAGCTAGCGAGCGGTCGTAGTGAAACCCCGAAAGTAACCCGAAGCGTCAGCGAGGGCATCGGGACATCCAGCGTGGAATCGCCCTCGCTCACGCTTCGGGTTACTCCTGAAACCACGACTCGGCAGCGGTCCCCGTTTCGTCGCAACGCGGATGGAGAAGACGAAATCAACGTGCTGTTGAACTACGGCTATTCGATTCTGCGAGCGTCCGTGGCGCGAGCCATCGTGATGGCTGGGTTACATCCCACCTTCGGCTTGCAGCACTGCAATCGCAGCAATCTGTTTTGCCTCGCTGACGACTTGATGGAGCCGCTCCGTCCGCTCGTTGATGCGCGTGTACGAGAACTCGTGCGGTTGGACCAAACAACGTTGTCGCCGATCACGAAAGCCGCGCTGCTGCAACTTCTGACTCAAGAGGCATCGACCGGCAGCGAAGCGGGGCCGTTGATGGTGACATTGCACCGCTACGTCGCCTCGCTGGTGAAGTGTTACTCCAGCGAGACCGAGCATCTGGAAATCCCGGAATACGTCCCCGCGCCGTTCGATCCGAAGTCGGTCGAGTCCGCCGTTCCCGCAACGAGCCGCTCTTGGTCCGCATCGCGCCGTCGGTTGCGGCCAACAGTCATCGACAAGGAACTCGCCGAGCGTCCGTTCTAACCGTAGCCCGGTCACGCCGTGACCGGGATTCAACGACGTCGAATTTCCCAAAACTCAGAGTCACGATCATGCAACTGAGCGGGTATCGTTCCATGTGGGTCGTCACAATGTTTGATTTGCCGGTCGATACAAAGGAGGCTCGCCGTGCCTACACCGATTTTCGGAAGATGCTGTTGGAAGACGGCTTCACGCAGACGCAGTACTCAATCTACAGCCGCCACTGCGCCAGCGAAGAAAACGCCGCCGTCCACATCCAGCGTGTGGAGCAAAACGTGCCGCCGGACGGTGAGGTTCGCATCCTCACCGTCACGGATCGGCAGTTCGAGCGAATGCGCATCTTTTGGGGAAAAATGCGCATGTCGCCCATCGAAGCTCCCAAGCAACTCGAACTTTTCTGACCTCAGCCGCTCACAAGTCCGGTACTTCTCAGCCTTTGAGCCGAGACGAGTGTAACCAACCCTGACCTGAGAGCAGTCCGCAACGTCGGCAGCATGGGCCTCGCCGCCAGCGACAGCGTTCCGTAAAGTCAACAAATTGCCCGGCACCGCAGCCATGTCCTCATGGGCCTGCTCCTGCTGCTTGTGACAGGGTCATGTTGCGAAAAATTTTCGAACGGGCAACGTGCCCTGGCACAAGCAGCGGGAGCAGGCCGCGTTTGGTATGGCGTTTAGGCCAGTCATCGGTGACCGGCATGAGATCGAGCGTTTCATGCAGCCTGACGGAGAACGCAACGAGGCTGGAGCCGATCCCTTTGAGCCGGGGATGGTCTTGGTGAGTGGCTTCTTGGGTCAGCGATGGCCTCATTCGTCAATCGGTTCGGACGAAAGGCACGCAGCTCACTTTGTTTTCGACTTCGGAGCAAACCCGCGCCGCAGCGTGTTCTCGGTGACGCTGATCGGCACCACGAATTGCAGCAGGTAATCGGCTCCGCCCGCTTTCGTGCCGATGCCGCTCAGTTTGAAGCCGCCGAATGGTTGGCGATTGACCAGCGCACCGGTGATCGAACGGTTGAGGTACAAGTTGCCGACTTGTAGTTCACGCCGGGCGCGAGCCAAGTTCGCCGGGCTGCGGCTGTAGATGCCGCCAGTCAGTGCGTATTCGGTATTGTTCGCAATCTGGATGGCTTCGTTCAGGTTCTTGGCTTTCAGCACACACAGCACCGGACCAAAAATCTCTTCTTGAGCTAAGCGCGACTGTGGATCGACATCGGCGAAGACGTGCGGCGCGACGTAGTGCCCTTCCTTAGCGAGTTCCTTCGGCACTTCACCCGCGACCGCCAAACGGAATTCCCGTGAGCCGAACTCGATGTATTCATTGATCCGATCGAGAGCGGTGCGGTCGATCACCGGCGGAACGACTGTGCTGGGTGCTTCCGCAGGGCCAAGCTTCAAACTGGTAACGGCTCCAACCAGTCGTTCCAGAAACGCCTCGTAAATCCCGTCCAGCACGATGACGCGCGAACACGCCGAGCACTTCTGCCCGGCGTAACCAAACGCCGATTGCACGACGCCGAGTACCGCTTCATCAAGGTCCGCGTCGTCGTCCACGATGATCGCGTTCTTGCCACCCATTTCGGCGATGACTCGTTTGACGCCGTGCTGATGCTGATCGACGGCGGCGGCCAAACGGTTGATCTCTAGCCCGACGTTCCGCGAACCGGTGAACGCGATCACGCTCACGTCGGGATGTTGCACAAGCGTCGGGCCGATCTCTTCGCCGATCCCCGGCAGAAAATTGACGACGCCGTCGGCCAGGCCCGCTTCGATCAAGACTTCCATGAACTTCGCAGCCACGACCGACGACTGCTCGGCCGGTTTCATCACGACCGTGTTGCCAGTCGCCAGTGCGGCAACGGTCATGCCGGTCAGAATCGCCAGCGGGAAATTCCACGGAGCGATCACTACCACAACCCCACACGGTCGGAAAAGAAACTCATTCTCTTCACCAGCCAACTCCACGCGACGCGGTTCGAACAGCGTCAGCGAGTGCTCGGCATAAAAACGACAGAAGTCGATCGCTTCAGCGACGTCGCCGTCCGCCTCTTCCCACGGCTTACCGGCCTCATGCACGATCCACGCCGCCAGTTCCAACCGGCGATCGGCCATGTGCTTCGCGATCAGCAGCAAATGCTCGACGCGATACTTCGGTTCAATTCGTGCCCAGGCGGTCGAAGCGGCCTTCGCTGCGGCGATCGCCGACTCGGCATCGACCTTCGTCGCCGAACTGACTTTCCCAATGACCACGTTCTTGTGAGACGGGCTGGTCGAAACGATCACCCCTTTCGTCTCAACGACTCGATCGTTGATGATAAGCGGATACTCATTGCCAAGCTGATCCGAAACCTCATCCAGCGCCTGCTGAAACAAATCGCGATTCGCCGCTTGGCTGAAGTCGGTTGGGGGTTCGTTGTGGAAGTGTGTCATTCGTTGACTTCTTTAATTCGTGGGGATGACTTTGCGCCCGTTGCATCCGGCTGTGGTTTCGCCATTAGCGTTTCAACGGTCACGTTTTCTGCCAAGCTGTGCCGCAGGAACGAATCGTTGCTGGTGTTTTCGAGCAATCGTCTGACGAGATACGCCATGCCGGGGATCAGCTCACCGAACGGCGTGTAGATACGGACGCGATGTCCCATCTCGGCGAAGATTTCGGCTTGTTCGGACGCCATGCCGTACAGCATTTGAATCTCGTAGGCCCCAATCGGCACTTTGAGGTGCCTGGCCCACGCGACACCGCTCGCGAGGCTCCGCAAGTTGTGACTCGCCAGCGCTGGCCGCAGCAACGTGTGATTTTCCATCAACAGTCGAGCCAACCGCTCGAAGCTTGCATCCGATTCCCATTTGTCCAGAAAGACCGGCACCGGCCAATCGCGCAGCCCGGCCGAAACCGTTTCGTAGTCCCAGTACGCTCCTTTCACGAGCCGCACCGTGACCGGTGTCTTCCGCTTCTTTGACCACGCGAGTAGCCGCTTCAGATCTCGCTCCGAATCTCGTAAGTACGCCTGAACCACGATCCCGACATCCGCCCAGTCGCGAAACTCCGCCTCGGTCAACACCGACTCGAAAATGTCGAGCGTCAAATCCTTGAACGCGAATTGCTCCATATCGACATGCACGTAAGCTCCGTGCTCGCGAGCCGCTCGCAAGATCGGCCGCAGCCGCGAGAGAACTTCCTCCGTCGTCCCGACCGGATCAATCGGCCGGAAGTGACTGCACAATGCCGACAACTTCAGCGACACGTTGACTCGCGGAATCGGTCCGCGATCGTCGGAATCGATCTGGCAATTCTCTGGCCACGCATTGGCCTGAGCCGCCAGTCCGGCGATTAGATTCAAATACTGCTGCTGATACGCGTCCGATTCCGCTGCCGAGATCGTCGCCTCCCCGAGCAAATCCAATGTGAAACCAAACCCTTGTTTGCGCAACCGCATGACCGTCGCGGTCACCTCTTCAACCGTCGCTCCGGCAATGAAGCGTCTAGCCATCCGCGACGCATTCGATTTGGCGTTGAGCGCCAATGCCTTGCCGAGCACCGTGTTCGGCTCCGCCCAATCAAGCATTAGCCGCGCCGCTCCCGGCAATCGCGAGCTGACTTCCTCAAAGTACTCCTGCAAATGCTGAGCGACCGCCGCATGAGTCTTCAGCCGCGGGAGCACATCGACGAACCGAAACATCTGCACTTTGACCGCTTCGTCCCCCATCGCCCACGACAGGATGCGATCTTCCCACCACCGCTTCTCAAAAATCGAAGCTTGCCGGCGGTTCAGGTGATCGAACAAGTATTGCCCGATCTCCTGCGTGGTCGCCTCAACGCGAGCCTCCAGATTTTGATCTTCGCTCGCCGCGGCAGTTGGCTTGGCGGCGGTTGCGGTCGGTTTCTTCTTGGCCACGAGCAATAAACTTCATTTGAAAGGAACAGGTCGTTCGCGCGAACGGGGATAATCTCGGATCGGCCCGCGGAATGAAATGCCGCTGACCCCGCAAAATTCGGCTGGCGAACTTCTGACAGTCCCCGCTCCGACCGTTTCATCTGTTGGCAAAATAATCGCCAGCGTCAGGGGTCAAAGTTGTCTCATCCGTGCCTTGGCTCTGCCATCCGCGCGAATATTCGCAGGTAAAGATCCCGCACGGATGGCAGTGCCAGAGCACGGATAGCAGTTCGGATGGTTGCGCATTACAGCGCGAACAGGAATTCGTCGTTGATGCCACCGATGACTCGGTCGGTGAGCGTGTCGCTGGTCACTCGGGCGAAGAACAGGTCTCGGTCGGCGTTGCCGCGCAGGGTATCGCTGGCGTTGTCTTCGATGACGTTCGTCAAATTGAGTAGCGCGGTGATTTTCGGCCGCCGAACATTGTAAGTCTCATTCGCCGTCCACAGATTGCGGACGGTGTTCAACGTCGCGGCCAAGGCGGTGACGTTGGTGCCGATCAAAATGTCGTCGCCGTCATTGCCGTTGAGGGTGTCGGCTCCCAGACCGCCGATCAGTAGGTCGCGTCCGGCGTTGCCGTTGAGCACATCGTTGTCGGCACCGCCGTTGAGGATGTCGGCTCCCGCGCCGCCGCTGAGCACATCGTTTCCGGCACCGCCATTCAGAGCGATCCCGCCGACGAAGGCGGCATCCAGACTGGCGACCGACAAGGTGTCGTTTCCGTTGTTGCCGTTCAGAATCAGCGACGTGATCCCGGCCACCGTGAAGTCCAGTGGCATCAACCCGCTGGCGTTGAAACGTTCCGTGTTGGCTCCGGCCAGATCGCTCAGCGACGCGGTGTCGTCGCTGGCAGGGAGACCGAAGATCAGTTCCGCCGGTGCGCCCTGAAGTGTCACTTTGCCCAGATGGCTAAACGACAACTGCGACGTGACGACCGGACCGCTGCCGCGTCGCAGAGCGAACGAGCCGTCGTTGATCGTCGTCGGACGATAGGTCGCGCTGTCGATCCGGCCCGCCAAATTCTTGAGGAACAACTGATCGAACCGGCCGACGCCGCCGTTGTACGACAGTCCGCCCGCCGGAATCGGATTGCCGTTCGCGAAGTCCACCGTCAGCGTGTCGGAGCCGCCCCCCGTGTTCACGATGATTTGTGTCACCGACCCCATCGGCACACGGCCCTGGAAATCGCTCGTCGAACTTACGCCACCCCCCACCGAGATCGCGTTGGCCGGGTCCGAGATCACGATGTTGCCCTGAGCGTCCTTGGAAATCGTCAGCGTATCGTTGCTCGCCGCAGCGGCGTCGGTGATCGTCAGCACGCCGGCCGCCAGACTGGCCTGCGTCGTCCCCGTCGTCTCCACAACGTTGGTCACGGTGATCTTCAACGCCTGCGTCGCGGACAACGCGGGAACGCCGTCGTCGGTCACCGTCACCGTCATCTCGTACACGTTGTTGTGGTCCCCATCCAGCGCATTCTCGGCGTCCGGCGGGGCGAGAAAGCGGATTCGACCATTCATACTGTTGATCGAGAACTTGCCCGCATCGGTCCCGGAGATCGAGTAGGTCAAAGTCTGCGGCGGCCGATCGACGTCGATCGCGTTCACATCCAGCACCACGAACGTCACTCTCGTGTTCTCCGGCACGCTGGCCGTCGCCAATGACGAGATCGTCGGCGAGTCGTTGGTGTTGGCGACGGTGATGCGGAACGTCTCGCTGGCGGTCGTGCTGCTGAGATCGGTCGCGGTCACGGTGACGTCCACGAAACCGACATCGGCGTTGGCCGGTGTGCCGGAGAACGTGCGTGTCGAGGCGGTGAAGCTCAGCCAACCGGGCAAGCTGCTGATCGAGTACGTCAGCGAGTCGCCGGCATCGACGTCACTGAACGTGTTGGCGGCGAATGCGAACGAGAAGGGGGCATCTTCCGTTGCCGGCTGATCAGCAATGGCATGGTCGAGCGTCGGAGCGTCGTTCGTGTTGGTGACGGTGATGCGGAACGTCTCGCTGGCGGTCGTGCTGCTGAGGTCGGTGGCGGTCACGGTGACGTCCACGAAACCGACATCGGCGTTGGCCGGAGTGCCGAAGAATGTGCGTGTCCCGGCGGTGAAGCTCAACCAACCGGGCAAGCTGCTGGTCGAGTACGTCAGTGAGTCGTCCGCATCGACGTCATTGAACGTGTTGTCCGCGAACGTGAATGAGAACAGAGCGTCCTCGGCCGTCTCTTGGTCGGCGATGGGGGCCGCCAGCGTCGGCGACTCGTTCACGTCGGTGATCGTCAGCGTGAAATCGAAAAACGCATCGGGGGTCGAGCCGACGGTGGTGTCATCGACGTTGACTCGCACGGAGTAGCTGGACTTCGTCTCGTGATCGAGTGCCACGCCAGCTTTCAGAAAGAGCTTGCCCGTGACGATCTCGAAGCGGGCGGCATCGGCCCCGCCGAGCGACAGCGTGTTCGTGCCGTTGGCGTCGTCGGTGATGGTGATCGTCGAGAGCTCTGTCGCGGAAGTGGTGCTGGCATTTTCGGCGAGGCTGGCGGAACTCGGTGACAGCACCACGGCTGTCGGGGCGGTGTTGCTGACCACGGCAGATTGGAATTCAAACGCCCCGATGTCGATCGTGGTGTTGCCGAGGCGGGCGAAGCCGGTGCCGCGCTGGTCGGTGGTCAGGGCCGAGGCGGCCGCGTTGTTGCCGGCGTCCAGGGCCGGGCTGCCGGGGTTGAGCAAGTGGGTGAAGGTTGGTCCGCCGTTGTCGGCCAGTGCGGCGAGGTTCGGATTGGCGAAGCTGACGACCGTGCCGCTGAAGCCGGTCGCCGAGCGGATCAGGTTGCCCACGCCGCTGGTCGTGCTGGTGCCGCCGTTGATCGTGTTGCCGACGAAGTCGCTGGGCGAAGTCGCGGCCCCGCCGAGGATCGTATTGTTGAGCGCCGCCGTGGCCGTGGCCCCGTCGCCGAGGTTGTAGAGACCGGTTCCGCCATTCGCGGCCGTGTTGCTGGTGAACGTACTGTTGAGCACCGTGACGCTCCCGTTGCGACTGAACACGGCCCCGCCGAAGGCCTGGCCGTTGCTGGCTCCGGTGTTCGCCGCCGCGATTCCCCTCGCGACCGAGTTGCCCGAGAGCGTGCTGTTGGTGATGGTGACCGCACCACCCTGATTGAAGACAGCCCCTCCCAGGCCGGCACCGCCGCCGCCGCCGCCGCCGCCACCGCCGCCACCGCCGCCGCCGAAGCCGGCACCGCCGCCGCCGCTTAGGAAGGCGCGGCCGAAGCCACCGCCACCGCCACCGCCGCCGAAGCCGCCATCGCCACCGCCGCCGCCTTAGAAATCGCTGCCGTAGCCACCGCCACCGCCGCCGCCGCCCAAGCAGCCGCTGCCACCGCCGAAGCCGCCGCCGCCGAAGCTGTAGGTGCCGCCGCCCCCGCCGCCGCCGCCAACGCCGCCGTCAACGCCGCTGTAGCCTCCGCTGCCGCCGATACCGCCATTCGGGCCGCCGCCGGCTGTGCCGTGACCATCATCGGTGACATCGGCTGCCGAGCTGTTCAGACCGCCGCCGCCACCGCCGCCGCGGAGGGCACCGGAAACGCTAGAATTGCCGCCGTTACCACCTCGTGCCGTATTGCCCGTCAGCGTGCTGTTCTGAATGGCCAGCGTCCCTTGATTGAAGATGGCCCCCCCCAGCCCCGCCGCCGCTGCCGCCATTATTGGTACCGCCACCGTTGCCGCCGATGTGCGTGCCGCCGCTCAACGTCAAGCTTTGCAGCGTCAGGTTGCCCGCACTGCTCACCACGAACAGACGCAGGTTGGCCACGCCGCTATCCCGCGCGATCGTCAGCCCATTGCTGCCGGTCGGGCCACTGATCGTGATCGGCGTCGTGATCGCCAAGGCACTCGGCCCAAATTCGTGGTCCCCCGCGATCGAGAGCTGGAGCGTCTGATCCCCCCCGCTGAACAGCCCGGCCGCGAACGTGATCGTGTCCGCCCCGCTCCCCGCCGTGGAACCATCCACCGCCAGGTCGGTGTTGGCCGCTTGAATGGCCTCCCGCAACGTCACTTGACCATCGCTCGCCGTGTTGTCGGCCAAGCTGGTGACCACGATCGCCGACAACAGCGAGCGATCTTCCAACCGCTCGATCACCCGGCGGCCAGAGAACCCGCGCCGACGCGAACGTCGATTGGTCTGGTCGGTCCGACGAAGCGATTGTTTCAGTGACGTGAGCCAGGAGATGAAGGACATGCGAAAACCATTCTTTCAGAAAATCGGGGTGACGTTTTGGTTGAGTCGGCGAACGGGGGCCGTCAGGCGCCTGGTGTTTTTCGCCATTCGGAAAACCAGGGGGCTGACGCCCCCCGTTCGCCTTGAGCCGCACTTTTAGCGACTCGTTTCAGCAGATCGGACGGGACGGTGTCGAGGACTTCTTCGGGCAGGACGAACGAGTTCGAGATCAGGCCGATGTTCGAGTTGGTGATCTCCGGCCACGTCCGATTGGGAACGATGCAGACGGCGAAGATTTCTTGCAGGGCGTCTTGAAACTGCACCCAGGCGACGATCTCGCCGGTGACGATGTCGATGACCCACACGCCACAAAAACGCTCGGCCTGCGGACGTTCGGCGATCTGAATGCCGCTGAACACGGCGGACTCGCGAATCTGCGACAGTCCGACAAAGGCGTAGCGGTCCCAGAAATCCAAGCCCCGCGTGAACCCCGGCAACGCGGCCAGAGGCTGGTAACGAGCGGGCCTGTGGGGCAGGTTTTCAACCTGCCCGTGAGGATCCCCATTCTTTTGAGTGAACGACATTGTGCCACAATCACTGCCCTTTTCGGGCAGGTTGAAAACCTGCCCCACGAGGTCCACCGTGCCGATTTGGCCTTCGCCCGAATTCAGAACCCACAGCCGATCGGCAAACCAGCGCGGGGAATGGGGCATCGACAGACCGGACAGCAACACCTCATTGGTGGTGATGTCGATCAGCACGCCGCCATCCCGTTTGTGGTCGCGCCAGCCGGCGGCCGTGTCCGTCGTCCCCAGCGCCGTCACAAATCGCGGCTGACCCTCGTACAGACCCAGACCATTCAAATGACAGCGATCCTCGGGAGCGATCTGGGAAATGAACTCCGGCTTCCAGCGCGGCACGAAGTTGTGCCGGTCATCCAACGTACACAGACACGAGAACCGCGTGTTGACGAACCACAGTTCCTCGTCCGCCCAAGCCAGCTCGTGAGTTTGGACATTGCCCGTGACATGCGCACGCCGCGGCAAGAAGCAGGCATCATGCCGGCCCACCGGTTCCAATCGCTGGGCCACGGCCGGGAGATTGTGGTACTCCCAAATCTCCAGAGCGGTCGCCACCGCCAGGCGATCCCCGGAGAGCGCCATGCCCATCGGCTTGTTGAACCCACAGAAGTGCGTGTTGAGCACCCCGTGCTCCGACCGCAGCACGACGACCTTGCCGGCTTGATAAGTGGACACCAACAACGAGATCCCCAGTTGTTCGAGCAACACCGCGAACGACGCGGTATGCACCGAGCGTAGCGGCGCACCGGCCGGCGCGCTGGGCGGTAATTCCGTGTCGGGAGTTGGTCGATCAAGAGACGTCATACGTTCGCTTCCAGTTGTCCGGAGTCGGGACGAAATCCGGGTGCATTAACGCAAGCCGGGTCGAGCGGATGCATGGTCAAGAAACCGTTGCCGTGTGGTGGTGCGCCAACGCTCGCGTCTGTGGACGAGCGATTGGCCACGCGCCTTCGGCCCAGCAGAAAAACGGCCGATCAGCCAGCGGAGTCAGAAACGCGAAAAAGGACTCTCGATAACTCAAGCCACAGGGCACAGCATCCAACAGTGATGATGCGATGAGCGGAGTTCTCTGGAGTGCTGGAGCGATCCTTTTTCGCAGAAGCATTCAGGGACAAAGCTACAGTCGCGAGCCAAGATGCGACAGTCGAATAGGTGTATTCCATGAAAAAGCCTCGAACCACGAGGGAACTATTCCGATCGTGGTGCTGATCGGCCCGTGGCAATGTGGCAAGACGCCGCTCGCCGGCGCAGTGACCGCCGGTCTTCTTGTTTGGCCGACAACCGAAAGCCGGTTTCATGTCCCCCGTCCCGCCGCTGACGAAGAACTCGTCGCTGGTGGAGCTTGTGCCGCAGCAGACTCTTGAAACCACTGACGATCGTGCGTCCGAAATTGCCGGCGATGATTCCCTTTCCGGTGGCCTGGACAATGACCTCGTCAGCGACCTGGGTTCAATATTCGGTTACGACTTCGTGGTCGTTTCGGGCGGTCAGGCGGCCGAGGAGGTCGGTGGAGATGTGAATGTTGATCGACGTCACCTTGCCGTCGCCCATCAAGAAATTGCACACGCCCTCGTGGCTGCTGCCAAAGTTGTT
>JANMIF010000458.1:0-2524 GCA_031375695.1 Planctomyces sp.
AGTCGTTCTGAGCTTGACGGCATGAATTTGCTTGAGGTCAGTGATGGTTAAAGATCCGAGCTCTTGCCTTAAGGTTCTATTCTGATCATTTAGTTCCGCGTGTTTGGCTTTGAGTTCAGAGACGAGCAATTCATATCGCTGAGTTGTCTTAAGATTCGCCTGCCGCGAAACATACAATCCAAGAATCGCCGCGACAGCGGTGAGGACTAGTATGAGATTTAAAATCGAGAATTTCATTTGCACGAGTGTAGTTGGATCTCGGAAAGCGTTCAAGCCGGATAACAAGAAGTATAAAGTGCCCGCATCGAAATCAAGGCGAAGGTCAAAGTCGTTCCTTTGAGCTTCTTGTGGTCGATTGCTTGATTCCTCGCGTCAAGCGATTGCCATTCCCGATCAGGAATCAACGAATCTTGCTCGATCGCCATTTTGAGTTTTGCCGAGACCTCTTTTTTGAGTTTTGCTGCCACATCTTCCTGAGAGAATGCGGCCTGGGTCGACGCCCAAGTGAGAATCGCAATGATCACAACGTTGAACTGTTTCATTTCTAAAACTCCATGCAAGGTCGGGGATTTCGGCGGCGCAAACATTGCGCGTTCCGGGCAAAATCGCGAACAGAAGCGGCGGCACTCCGATTCTGAACAAGAGGTTCATTGAGTCCGCACTTTCAGCGACGGCCTTGCGTCGCAACGCCTGAGACTGCTGCAAACATTCTACGTAGCGTGAATCGCATGCTTCTGCTTTCTGCTCCGGGAATGGGTCTGGGGTGATGGAACGGAGGAGTGTTGTTCCTTGACATCTACTTCGTCAGTTTTCCGTCCTGCCAGCGAAACGCGGCGCCACGTTCGTAGCTGTCTCCGTCCGTGATGCTGGCGCCGTTGTCGAAATCCCCGACAAAGGGATTGGCGACGCTGAAGTCTGGTCGCAGATTGATCTCCGTGCGTTTGTACTCGGTGGTGAATTCCTGCTTGACGCCGCCATTGGGTATCGACGTACTGTGAACACGACAGCGGACGGCGATCTCGATTCCGTCGATCGTCTCATATTCGATGTCCTCGACGAGGTACGCAATCGATTCCCAGTTCGCGGTATTCTTATCTTCGCCAAAGCGGCCGTCGTCACAGCGATTACCCCGTTCTTTGTTGCTTTCCCACTTCCGCAGTCGCCTTGATGCTCCCGCATCGATCCAGACGGTCATGGTCCCCCACTCATTGTGGTCGGAAATCCGCAGGCAGTTGTGGTTGCCAATCTTTTCCCGGCGAACGTCCGGTTGTTTCGCCTCCAGCAGCATTTCCATCAGCGTTCGGCCACGATTTCCAGGAGAATGCCCTTCCATGGCGAAGCCACTACTGGCTTCAAACATTCCCCAGTGTGCTGCAAGTCGCCCCTTGACGGTCACGAGCCCCGTCAGCTTCTTCTGTCCTCGGTTGGTCGTACGAGCGATAAACATCTCTCCGTCGTCCATCGCCCAATTGGTCGTGTTTCCGCCGAAGTCCTTGGGCTGGTCCTCAAACGTGTGAGTGCCGCTGACCACCATCCGCGGCGCCTCGCGGCGAATGCGATCATCGTCAGTAATCTTGCCAGAGTCCGGACGGACATACTGGCGGGTGACCCGCATCTCGAACTTCTGTTTCCATTGGAGGGACGCCTGACATGCCTGTAGGGCCTTCCTGGCTTCGAGTAGCAACTCATCTGCTACCGCCACTTTTTGTTGCTCGTGATCTGCGCGAGCGTTCTGGCGATCGGGAGGCTGTTCGATTGCCGAGACTTTCGCTGCGGACCTACGAAGTCGGTAGGCGCGATTCTGCGTCCCCTTGGTTTCAAAATTCCGTGGGTGCTTTATAACTGGTCCCCCGAATGCATCTGCTCCGGTGCCAACTTGTGAGCGTGGTACAAACGGGGTCATGCAAAAGCCGAGCGAATCGTCATCCAGCGTATAGATTCCATATGCAATGGATGGTACATCTCCGCCAACGCCGCTCGCACTGCCGGTTGACGTCTTGCCGTGGAAAGTGAGATTACGGCCATCGATTTCGACACGATTGGCGCTACCCATGAGACTATTCATCTTCCACAGATTGTCGGTGATGGACAACACTTCGGAAGATACAGGCGTCTTGTATTCCGTGACCACGCCATCTGCCTCGACAGAAATGTATTCCCACACGCCTTGCAAATCGTGAAATTGATTGCTCGCTGGCCTTTTCGTCAACGGAGGCACGCTGATCGCATTCGGATTCGCTTCGAGGAACTTCTTCAATTTACTACGGTCATTCTCCACCTCCTCGTCTGTGATGTCGGAGACTGACCAACCTTCTTCGCCCATGATGAGCGTGAAGACTACGGAAAATCGATACTCCAAGTTAGGCGGCTGCGGCTCGGCATCAAGAGTCACTGATTCCGAAGTGGCCAGGGCTCTCGTCGGCTTGGCAGGATCGTTCACGTACACGGACTGAATGGGAAGGCGAGTCATTTTCCGATCAGCAAAAAATTCGGAGAGACTCGAAATGTTTGCGGGCGGGAGATC
>JANMIF010000489.1:0-30404 GCA_031375695.1 Planctomyces sp.
CTAGTGGTCCGCCATTTTTAAGTTGATCGGTTCGATCACAGGATAGAGTCTTTTGAGCTTGATTCGAGCATCGGCGGTGGTGAACTGCCAGTTGATTCGGACTTGCTCTGCGTTGCGTGCGAGTTCCCAGGCGGCCACTTCTGACTCGAGAACGGCCAGGTCAGCGATTCTCCGGTCAAGGCATTGGCGGCCCAGCACGCCCAGTTCGATCTCGGCCATGTTGAGCCAACTTCCGTGCTTGGGTGTGTAATGAATCTCCAGCTTGTCGATGAGGCGGCGGGCTTCGGTGGGCGAGAATGCGGCGTACAACGACGCGACTTTGTGCGTGTTGAGATTGTCTTGAACCAGCACAATCTTGTCGGCTTCGGGATGCATCACATCGACCAAGTAACGGATGGCGTTCGCGTAATCGATCGCCGTTCGCTGCGCCGTCACCAAGACCTTTCGGCGGCCAGCCAGTGGTTCGGACAGCATAAACATGTTCCCGGTCCCGTTGCGTTCGTACTCGTAGTCGATGATCTCCGGCTGGCCGGGAGACGGGGGAATCGGTTCCGTCACATGTTTGACCAACTGCTTGGTCCCTTCGTCGAAACAGATCACCGGCCGCTTCGGATCATACGCTCGCTGATAGACATTCAACGTGTCTTCCATGTGGCAGACGAACTCGGCGTTGGCGTCGGGCGGAATGACCCATTGCTCGCGAAGCCACGGCTTGAGTTCGTTTTTTTAAGCGTCAGACGCACTGTCTCATCGCTGATCGACGAAACAACTTCGAGCTCGACCAGCTTGTCCGCCAACAATTGCAACGTCCACTTCGCGCGGCCCTCAGGAGCTTTGCCACAGGCCAGCGCGACCAACTGCGCCTCAGCCGCACCGTCGAGCGTCCGTGGCTTGCTCCCCGAACGCGGACGAGGAGCCAAGGCCGCCGTGAGCCCTTCCAGCACGCACCGTTGTCGCAACCGAGCCACGGTCATGGCGGCGACATCAAACGCCTCCGCGATCTGCGAATCGGGCCATGCCGGACCATCGGCATCGGTCTTCAACAGCATCCGCGCCCGCAACGACCGATCTTTGGCCACCCGAGGATTCGCCAATAAGGCATCCAACTCCACTCGTTCCGAAACCGACAACCGCACAACATACTTGGCATCCGTGCCCATGCTTTGGCTCCTGATTGAGAATCGAACGGCAAGTGCAATTCATCACCCAAAAACCAAAACCTAACAAGATGAGATTGGAGGACCACTAGCCACTCGTAGCCCAGCTCGTAGCCCAGCTCGTGCAACAAGTCATACACCGTGAACTACGACATCAGTTTGCCAAATTGATCTTCAATAAACGGTTGAAGGTCGAGGCCACGCAGCGAACAAACAACTCCCTCTTGCGGCCCCGCTTCCAGGCGTTGAGTGACGGCTTGCTACTCCTCCGGCGATAGAATCGGCTGGCGCCCGCGTCCCAGCCGATCCCGCAATCCAGCTAGGCCTTCTTCGTTCTAGCGCTGCACCCAGATTTGCGCCGTGCGTCGAGCCAACCCGATGCTCGCCGTGATCTGCGGCTTCGTCAGACCTGACCGAGCCCGCCATACCTTCCCAATCCGCTTGGAAATCCGAGCGTCCTTCTCCTGCCGAAACAACTCCTGCAACTCGCTCACCGAATGATGTTCCACAACGGTCATGCCCAGCCTCCTGCCATGTTGACGGTGATCAATTCATTGCCCGGGTCTGCGCAAATCCCGTGCCGAAGCTGAATCGCGGTTATTTATTGGGAAGCGGATAAGTGCTCGATTGGCTTGCCAGCTGCCGACCCCGGTCGTCATTTGGAAAACGATCGCCGACATCATGAAGCCCATGCACGCGCTGACGCAGCAGCTCAGTCGCAAGCGTGAAAACGAACTCTCTCACCGTATGTTCCCCACTGCGGGAAAGCCCCTCGACGGCCGAGTGCTCCGAGATTACTGGACCAAGGTTCGCCGCGCTCCGCTTGTGAAGCTCAAGCCAGACTTACCGCATCCGAAAACGCTGACTGACTAAGTATCAAATCCAGCGAGACGGCAGCATCCCGCACTTCGGCGCTGTCCGCCAAGAGCGTGACATGGCCAACCTGGACATAGCCACCAACAACAACGAATCCAGGCCCCTGACTGGCGACCACATTACTCTGCTCATCGAGCCCCAAAATCGCAGCTACTACGGATGGTGCTGGCATCGTCGGGGCGTAGTGGAGTGTGACCGGTCATCGAAACGCAACGCCTTGCCAAACTGCCACGACTGACTCACTCAGCAGCGAAAATAAACGAAATCAACGGAAACTGAGTTAATCGTCCGTTGCGAGACAACGAAAAAGGCCCTGAGTTTCAGGGCCTTTCCGTTCGGTACATTTTAATGAACAATCAATCAGTGCCCAGGAGAGGACTCGAACCTCCATGCCCGTTAAGGGCGCTAGCTCCTGAACCTGATTTATGTGTGTTGCGAATGAATTACGTTCGTGTTGCTGTTGTGATGTAACCATTGATTTGGGAATGAGATTCAGCAAATGCACATTGCTATTGGCTTGTACCAAGGTTGCGTTTGCATCGTCAACATTGCCACACGTTTGCCACACGCTAAAAGACACGGCCAAACGACGTGCCGCTGTATCTGAAACAAGCGAATTCCTTAGCGCGAGCGACCGATTGCATCCCAATGACGCCAATGAGCTATTGCCAACACCAAAAACAGCGGAAATTTTCAATCTCGTAAACAGATTTGGAATCCAATCAATTTCACGAATCACATCAAGTCGTGTCTCATTGAGCGTATTCCGTGCAGATTCCGTGCATTGCCGTTGCTGGTGAAATTTTCGCACGCAGTGACCGAAGCCCACGGATAGATTTCCAATATCAGCGCTGAATTCGGATTTACCTCGAATCCGTGAGATTTTCGGCGAGCACAACAAGTTCAGGAAGCTCACGGTAACTGATTGACTCCCGGAGTATCATTCGTCAGTGCCCTGATCCCTTGGTAGCTGCACGGACCATGACTGCTTTGACCAACCAAGTTGTTGCGACTCTCGCTCACATGCTACGGCATCATCCCGAGCAGCATCTTGTCACTGTCGATGCGGAAGGTTGGACTGATCTGGAATCTGTGGTGATCGCTTTACGGTATCGGCGGCGGGAATGGTCGCGGTTGTCGCGTGCCGACTTGATTCGGTGGGTCGAAGAGATGCCGTTGCAGCGATTTGAAATTCGGGTCGATCAGATTCGAGCACTTTACGGCCATTCGTTGACCCAAGTTGCTACGGGAGTGATTCGACAGCCGCCGACTTTTCTGTGGCACGGAACGACGAGCGGTTCAGTGGACTCAATCAAGATCAACGGCCTGATGCCAATTGGACGGAGATTCGTTCATTTGACTTCCGATCAACAATACGCTGACAGCGTGGCGCAGTCGAAATCGAGCACACAATTTCGAGACGAAGACGATTTTGGGCTCAATGAGGAAGATCCCTTGGATGTTTCGACGGTCATCCTGACGGTTCAGGCCGAAGCAGCGTTTCACGCTGACATCGAGTTTCGCCAAGCGAACGACCACGTTTGGCTAGCGGAGCAGATACCGGTTCGTTTCGTGAATTTCTCAAGCGTCGATGATTGAGGACATTCCAGCGAGATTTCATGGAATGAAGTTTCGCCAAACGAAGTATTTCGGGTTCTGTGAGGTCAAAAACGATTGACTCATGGAAATGAGTGTTCCGCATGGATTCAGGCGTGGTCTTTGAGTTTTTCTTCGAGCTTCTGAATGCGATTGCGTAGATCTTGTTGCCCCAGTTGCAGCAAGCCCAGGGTGCCACTGAACCAGATGAAGATTCCCGCAAGTTGTTTTCCAGACGCCGTCTCTTTGAAGAAGCCGTCGCCACCGACCAATAGGAATCCAAGAATCATAAGCACGATTGCGCCGAACATTGGGAGTCGTTGTCGCATGATGATTATCCTCCAAAAAACTTGTCACGAACTGAGTCATTACTCCGGCTGGCCAAAATGCGGTTCGGCGTGTTTGCTGGCACGAGCCGCCAGCATGTTGCAGAACAATGCTCCCTGACCCTTGGCATCGTCCAAGGCGACGTGCGTGTGCGGCAGATCGTCAAACCACTCCGCAGGCATGTTCTGTTTGGCTGACCCCCGATAGTCGGTGCCCAGCACGGCCATCGCGTAACTTTTGATGTCCAGGGCCGAGTGCGAGAACGGGCTCTCGCCCGCGAATCGGATCAGATACCAGTAAACGAACATGAAGTCGTATGCCGCCGGATACGCCACGAAGACGGGCTTGCCAGGCAAAGATTTCAGCCACGCGACGTATTCCGGCATGACGACGGCCGGCTCCCGCAGGTTCGACCGGCACGCGGCCCACGCTTCGGGCTGACTCTGCCACCACGCCATTGTTGTCGGATCGCTGGTGGCATTAGGCAACAGAACCAAATTTGCCTCGAACGTTCCGACCAGCGTCTTGTCGGCCCGATACGCCGCAGACGCGAAGCTGAGCATCGAGTGCGGGCCGGGGATCGGGCCGTCGGCCTCGACATCAGTGCTGACGTAAATCTCTTCCAACTTTTGTGCCCTTTTTGTCGGCTGTTGTCCTGCCACTATGAATTGTCGGTCAGCCACTTACGATCCGTGGTCCGAACGTGAAGCCTCACGCTGCCGCATTCTGAGCATAAGTCGGCTAACAATGGCTCTACATTCGTTAGGATCCAGCTCCAGTCTATTTTATAACACAAGCCAGCTCCGTCATTGATCCGAATGTTCGCGACGATTTGATCGCTACCGCAGTGATCACATTTTTTCTCTGGGTTCATGATTCAACGCTCCGGTATCGGAAAACGAAGTTAAACAGTTTCATTTGGTGACCGGAAACGACCGCCACACCGGCCGCACGATAGCGGCGTCTTCGGTGAGGATCTTTTCTTCGCCGGTTTTCGCATTCACAACGACCAGCTTAGCCGGGGCGGACATGCCGCGCAGGAAGGCGATGTGCAGGCCATCGGGAGAGAAGACGGCTCGCGAGTTGCCGTCCTCTTGAGCCACAACCTTTCGTCGGCCAGGAGCATTGATGCCGAAATCATTTTCCGTCAGACGCACCGCTGCTATTGTTGCCATCGTCGTTCGTGAGCTCTTCCAGTTGCAGGTCGTCAAACCAAGCGGTTCCGATACAGACGCTGCCGGCACAGCCCAGTCGGGGGCCGAGTTGAATCTGCGGGCGGTTGCCTGAGTCAAACTCGATTTGCAGTTGCTTCCAATCCGAGGTTCCCACCAGCGAGTCGCTGATTCCGAGCTCGACCACCGAGAGACAGGCACCCGTTTTGCCGCCCTCTTGGGTCACGGCGACATCGCGCGTCTTGACCCAGCCGCGAAATCGGTATCGCGTGTTGGGCTTCACTTTGACGGCTTGCT
The DNA here is from genome assembly GCA_031375695.1 of Planctomyces sp. Lineage (GTDB taxonomy): Bacteria > Planctomycetota > Planctomycetia > Planctomycetales > Planctomycetaceae > SXKJ01. The sequence continues at coordinate 5,426 of JANMIF010000489.1, forward strand.
GGCACTGCACGTCGTCGCCGTCTTTCGCGACGATTTCCAAAGCCTTCTGGCCAACTTTGAATTGCGTCTGGGTGATGAACGCTGATTCGGGACGTTGCAGCCAAGTCGAGACTTTCCAGCCGGAAAATACGGGAGTGACACCCGTTGAACCAGTCTCGAATGAGCCATCAGTCAGGCTCTCATAAGTGATCGTGGGGAGACCATTCGCACGTCGCATTTCAGCGTGGACAAGCCGCTTCTTGATGTCTTGGTCATCCGGACGAAATGCGGCAAGGCGCTTCAAGTGAAAGACCGCTGCGAACAACGAGCCTCCTTTCTCACTTTCGCTTGCCTGCCGTTCGTGAAAATGTTCGTCGGTGGGCCAGGTTGGCAGGATGTCACGAATACCGGCTCGCGCGAGCGGTAAGTCAGAAGCAGGGTTTTGAGGGAGTTGGTATTGCGCCCGCTCGCTGGACGAGAGGGATCTTCCAGCGGTCGTCTTCGCCAGTGCGACGAGTCTGTCGAGTTGCAGATCCCAGATTTGAACTCCAAATCGGTTTACGGTAACGCCCCAATTCCCATCCGGGCTGATGGCGATTGTCGCCACTGCACCACCGCCTTCCTTCCCTCGAAGCAGACGCGGATGGGAACTCGGATTCGATAAGGTCAAATCCCAGACGATCGCGACCGTGTCCTGATCCCCGGTCGCCAGCCAATGCCCGTCGGGAGTGAAGGCCCAGCATTGAACAGCACTTTCATGTCCACGCAGCACGAGTTGATTGGCACCTGGATTGGGTGACATCAAATCCGAGAGTTCCACCCGATTTCCCCCGCTTGAGCTTACCAACCATCTCCCGTTAGGACTGATGGCCATGCTGCCGGTGTGAATCTCCATCTCGCGCGAATTGGTCTTCAGTTGGGGTGAAGTGAGATCCCAAAGTCGAACTCCGCGAGCGTTCTTGCCTTGCGATGCCAGCCATTTCCCATCGAGAGAAATGACTGAGCTAACTGGCTGATAGGCGGATGGGGTGTCTTTGACCTCATTTCCACTCAAGAGGAACGGTTTGATACCAGGTTCAGGTAAATCCAGATCCCAGAGTCGTATCGTCCCAGCATGACTTGCCGTGATCAGCCAATGCCCACCGGCAGCGAAGCCTAACCACTGTATCATTGTGTTCCCGCGAAGCTGATATGGATGATCGTTGGCCTGCGTTGACTCCAGATTCCAGAGCCATACCGTGCCATTTCTACTTCCGGCAGCCAGCCAATGCCCGTCGTCGCTGATGGCTAAGCAATCATCATCAATCAAGTCCGCAAGCCCACGCAGCACACGCGGATTCGAACTCGCGTCTGGTGCCATCAAATTCCAAAGCCTGACTGTCTTGTCGTCACTGGACGTGGCCAGCCAATGCCCGTCCTGATTCAAAACAATACTTCGAATATTGCCATCATGCCCGCGAAGCACGCGCGGATTGACGCTTGGATTGGGCGACGTCAGATCCCAGAGCCAGGCTGAATTGCCAAATCTCGTGGCCAGCCAATGGCTATTGGGAGTGATGGTGGAGCGATCGGAAGTCCAGTGCCCGTTGAGTACGTGCGGATGGGGACCGATGACCGGCGACTCCAAGTCCCAAATTCGCGCCACGCCGGTGAACGCACGCGTCACTAACCAATGCCCGTCTGGACTGAACATTATTGTACGAATCCAGTCTTCTTGGTCGGGTAATACGCGCGCCGTGGTGCTCGGATCGGGAGCCGCCAAATCCCAAAGTCGTGCCGTCTTTTCCTGTCCGCAGGTGACCAACCAATGGCTGTCAGGACTGATGGCCAACTGAGAGATCAGGTCCTTGTGTCCTCGCAGCACATGTGCTGGCATGCTCGTTTCGGATGAAGCAAGTAGATCCCAGAGCCGCGCTGTTCGGTCATCGCTCCCAGTGACGAACCAGCGCCCATCCGGGCTGAAAGCTAAACTATTTACGGAACCTTCATGTCCAGTCAGTACTTTCGGATTCGCGCTCGGACTAGAAGACATCAGTTCCCAGAGCCGCACCGCGTCGGAACTTGCCGTCGCCAACCAATGCCCATCAAGGCTGAAGGCAAAGAGCTGAGTTCCAAATTGGTGTCCACTAAGGACTCTCGGCGTGGCAACTGGATTGGGGGCAGTCAAGTCCCAAAGACACGCTGGACCATCTGCGTATCCTGTCGCCAGCCAATGCCCGTCGGGACTGATTGCGGTGGCCGCAACCGCACTACTTTGCACACTTGCGAGTATTTGCGATTTGGCACTTGGGTCAGACGACCTCAAATCCCAGAGCCGTGCTGTGCCATTCGAATTCTGAACCGACACCTTCTCACTGGTCGAGTTGTTGATAGTCCCCATAAACCCGTTGGTAATGAGCCAATGCCCGTCGGGACTGAACGCCAATTGATCGACGCGACTTTCATGTCCACTGAGAACTCGTGGACTGTCGGATGGGTCGGACGCCGACAGATCCCAGAGCCGCGATGTCAGATCGTCACCTCCCGTCGCCAGCCAGTGACCGTCGAGACTAAAGGCCAAAGAAGAAACCCCGCCTTTGTGCCCGCTCAGGACTCGCGGAGTGAGAGTTGGATCTGGCAGCGTCAAATCCCAGAGTCGCACCGTGTCTCCATCAGTGGCCAGCCAACGCCCATCAGAGCTGAAGGCGATGTGATTGGCAGAGCCATGCGCCCGTCCGATCAGAAGTCGCGAATTGGCATTCACGTCCGAGCACTTCAAATCCCAAATTCGCGTCCCTTCGTGATCTTCCGTGGCCAGCCAACGACCATCGGAGCTGATAACCATAGGGGTCTGACTTCCCGTCGTTAGACCTCCCGTCGTTAAAGGAAATCCACCGATCCCTTTCACACACTCACGCAGCTCGTTTTCGGGAGTCACGAGCAATTCTTTCTCCTCAGCGGGACAACCTTGAATCGCTTCGAGCGCTAAAAGTGTGCTGCGAATTGGTAGCGCTTCGCGGATGGACCGTGATTCGGCAGTCAGTCGGCGAACCTCGGCAATTCGCGACTGTCGGACGGCGGTGGTCTTCTCGGCATTGGCGAGCTGTTCGTTCTCTTTTGCCCTGTTAGTCTCTCCCTCTGCGAACGTCTTCTGTTTTTTGGCTTCCAGCATCGCGGAAGTGACAACTGGCATCCCAACGACTAATGCCGCGACCAGCAGCGCGCTCAGTACCACGACCGCTGCGACCAGCGGCTTTCTTCGACACCAACGCATGAATCGCTCCGATTGCCCGACCGGCCGAGCCAGAATCGACTCGCCCATCAGGAAACGGCCCAAGTCGTCAGCGAACTCTTGAGCGGTGTCGTAACGCCGATCCGGTTCCTTCCGCAGAGCCTTCAGACAAATCGTTTCCAAGTCGAGCGGGATGGACGGATTCACCAGACGCGGCGCAACCGGCTCGACCTCGCAGACTTGGCGCAGCGTTTCCGGAAGTGTCGCCGCTTGAAATGGCGGACGTCCGGTGAGCAAGCAATACAGCGTTGCTCCCAACGAATACACGTCGGCGCGGTGATCCAATTCTTTGACACTTCCTGACGCTTGCTCCGGCGGCATGTAGCTGGGAGTGCCCATCACCTGACCTGTCGCAGTCAAACTGGAATCAGTCGCCATCTGCTTGGCCAAGCCAAAGTCCGTGACTCGCGGCTGACCGGTGCTGGTCATCAGGATGTTCTGCGGCTTCAGATCGCGATGAATGATCCCCCGCTCGTGAGCGTGCTGCACCGCCTCAGCCACTTGTTGCATGACGCGAGCAGCCTCGCGTGGTTCCAGCGGTTGTTCCTTCACCTTCTGCCACAGGCTGGGGCCATCGACAAACGCCATCGCCAGATAGTGCTGACCGTTCTCTTGCCCCGCCTCGAACAGCGGCACGATCCCCGGATGATCGAGCTGCGAGGCTGCTTCCGCCTCGGCATAGAACCGCCGGATTTCTTCTTCGCCAGCGAGGTCTCCCGACCGAATCAACTTCACCGCCGCCAACCGCCCCAGCTTCGTATGCCGAGCTTTGTAAACCACTCCCATCCCGCCGCGAGCGATCTCGTAAAGCAGCTCGTAGTCTCCCACCTTTGAGTGCCGTTCCGCATCGGCTGATCCCGTGCCGGTCAGCATCGTCGCCGCGAACAGTTCCGCCGGCTCTGGCTCTGGCTTGGCGACCGCACGAAAGACTTCTTCGACGACCGAAGCCACATCAGGAAAACGCTGCCGGTAATCATCCCGAGCCGGTAGCACCTCGCCCGCTTTGCGTTTGAGGTCCAGCTCGGCAATCAACAGCTCGCGCAGTAAGCGAGGACGTTCATCGGCCGAGAACCTTGCCGACAAAAAGTCTTCAATTCGCGGCTGCATCCCGGTCAGCCAAGCCTTTTCAAATTGATCACAAATGAGATCGATTCGGTCATTGATCGATAGGTCGTTGAATTCAGGAACATCGTCAGGCGCATTCATGCGATCGTGTCTCCGTGGCAAATCAAAAAATCGCGTCCAATGTTAGCTTACCGTGCCATTGGACGTTTGCCGCTGAAGCGGTTTCGTTGCCGACGACAATCACCAAGATCCGCGATGGCTTGGCCCCGTTCCGAGAAGTCTCACGCTCTAATGGAACTTTGCGGTCGCCGAGACTTTTCCTGACTCGCCTGGCTCGGCGAACCGACTTTGGCAAGGGAGCGGCGAACTGCGGGAAAGGCGAAGTAAATTCGCATGAAGGTGTCGAGTGCGCGGTTTTGAATCGCCAACCCCGTCATCCAGCGGGACACGGTTTCTGGAGCGATTCGCAAATGACTGGCAAAACTGCGTTGCGAGATTCCCAGCACTCCCAATTGGCGTCGAATTTCTTCCGGTGGCAGAAGGCCGATCGCAGATCTCAGACTGGCCGTCAGTTGCTCATCAGTGGCATTCGTGAAGAACTCTTCGCCGCAGGAGGCGCACTTGTCGATTCTCAGTTTAGGAATGTGAAACTTGTGGAGCTTGCCGTCATGTTTCAGTTCCGCCTTGTAGGGAATCGTTGTCGCAGCGACAGCGACCTTACCGCATTCGACGCAATGACGCGGATACGGCTTCGCAGCCGATCGGGAGGAAGAGGTTTTCTTATTCATCGTGCATACTCACAATCGTGATCGTGGGACCGGTGCTGGATTCGTCCAACGTTGTTTCGATGTAAACGCGACGTTCGTCAATCGTCAGCCGAAAATCGAAATGGAATTCGTATCGGTCTCGATACCGCTCGCGGCGTTCCTGGACTTGGTCGATTTCACGGCCCGCGTCCACATGCTCGTGCAGCAACTTCGCGATCGCCTTTTGAGTCTGGCCTTCCAATTCTTTCCGCAGCCATTCGGCCGGCAGTCGTTTCCAGACGACATAGCCGTCCACACGCCATTCACTCAGCGCCTCGCGGATCAGTGACAGAAGCTTCGGGTCGGTCAGTCGTGCCATCGGCCCTCACTCCTGTTTCCCGGTCAATTCCGATGCCACGAAATCTTGGGCTGACCGTACGCCAACAATTGAGGTATGTCAATTGATCCATGACCCGGATCAATACCTCTCAAACCAGATTTGCGAGCAAAGTCATCGTCGTTTGTCTCGTGGCTATGCGAGATCATTTAGTAGCTTAATCATTGGCAACAGAATCAGAATGAACACCATCCAGAATGTGACGACCAATGCCCATGTGACAGTGACGGTCCAGCGTCTCCACCACGTCGTCCAGCGCTCATTGTGATTCAGTGTCGCTGCGATGACGCCATCCAGAACAATCGCCCAAATGAGGGTCCGCACGCAGGCGATGTTGTGGTTTGTCATCCAATCCCCGACGTCAAACATGGCTGCCGTTGGCGTGAGGAGAGTTGTGCCAAATCCGGCAAAGACCGCTTTGAAGATCGAAACGGCGACCGAGTTCATGAGCAACACACCGAAGCCGCCGATCAATCGGGAGACGACGTGATATGCGAGTCGATAACGCTCGTCACTCGCCCGTAATGAGGCGACTTCCAATCGAACGATCACAGCCGGCAGTACCATCCCAAAACCGAACGCCAGGATTGCAAAGGTCACAATCGGCGGCCTTCTCATTCCAATGAGGTGCCGCAGAGAGTTGCCCACGAAGTCGAAGGCTACGGACGTCGCCTGAACGATTCGCGGCTCAGCAATCAATGCGAACAAAATGGCGACTGCGGCACTCAGCAGGGCAACCGTTCGATTTCTCTTGCACCAACGAGCGAATCGTTCGGACTGGCCGGCCGGTCTCGCCAGAATTGATTCGTCGGCCAAGAAGCGGCCCAAGTCGTCGGCGAATTCTTGAGCGGTGTCGTAACGCTCGTTTCGCTCTTTGCGCAGAGCTTTCAGACAGATCGTTTCCAGGTCGAGCGGGATAGACGGATTCACAATCCGCAGCGCGACTGGCTCGGCTTCGCAGACTTGCCGCAATGTTTCGGGTAGCGTTGCCGCTTGAAATGGCGGACGTCCGGTGAGCAAGCAATACAGCGTGGCTCCCAAAGAATACACGTCCGCGCGCTGATCCAGTTCTTTGGCGCTTCCCGACGCCTGCTCCGGCGGCATGTAGCTGGGAGTGCCCATCACCTGACCGGTCGCCGTCAAACTGGAATCGGTCGCCATCTGCTTGGCCAAGCCGAAGTCCGTGACGCGCGGCTGACCGGTGCTGGTCATCAGAATGTTCTGCGGCTTCAAATCGCGATGAATGATCCCGCGCTCGTGAGCGTGCTGCACCGCCTCAGCCACTTGTTGCATGACGCGCGCCGCCTTACGCGATTCCAGCGGTTGTTCCTTCACCTTCTGCCACAGGCTGGGACCGTCGACAAACGCCATCGCCAGATAATGCTGGCCGTTCTCTTGCCCCGCCTCGAATAGCGGCACGATCCCCGGATGATCGAGTTGCGAGGCCGCTTCCGCCTCGGCATAGAACCGCCGGACTTCTTCTTCGCCAGCGAGGTCTCCCGACCGAATCAACTTCACCGCCGCCAACCGCCCCAACTTCGTATGCCGAGCTTTGTAAACCACTCCCATCCCGCCGCGAGCGATCTCGTGGAGCAGCTCGTAGTCTCCCACCTTTGAGTGCCGTCCAGTATCGGCTGATCCCGGGCCGGTCAGCATCGTTGCCGCGAACAGTTCCGCCGGCTCGGCCTCTGGCTTGGCGACCGCACGAAAAACTTCATCGACAATCGAAGCTGCGTCCGGAAACCGTTTCCGATAATCATCACAAGACGGCAGCACCTTGTCTGTTTTACGTCTGAGTTCTAGTTCGGCAATCAATAGCTCTCGCACTAAACGAAGACGTTCCTCGGCCGAGAACTTTGCCAGCAAAAAGTCTTCAATACGCGGTTGCTCACCGCCGAGCCAAGCTTTCTCGAACGCATCGCAGACCAGATCGACTCGATCGCTGACCGACAGTTCGTCAAACCCTGGCACGTCGTCCGGCACGTTCATGTGTGCGTATTTCCGTGGAAGTCCATTAAGTTGTTGTTCGGTGATCCTAGTGCTTTTATCGAAGTGGCGTCAGCGTGGGGCTGGTGAATCGGCAGGGCGTGCCAGTGTTTCGAACTGGGCAAGAGATACCGCCAAGTAACCCGAAGTGTCAGCGAGTGCGGATGCTTCACTGGGCACGCGAATCCAACCGTTCTGGACCGTCCGCACTCGCTCAAGCGTCGGATTACTTGACTGAGCAGCCTTCGCTGATTTGTTGCACGGAGTTGCTAATGAACTCTAAGATGTCTCGATCACGAGGGTGTTTGCGATGATGTTCTGAGTCAGACGCGCGGTCACCGTCGCAGGATTCAGGACGTTGTTGCGGATGCCCTGGTTCGTCGACGACCGGTGGCACAAGTTCAACCAAAGAAAAAAACTGCGTCGAGGCGAATGGCAGAGATTGGCGGAACCATCGAAACCATGATCGGCAAGCGGCGACTCGATTGGCCTTCGGCCTGTTTGTTCGTGACGGCCGATCCCGATTGGAAGAAGAAGATTTTCGTCGGTGGTTGTGTGCTGTTGCTGCCGCTGATTGGTTGGCCGGCGATTTTGGGCTATCGCAAGGAAGCCATTTTGCGGCTGAAACATGGAACTTCGCCGGTGCTGCCCGACTGGAATGCCGGGCTATGGCACTTTACCGCTGAGGGGCTGAAGGCGGTCGGCGTCATCAACGCGTATTACTTGCCGATCTACGCTTGGTTTGCATTTCGATTTTTCTCAGCGCCCGAATTGCAGTCGTTTCCGTGGTTCGCGCTGGCGTGCGGATGCGCCTTGTTCCCGATCTTTTCGACACTCGTGGTTCCGGTCGTGTTGCTCTACTGCCGATTTCTCGCCCCAGCGGGCGTGATGAGTACAGGCGAATTGGCGGCTCTTTCGGCTGTGTTCGTGTTTGCAACGTTCGTGATCCCGGCCGGATTTCTGAACGTGACACGCACGGAGAAACTGTTGTCGGCGTTCAATCTCGCGCGGGCTTGGTCGCTGATCTGCCGACACTTTCGAGCGTATTGCGAAGCCTGGATCGGATCTGGTCTGATGAGCCTTGTCGGGCATCTATGCTTTCCGTTCTCTCCGTGGGGTGTCGTCTGGTGTTATCTGGGGATTGTGTATTCGTTCAACGAAATCCCACTCACCGGCGACGCCCGCGATACTCCCGCAGACTTACAACAGTCGTGGTTTCGCAGGTTTCAATCAGAGCACTGGACACGGTATGACATCACCCGTCGTGGCTGGTTCGAGCAACACCGATTATCGGTGCCCGGAGATCAGAACTCCGGTTTCACGGCGTTGTCTTTGGGGCTGCTGAAGATTCCGATCCGTTAGTCCTGGGAGACTTGCTCGATGCAGACTGTCACAGTCCTAGGCGGTTACGGAGTCTTTGGGGGACGAATCGCCGAGGCACTGCGGTTGCATCCAGATTGCCATGTTCGGATCGCGGGACGAAACGCACGGGTCGGAACGAATTTCGCGCATCGCATCGGGGCCGAGTTTCGAACCTGTGAATTGGACGACGCGCATTCATTGAAGCAAGCCATTGCTGGCTCGACTTTGCTGATCCATGCGGCCGGACCATTTCAAGGAGCTGACTATCGGGTCGCACGAGAGGCGTTGGAATGCGGAGCACATTACTTGGATCTCTCGGACGGACGCCAATTCGTCACGGGACTCGGGGCGGTTGATCAGATCGCTCGTGAGCGGGGATTGCTGGCGGTGTCTGGAGTCAGTTCGACTCCCGCCATCACGTCAGCGTTGGTGCGTGAATTGGCTCCAGAGTTCTCGGAGATTCACGACATCCAAACGGCGCTGAGTCCCGGTAATCAAAATCCGCGAGGAGCCTCCACAGTAGGGGCCGTGCTGACATACCTCGGACAACGCATTCGAGTCTGGGAGCGAGGAGAATGGGTGCTGCGTCCCGGTTGGGGCGACGCTCGACGGTTGGAGTTTCCACCTCCCGTCGGACGCCGCCGTGTCCACAACTGCGATGTTCCTGAATTGGAGTTGTTCCCGGCTGAGTTCGGAGCACGCACGGTTCGTTTTCAGGCGGGACTGGAATTGAGTTTTCTCAACTATTTGCTGACCGTCTGTCGCTGGCCCTGCTCGCTATTTGACTGGAATTTCTCACGACACGCGCGGTTGTTTTTGAATCTGTCGTTGATGCTGTTTCCATTTGGCTCGACGAACGGCGGCCTGGCCGTTTGGGTTCGCGGCAAAGATCAAGCGGGCGCGACGTGCGAGCGTCGGCTCGCCATCGTGACCGACTACGACGGGCCAGCCACTCCCAGTTCACCAGCCATCATTCTGGCCAAGAAAATCCTATCCGCAGGTCCGCCGAAGATCGGGGCCTATCCTTGTCTGGGCTTCCTCACGTTCGACGAGATTGCGGAGCATCTGCGTCCGCTGGGAGTCTGGACCGTGAGGGGCGACGAACGAGGCTGGCAAAGTCCGTCTCGCGAATCAGAATGACGCATCTTCGAGAGGATTCCTGCGTCCATACACACTTTCAGAATCGGGCATCTGAATGTTTTGCGCCGCGAAGATTGTTGGGAGTTTTACTCCTATCGAATCTTCCCTAGCCACATCAACACGGAAAAAACAACAAGCGCGAGTGCCCAAAACCCCAATATCAAACGAAACGCACGTTTCTCCTTCATGTAAAGGGGCGAACCGAGGACTACCTGTTTGACAACGATTACCACGACAAAAACCGAATAACAGGCCATCGTCCAATAAAGGATGTTCATGAGTATGGACATATTGACGTTCCCCAAATAAATGAACTTGAGTTTTTCACAACATCTGGTTCGCAAGTTCGCAATGAAACGTTATCGGCTTGGCATTCGAATTTGATCTGGTCGCCAAGACTTGGTTGGATCGCGAATCGTGATCGGTCATGTTTGAGCGGTCGTTCGGTGTGCTGGCTCATTTCATGAACGCGCTCACCACCACTGCACCGACCGGCCCTCCGTTCAAGAAGAGCCCAATCCAACTACAGATTCGCTCATATTTCGACCGATCGCGAAACAAAAAGGACACAGCAGCGAGGAGGGTGCCGAGCAAGATGAGCAGGATTGAAAAAGGGGGAATGAAATACAAACAGACGGCAAAAAAAAAGCACATCAAGGAACTGCTGCCACCCGACTTGAAGCCCATTTCTTGCAACCAATCGTTTATCCAACTGAGGACTGAAAAGACTCGTCTCGCTCTGCGGCGAGGAAAGTCCGCAACCGCCAACTGATCGCTGCCAATGTTCCACCCCAGGCTGTGCCGAAGATGATTGGCGACCAATCTGCCAGCCAGGGAAGCACGATGGCGACCGAGAAGAACCCCACCCCAAAGACGTAGCACATTCCCCAATACTGACGCCCCAAAGCGACAAACAGAAATCCGCTCAGCACGAAGAAAGTCGGATAACAAGTGTATTGATCGATGGGACGATCGGGGAGCAGGATCCAGTGCTGCTGGAGTCGCGCCCAGACGTCAATATGACACGCAACAAAGAAACCAAGCCAGAGGCCCCACATTTGCGAAATAGCTGGATGGCCGACACCAATGATGTCGCGACGAAAGCGAATCACGACAAGAACAAACGACAGTAACTGCACGGCGCGGGTTATGAGATAGGGCGTCATGCCGGTTTTCCGATCCAAGCACTGTATCACCACTTCCGCCAGGAGGACGATCGCCGCGAACCAAGCCAGCATCACGCTGTATGTCCGCAGGTGAACATCGTCGCGATTGCGTTGCACGGCCCGGCGCAGCTTGCCGCTCCAGTTCAAAATGGAAACGCTGACCGGCTCGCCTTTCAAGAAACGCTCCAGGTCTTCGCCGAGTTCCCGACAGCTTCCGTAGCGATGCTCGCGAGACTTGGCCAAACACTTGGAACAAATCGCTTCCAACTCCACGGGAATCGAAGAGTTCAACAATCGCAACGAGACAGGGTCTTGCTCCGCAACCTGCCGCAGCGTTTCGGTCAGTGTCGCCGCTTGAAACGGCGGACGGCCTGTGAGCAAGCAGTACAAGGTGGCCCCTAATGAGTAAACGTCGGCGCGTTGATCCAGTTCTTTGACACTTCCCGACGCTTGCTCCGGCGGCATGTAGCTGGGAGTCCCCATCACTTGACCGGTCGCCGTCAAACTGGAATCAGTCGCCATCTGCTTGGCTAAGCCGAAGTCTGTGACTCGCGCCTGACCGGTGCTGGTCATCAAGATGTTCTGCGGTTTCAGATCGCGATGAATGATCCCCCGCTCGTGAGCGTGCTGCACCGCCTCAGCCACTTGTTGCATGACGCGAGCCGCCTCGCGTGGTTCGAGCGGTTGTTCCTTCACCTTCTGCCACAGGCTGGGACCATCGACAAACGCCATCGCCAGATAATGCTGACCGTTCTCTTGTCCCGCTTCGAACAGCGGCACGATCCCCGGATGATCGAGCTGCGAAGCCGCTTCCGCCTCGGCATAGAACCGCCGGACTTCTTCTTCGCCAGCGAGGTCTCCCGACCGAATCAACTTCACCGCCGCCAACCGCCCCAGCTTCGTATGCCGAGCTTTGTAAACCACACCCATCCCACCGCGAGCGATCTCGTGGAGCAGCTCGTAGTCTCCCACCTTTGAGTGCCGTCCAGCATCGGCCGATCCCATGCCGGTCAAAATCGTCGGCGCGAACAGTTCCGCCACATCGCCGTCTGGCTTGGCGACCGACTGAAAGACTTCTTCGACGACCGAGACCGCTTCAGGAAACCGCTTCCGGTACTCGTCGGAGGACGGAAGCGCCTTGTCTGTCTTGCGTCTGAGTTCCAGTTCGGCAATCAACAGCTCACGCAATAAGCGAGGACGTTCATCAGCCGAGAGCTTTGCCGACAAATAGTCTTCAATACGCGGCTGCTCACCACCGAGCCAAGCTTTCTCGAACGCATCGCAGACCAGATCGATGCGGTCATTGATTGACTGCTCGTCGAAACCTGGAACTTCATCTGGAGACTTCATTGATTCACGCCTCAGTGACAGACCATCCTCGTTGGGTGAATCAATTTATTGTCTTGGTCGGATTGGCGTCAGTGCTGCGGACTCGTTCTTGGCACGCTTCCATCAAACGCAGCGGAACCCCTGAGAGCTATTCTCCAAGCGGGCGAGGATGACACACCTGGAAGTAACCCGAAGCGTGAGAGCATGAGCGAAGGCGTGCTTTTTAAGAAAGACCGGATTTACGCGGAACGCGCTCTCACGCTTCGGATTACTTGGGAAGATGTCATTGAAGTCCGCGAGAAGAATAGGTGTGTTTCGAGACCGAACAACCGAGTCTCATCTCACGACTTCGGCGAAATCACGAATCCAGTTCTCGTGACCATTTCTCCCGAATCAATTGCAGCTTCCGTTCGACGCTGCGAGTGGTGATGCCCTGACGCTCGGCGATTTCGTCATTGGAGTATCCTTGCATTCGCAACTGGCAGAGTTCTCGCAACGAATCGTCTCGCAACAGGCCCATCAAGTTGCGATGCTCGTCATCGACGGCCGCCAAGAACTCTGGCGTCGGCTCGTCGCCCACCGCGTTGTTGATTCCGTCAAGATTCAAGTTCGTGAGGTCGATGAATGCCGACTCGCCACGAACCTCGCCGCCGCCCCGCTTCTGCGAGGTGCCACGGCGGATTTCGTCAACCACTTTTTGATGAGTGATCGCGACCAACAGCCGCCAGAGATCATCGCGATCTTGCACGTCATTGAAGCGCCCCTCTTTCGCGCCCCGACACAAGCTGTTGGATGCGCTCAGGGCGACATCCTCTTCATCAGAGGCCCGACGCGCACCAGACGGAAGGCTCCGTCGAGCGGCTCGCACCATGCGATCAAAGTATCGCTTCCACAATTCGTCGGCTGCCGCCGATTGCCCGGATTTCAGCAGCTCCCACCAGCCAGACACGGAATGTCCTGATTTCTCGGAATCCACGTTGCGCCTCATTTGAGCTAAGTCGGTCATCCAGAACAGCGGGCAGGATGTTGTTCCATCGAGAAGGTTCGCGGCAAGAGTCAAACGTTTATTTGAACGACAAAGGCCCGGCGAATTGATTCGCCGGGCCGTCAGAATGGTCAGACTTCACATCGAGTCAGTGCCGGTACTATTCCTTGTTCACAGTGATCCCATCACGAACGTAAGAGAGGTCGGCTGTTGCTTGAACCTGTCCACTCGAAAATTTCGACGTCGGGAATGAGTAAATAAGCGCATTATTGCCAACGGAAAGCTGAGGTCGCGTGGAATTTTTCGCCGTGTACGAAACTAGCGATCCATCGACAAAATGATTTCCCGGAGGAGCATCGAGAGTGAAACGCAGCGGAGCGTCGCCAGCTCTCCAGTTAAACTCAAACCTGTAACGCGTCGTCGCCATATCTGTCAAAGTGTCCTGATTAAGATTTGCTCCCACTCGGTCGATCCCCGTTCCGCAGGTAATCGTATCAAACCCGCTTTCTCCTCGAAGATAGTCGTCGCCGCTTCCTCCATTCAGATAGTCGTTGCCAATTCGTCCGTTGAGATAATCGTCATCAGCGCCTCCTTGCAAAGTGTCATTCCCGGTTCCGCCATCAAGACGATCATTTCCACTTCCGCCCCACAAATGGTCGTTGTTCTCATCACCGTAGAGAGTGTCGCTGCCGCCGTCACCAATGAGCGTGTCATTGCCGGAGTTCCCATTTAACTCATCAGCGTAAAGGCCACCAACGATTGAGTCTCTTCCGCTACCGCCCAAAACGGTGCAGGCAATCGGAACTCCCTCAAGCGACACGTTGTCGTTGCCGCCACGAGCATTCACTTGGATTTTCCCGATCCCACCGCTGCCGCTGATCGCCACATTGTCGATCGAGATCACATTTGTCGCTTTGTCATAGCGGACCACGATGATGTCATCCCTGGATGTTCCCTCGATGGCGAGAACCCCTTTGCTGAGTGTTGCCGTGACGCTGGCTGCCAGCACGGTGCGATTTTCAAAGGTCTCGATGGCTGCCGGGGCGGTGTTGATGAGACGTCGATTTTTACGAGCGTTTTTGCGACCGAAGAACATGATTGGGCACTCCTGAAAGCTGGTGTTTTTAAAGACCTGCCGAACTCAGTGTTTGGCGTGGTTGTGTTGGTACACCCTCTCACCGAAAAGCCCGCTCCTTACCCGACGCGGAATCCCGGAAGTTTGCTGAAATTCGCAATCCAGGGTCGATTTCACCGGATTTCGAAGCGTTTGCCTTCCGCCATCCCTTCCGCCATCCCAGTGGAGAAAAATGCGATGTCCTGAATATCACGAACTTTGGGGAGAGCGGGCATCATGGAGTCGCGGGAATCAGGACACTCGGTGTCCGGCTGGTGGGAGCAACTCAAGTTGGGACATACAGGTGCCGCCGACGAACTGTGGCAGCGATTCTTCGAGCGAATGGTACGAACAGCTCGGCGAAGCCTTCCGTCTGGCGCGACTCAGAAACGCGGCGGCGGCGAAGTGAGTCGGCTTTCATCGACATCACCACTTTTGATCAACGAACACTATCCCGCTGCGATCCCGAATGGAGCGCTCAGGGCGATCGCGTGCTAACAAAAAAGCCCGGCGAATTGAATTCGCCGAGCTTTTTGAGAGTGGATTTCGCAGTCCAATTCGCGAACTTTATTGCACGTCGATTTCCAACCAATAATCACTGATCGCACCCCCAAAAGGAAAGACTTGCACATAGTAACGCATGCCCGAAATTGCGGCGAAGGTAATGCTTTCGGAACTTGTCCCGCTTCGTGTGCCAGAGGCAATCACAACGTTCGGGCCAATGAGAACGTTGACGTCAAGATCCGCACTCAACCCTGACAATGTCACCGTGACGAAACCGTTGGGAAGCGCCTGAGCGCCGATATAGGTGAAGGAGTAAAAATCTGCCGGATCAGTTCCACCGACGTGACCGTTGATTGCCCGAGTTTCTCTGAACAAGCTGCCTTTGTCTTCCGCTCCTTCGATGACGTCATTTGTCGGAAGATTCTCGAGGGCTCGCAAAGGGGCATCGAACCGCTGAGCCCCACCTTGTTTAATCAGGATGACACCGTAGGCGAACTGCCCGCCGACGATGGTTCGGTGGAAGTTGGGGAAACCACCCACGAAACCGTTCCGCACCGCATAGTCGTGTACCGCACGGAACAACTCTTGGCCATTGGCCGGATTTCCGAGGTCACCGGCGGTCACGTCTCGACGTTCGGCGGCACGGCTTTCCAATAAGATGGTCCCATCGACGATACCGCTGCCGTTATTCGCTTCATGGAAATTGGGAAGCCCACCGACAAATCCATTTCGGACTGCATAGTCGTGAGTGGCGCGGAAACGGGCTCCGACATTCGTCGGGTCTGAATACCCTAAGACTTGACGCGAGACGTCGCGTCGTTCAGTGCCACCGAATGGCTCCAACAGAAGAGTGCCACGAACCTCTTGACCATTGTTATTTGCTTGATGGAAATTCGGGAAAGCACTGGTGAAGCCGAGCCGGACGCCATAGTCGTTGGTCTTGCGGAAGCGGTCACCGAACCCGTCGTTGTCGATGTGTGGATCGGACACATATTGGCCGATGCGATGTCCAGTTTTGACGATGGTAATTTCATACTCAAGCCGACCGTTCACAATACGCGTGCGAAACGTTGGGAAGCCACTCTTCTGGCCTAGGTCGATCGTCGCATACTCATGTGCGGCATTCAACAACTCCTGGGCATTCGCGGGGGCTCCCAAGTCGCTTCG
Organism: Planctomyces sp.; assembly: GCA_031375695.1. Taxonomy (GTDB): domain Bacteria; phylum Planctomycetota; class Planctomycetia; order Planctomycetales; family Planctomycetaceae; genus SXKJ01. Next base: position 21,637 of record JANMIF010000489.1, read on the forward strand.
GGTAACCCATTTGATGTCGGCTTGAGTCGAATTGAAGAGCACGACCCCATACTGTTTTTGGCCACCGATGCTTGTCTCATGGAGTGTGGGAATGGCTGCCACATATCCGAGTATAGGGAGTGCCAGCACATATTCTCGCGCAGCTCGAAAACGATAGCCGGCATTGTTCGGAACTCCGTCCGGCAATAAGTTCGTCCCCGCGTCGATGTTACGAAACGTCGCGTCTCCGCTGTTGAAGCCGAGGATGTCCGAGACGCCTCCGTCTGATCCAAAAATCGGCAAACCAGCCGTGAGTCCTGCCGAAGACTGCGCCACGGTGGTCGCGTTCTGAAACGCAGCGCGTACGACGGACAACGACGGATCATCGACAGGTTGAATGCTGGACCGAATACTCCATCCCAGGTCGGCCAACATTCCCATTTCAATGTTGGAAACCGTTGTGATTGAACGGGGGTCGGCAGAACTGTCGTTGGGACTCATCAAACTTAATCGGAAAGTCGCTTCGTCAAGATGACTCGTGCTGGAGTTTTCGTCGTACGTTGACGGCGCATAGAGCTTGACGGGCTGTCCACCATTTGCGTCCACGGCTTGTGGACCCTTCCAAAACAAGCCGCCTCGTTCGCCACGCAGTGCCTTCAGTACTTCGGCGGAATCGAGTCGCTCAACTAACACACCAGTTCCATCGGCAAGGAACCGGGAATACTGATCAATCACGCGGTGACGCGTTGCTTCGATTGGAATGCCCAGAAAAGTTTCTGCTACGGTCTGGAAACCCTCCTTGATGATCGTGGAATAAAAACCAAGCGCATGCCCCACTTCATGCAGAAGAACGGCCTCGAAGTTGGCAGGAACAGAGCTGCCGGTCTTGGGAAAGTCAAACTGATCAATTTCCACGTTCCCTTCGGAGGCTCCACCGTTGTCATCTCGACCTAAGCGGTGATTCGCCAGCGCGATTGGGAATTGTCGACCGTGAATTTCACGAAGATCGGACGGAGCTGCTGAAGCCAGTTCGGGAAGATTCGACGTCGTACTGCCTCCCCATGTGAACTCCAAGGTAACCGTCTCGTTCCGATAATTGGCAGTCAGCACCGACGACCAAGTGGCCAGAACGCTATTGATCGCGCCTTGATAAACGGCGGGAATCGTCCCCGTAGCAACAAGATTAACGTTCGCGCCAAGGTTAATGTTCTGAGTCGTCAACGCGAGTGACGTTGAAGGTTGCGTTGCCATCGTGCCCAGCAGGACGTCAGGAGTTTCGGAAGTTGTGTCAACTTCACGACGATCACCGGCGTCAGCGAAGTCTTCGGTCGATGTTTGCGGCATGATGCGATCTTGCCCTGCATCGCCGGCCAACAGGTCGCCTCCCAGTCCACCGATCAAGACATCGTCATCCGCCCCACCGCGAAGCGTGTCGTTGTCGTCCCCTCCGTTCAGTTGATCGGCACCATTTCCACCTTCCAACAGATCGTTGCCTGCACCACCGAGGAGTTCGTCGCTGCCGTTTTGTGCAATCAACGTGTCGTTGCCACCGTCGCCATCAAGCTTATTCGCGAGATGGTTGCCGATGATCTTATCCGCGTTCGGAGTTCCAGTGACCCACTCGATGCCACCCGAATTCTCAAGCTTCAACTTGAGGAGAGTCGAGACTTGCTGCAACGTGGTTTTGCTCAGATCCAAATTGATGGACGTTCCCAATCCCGCAAAGAGCAAGCAGTTTATTCCAGGATCGTCGGTGCCGGCGGCATTTCGTTTCACGGTATCCTGTCCTAAGTTGACCGATCCGCTGAACACGTAGCTGTCGTCGTCATCGCCCCCGGAGAGGATGTCGTTGCCAGCTTCACCTTCGAGGACATCAATCCCAGCATCGCCAGCGAGGTTGTCGTTGCCAATCCCGCCATACAGGCAGTCCGCGCCCAACTTACCCAGCAACGAATCGTTTCCTTCGCCACCCATGAGGAAGTCATCGCTGGAACCGCCTTGAAGGGTGTCGTTTCCTTTGCCGCCCTCGGCGTCGCTGCGGATGCTGGTGTTGTTCGTGAACTTGTCGTTTCCGTCCCGTCCGTTGAAGGTGATTTGCGTGACGCTGCTGACCTCGAAAATTTGAGTGTTGGTGACCGAGCCTTGCTTGTGAGTCACTTTGAGTTGCTGCTGATTGTTCACGTAGCTGACATCGGCGATGTCCGCCTTGGCGTTACCGGCAATGGACACGACCCCGTCCGTGAGGAGAATCGTGCTGGCGGCCAAGAGTTGTCGTGTTTCGCAGACCTCGGCGGAGACCGGGATCGTTCGGCCCGCTTGACGGCGATGACGGCGAGCCGGACGGTTTCCCAAGGAATTCAAACCCATTGATTGCAGCCAGTTGCGGAAGAACATGATCGGACCTTTCGGGTTGGTTGAGAGTCGTTTGAGTATTGCCACACCCTCTCACCGAAATTCAGTCCGCCAGCCCGACGCGGAATTTGTAAAACTTTTTGGATTGGTTCGAATTACGCGAGACAGCAGCACATTGAGAAGGCTCGCCAAACGCACAACTCCTTTCACTGAATCAGTCTGCGATCGGAGTTTGGCCGGCAAACAAAAACAACGCAGACTGCTGGTCTCGACCAACAGTCTGCGTTGCGGAAGTCTTCCAGGGCCTTTCACTTCCTCTTAGAAGCGGAGCTTCTTGATCACTTTTTTGGCCGCAGCAGCCGCTTTGGCCGCCGCATCACGGGCGGCTTGTGCGGCCTTTTCAGCAGCGGCTTTCGCGGCAGCGGCTTTCGCGGCGGCTTCAGCAACGGCTTTGGCAGCGGCTTTGGCAGCTTGAGCAGCAGCTTCTCTAGCTGCTTGGGCAGCCTTCTCGGCAGCCGCCTTAATTGCTTGCTCAACCTTCGTCACTTCCTTGAGTGCGTTGGTCGCAACACTCTGAACTTTGTCTTTGAACTCGTTGGTCGCGCGGCTGATCGAGCTCTTGACGTTATTGGTCAAATCGCGAGCCTTCTGACCGGCTTCATTGACGGTCTTGTTGACTTCGTTGGTCAGCTTCTGGACGGATTGTTCAACGCTGCTCTTGGCTTTGTTCAACTCGGCGGTGACAGTTCCTTTTACTTCGTTTAGACCGCGTTCAGTGGCTTGCTTCGCGGCATCGAATTTTTCCTTGAGAATCTTGTCGGCGTCCTCTTTGGCGTCCTGTAACTCCTCGTGCATTTCAGTGATCTTCTCTTTGGCAATCTCCGCGATGTCGCGAGTCGTTTCTTGAGATGCAGCGGTGATCTCCCGAACGAGTTCATCTGCGGTTCCGACGACCTGAAGCAGAGCCTTCGTTTGCGATTCGATCGCCTTTGTTAGTTGCTCGGTCGAGGCATTGATGACGTTGCGGGCCAAGGCCACACCCCGCTCAGACAGCGTGTCCATTGCCTTCTCAATTTGCGAAGTGACCTCACGCTGTGTCTTCTGGGCAACTTGCAGCACTTGGTTGGATGCTTGCTTGGCCCAGCTCGCGACAGTGGCTTGAGCGTTGCGGACCTGCTTGGTCACGCTGTCACGCACGGCATCCGCTTGCTGTCGCATTTGCTTCGTCGCGTTGTTGATGATGTCGCGAACCGGAGAGGCCATACGCTTCGTGACATTGTTGATCGAGCTATCGAGCCAAGCATTGATGTTGCCAAGCTGCGAATTGAGCAACTGGTTCAAGCTTTCGATCTGAGCGGACGCGGCCTTCGTGATGTCAGTCATTCGGCTGTTAGCCCAGTTATTGACATTCGTCATTTGTTGCTGAGTCCAGGCTTCAAGGCTGTCGGTCTGCGTATTGACCCAGGTCGTGATTGTGGTGGCTTGGTCTGACGCCCAGGACGTGACTTGCTGTGTGCTCTTTTCCGCCCACTGATTGACTTCCGCCAAGGCTTGATCAACCGCTTCTTCGACCATGTTGAAAGCCAGGCCATCCGCTTCGTTCTGGAGCTTCTCTTTGAACGAAGCCAAGTTTTTCTGAATGTCGGACAGAGTCCCTCCACTGTGGCGATAGAGTTCGATCGTCTTCAGTTCTTCGACTTCCGCTTGGAGTCCCATATCGAGAATTCCCAGCTCTCCCTTCAGTCCGAGATTGAGGTCAATGCCAGCCGTGACTTCGATGTTGTCGGGATCGAGTACCTCGGCATTACGCATCTTCGGATCGCTCCCGTTCGGCGAGACGAATGTGAAACCGCCGAAGGCCGTGATACCGACATCAATCGTGATCCGGACGAAATCGATCACGACGCAAAGATCTCCCTCGGCGATGATCCGTCCGGTGATTCCACCACCGAACTCGATGTTGGGGTGAGCGGACTGATCCGCAAGGTTGCCTTCCGCGTCGCGAGTTTGACCGACCGTGTAAAAGCCGTCGCTGTCCAGCCCCATCACCACGTCAAACGCGAAGTACAAGTGCGGCAGCAAATCAATCTGAGCGGTCACGTTCACGATGCCGCAGTAGCTGAAAAGGGTTGTCTCCGGCAGGACGGTGATCGCGGCAATCTCCTTCTGGAACTTCTGAGCGATATCGACGTTGAAGATATCGTAGGTTTCGCCGCTGAGCATTCGGCGGATGTTCTCCGGCTTGAAGAGGTCCAGGTTGAAGTCCAGCCGGTTGCCATCAGCCGTCGATTCCACATCGCTAAGGCTCTTCCCTTTGAACGCTTCGGGAGTGATCAAGAACTGCATCGCTTCCGGGATATCCAACAGGTCCATCAAATTCATGCCGATGACCGGCAGGTCAGTCCCCAGCAGCTTCTGCACGGATTCAGGCAGCGGATTGTGCTGCGAGATTTGGTCGATCATGACTTGGAAGACGGCGTCTTCGATGTTCCCGTACTGCGCGAACAGATCGACGACCTGTGTCAGCGAAGAGTTCTCGATCTCATAGTCGAGCTCGCCAGTTTCCAAGTTGTAGGTCACGTCCGCCGTCCAACTCAGTTCGCTGGGAAGCAAGCCAGAGATGTGATCGCGAATGAATCCCGGCAATTGATTGACGGGGCTATCGACGGACAAGGTCGCTTCCAGATCCATTGTGCCGGTGAACTCCAGCGACTCGTCGTGCTTGAGGATGTCGCTGATTGACATTCCCCCGTCGCCGGTCAAATAGAGTCGCTCGTCGGCGACTTGATCGAAATCACTGAAGAGGAAGTCGATATGAGCATCCAGCAGATGCTTGCCGTCCGGCGCAGCAGCGTGAGCATGCACGTCCGTCAGATGCGGAATCACCGCGTTGCCGTCCAAACGGCCATCGACCACGATGCTGGCCGAGGCATTCGATCCTTCTTGAATGAAGAACCGCCCGTCATGGTCGAGACCGAACTTGGCCATAAACGTCAGTTCCGGCGAGACCTTCAAGTCCCCCTCCAAATGGAAGTGAACTCCGCTCGCTTTGCCGAGATCACCGGCGCTGGCCACCGAGAGTGGGTCACTGGAATTGATCGTCGTCTTGTAGGTCAGCACGATCAGGTCAGAGTTCGTGCCATTTTTCAGGTCGGTCGCAGACGCGAGTGATTCGACATGAAAACCTCGCGATTCGAAGTACGACTTGATCTGGGCTTCCGGCAGCTCGACATGAAATGCCGACGTCAGCATCGGAGCCAACTTCGCCGCAATCTCGTCCCCCGTTACCGGCAAATTGCTGACCATTTTGGCCAGGTTGGCCGCTTGTTCGGCGAACTGATTCATCTGCGTGGCAAACTCGTGAGCCAGTTCATTGAGCCGCGCGTCATCACATCCGCCGCCATCATCGAGCGCACTTCGAGCGATTCGCTGCCTGCCACATTGGTCCACGGCTTCCGATCTGGGCGACGACCGCGAACGTGTAAGCGAGTTTGAATTCCATTGAGCCAGTTCTTGAGAGACATGATTCGGTTCCTTGCGGTGTTGTTGTTTTGAAGGTGGTGAAAACTGCCACAACCTCACACCGAAAACCGTCTGCGTTGACCGACGCGAAATCTTGAAAATCAATCTGATTTGTTGGGAACCACGAACCGGTCATCAGAAGATCGAACCGAAGCCTCTTGTCCAGAAATGAAATAAGGGGGAAGTTTCAATTGGAAACTTCCCCCTGTTGAAAATCAGAACGTCACGGCAATCCCCGTGATTCGATGAGTCGCACAGCCTCCCGGCCAAATTCCTCGATGAGAAATGCGATCACACTACGGTTAGAGGATAATGACGCGATTTTGGCCGGATCCGCCGTCAATCTGATCTCTGATCGGCTCGAACATTGTTATGAACAGATCATCACCTGCTTCGCCTTTCACGATGTCACGTCCGAATCCTCCAGAGAGTGTGTCGTTGCCGATCCCGCCGAGCAGTGAATCGTCGCCGAAGTCACCGTTTAGGACATCGTTGCCGGCTTCGCCGTTCAGCGTGTCGTTGCCATCGAAACCGTTCAGGCGATCGTCGCCGAGTCCTCCGAGAAGCGAGTCGTTGTCCGCTCCACCGTCGAGGATGTCGTTGCCCGCATCACCCCGAAGACTGTCTCGCCCATCGTTTCCGACCAAGAGATCTCGCCCAGTCCCACCCAGCAAGGAATCATTGCCGGCTTCGCCTTCAAGCGTGTCATTGCCATCCGTTGAGCGAGTGAAGACCACCACCGAGTTGCTGGCCCGCGTCGTCACGGCGATATCGTCACCATCCGGGCTGACCGCCACCCAGGCCACATTCTCAAGATCACCGTTGCCGCGGAGAACTTGCACGAACGAGAGCTTGCCGGTGGTCACGTTGCGTTGAAAGACCGCCACCGCGCTATCGCCATCTGCGGCGGCGTAAGCCCTCTTGCCATCCGGGCTGATCTTCACGCAGCGAACCGCTGCCAATCCGTCAACACCGTTCTGTCCGTCTCGGACGAGTTCCACGAGTGTCAAACGGCCGGTGCCTGCGTTACGGCTATAAACGCTGATGGCATCGTCCTGCTTCGCCGCGACGTACACAAACTTGCCATCCGGGCTGACAGTCACCGATGTCGGGAAACTCAGGCCATCGGCTTGATTGACCCCTTCCTTTAAGAATTGCTGGAAGGTGAGCCGGCCATCTGTTGAGGCACGCTGGAAGACGGCAATCGCTCCGTCGCCGCGACTGACCACGTACACATGCTTTCCATCCGGGCTGACGGTCATCGAACGCGGAATTTCCAAGCCGTCGATCGTCTTCGATCCCTGGCGATCGCCATCGCGCAGAGCTTGCAAGAACGTTAATTCGCCGGTGACCGCATTTCGCGAGAACACGCCGATGGTGTTGTCCGCTTCGCCCGCCACATAAACGTTTCGACCATCCGGACTGATCGTCACGGTGTGGACATCGTCCAATCCATCAACTCCATCGTTGTCGAAATACGTTGCGACATAGCTGAGCTTTCCAGTGTCCGTGTTGCGGGCAAGAACTGTCAGCGAGTCTCCGAACGATCCGGCAACATACACATGACGGCCGTCGTTGCTAACCGCCAACGAGCGCGGTTGCCCCAAAGCGGGATCGTCGTTGGCGCTGTAGGTTTCCACATACGTCAATTGACCGGTGATGGGATCGCGTGCAAACACGGAGACTCCCGGCACGCCGGAGGAAGCCACGTAAACGTGACGACCATCGGGCGAGTACTCGACGGCGAAGTCGTCGCCCAAGTGATCGTTGTCTTGCAGAGACTGAATCTTCTGAATCGTCGTCAACGGGTCCGAGTTCCCGCCGATCAGAGTGTCATTACCGGAACCGCCTGCAAGCGAATCGTTTCCCAGTTTTCCCGACAGATTGTCATTGCCGTCACCGCCATTCAGCGTGTCGTTGCCGGATCCGCCCTGGAGGTCATCATTTCCTTGGCCGCCATCCGCTCGGCTGGCGATGCTGGTGTTGTTCGCGAACTTGTCGTTTCCCGCCAAGCCATTGAAGTCGATGCGTGTGACAGCGTTGGAATCGAAGGTTTGCGTTGTCGAGATCGAACCTTGCTTATGAGTCACTTTCACCTGCTGTTGATTGTTCACGTAGCTGACATCGACGATGTCCGCGTTGGCGTTACCAGCGACAGACACAACTCCATTGGTCAGGAGGATCGTGCTCGCGGCGAGCAATTGTCGTGTTTCGCAGACCTCGGCGGCGACGGGGATCGTTCGGCCCGCTTGCCGGCGAGCCGGACGGTTTCCCAAGGAGTTCAAACCCATTGATTGCAGCCAGTTGCGGAAAAGCATGATCGGACCTTTCGAGTCGGTGGAGAGTCGTTTGAGCGTTGCCACACCCTCTCACCGAAATTCAGCCCGCCAGCCCGACGCAGAATCTCTGAGAATTTTCAGATTTCAACAGGAGTTAAGAAAGATCAGCACACCAGCACGACGCGCCAGCAAGCGATTGATCGAGAAAAACCATTCGCTGGCGCGTCGTGCTTTAAGTTGTCGGGCCGTTGAACGAGTCCGCCCATTCGATTGCGACGGCAACAAATTGTTGTTGGAATTGTCCGGGAAGCTTGGCCTGTAGCCGAACTCGTGAGAGTTCGGAATTCGTCGAGGAATCCAAGGAACCGAAGTCTCACGACTTCGGCTACTTCCGGTTTCAGGTAGCCGCGCTCGCCAGAGTGCGGGTTTCGCGCAAACTCCAGTAGAGTTCCCGCGTTCTGGCCGGCTTGTTGAATTTGTACGTTTTGCATGGATCGTTTTTGAATTTCCCCCGGACCCCCTGTCCGCAGCGCCCCTTACCCCTTTGATCAAGGGAAGTCATTGGCACTGCGATTGCAAGGGGGCTGGGTTCATCGGACTCGTCGGTGCGTTGACGTCACGCGCCGACCTCGGCGG
>JANMIF010000497.1:0-11081 GCA_031375695.1 Planctomyces sp.
CCATCCAACACTGTTCGGCATGCCATTTGCGCCAGCCACGATCATTAAAAATAGCGAACCTTCGACACACCGTTTGCGCCAACTCCGAGCCGGCTGACAAGTTCTGTCAGGATGGCAGGAGGCGGCTGTGGCTCGGAAGAAGCGGGACGAGATTCAAGAGCATGATATCGGCGGGTTGAAGTATTTCGACAAGCTCGGGCCGTTGTTGGAGCGGCTGCACGATGACGGTTGTCTGCGTGACAAAGCCGGCAATCGCACGCTGCGAACGTATGAAATGCTCTGCTACTACCTGGTGGGCTGGGCCGACGAAGCCACGCTGACTGCCCGCATCACCAAACTGCAACAACACGATCTCGCCAAACTGCAGCAGCACGACGCCGCGAAAATTCGCTGATCTCGTCTTCGAGGATCAGTGCGAGAACCACGCCCGTGCCCCTTTTAGCTGCGTGCTCAGTGGCGCACGCCAGCCACTCGCGTCCGGCTCACGCACTCCGACGGACGGCGATCATCGCGGATCAACGGTCAGATTGTTTTGTCCAGTTACGGCCGATCTCTATCCAACGGCGTGCCGAACAGTATTGAACCAGGCCTATTTTTGACCTGCCGGACTAGCGTCCTGCCAGGGCTTGAAACGGGGATAGCCGAACACGTGAGAGTTCGGGGATTTCTGAAATCTTACGACTTCAGGTACCCCAAAAATTAAGTCTGACAAAGCACTTCGCGTGGTTTCACACGCGTCGTTCGTGGATCCAATCGGTGTGGAATGTTTCGCCGCGCGGTCGGTCCGTCCGTTCGTAGGTGTGAGCTCCGAAGTAGTCCCGTTGAGCTTGCAGCAAGTTGGCAGGCAATCGGCCGCATCGATAGCCGTCGTAATAGCTCAAGGCCGCGCTGAAGACCGGGACCGGGATGCCGAGTTGCACCGCAGTCGCGATGACTCGCCTCCAGGCGGGCTGAGCATTTTCCACGGCGGCTCTGAAGAAATCGTCGAGCAGCAAGTTTTCGAGTGTCGGATTCTTGTCGAAAGCCGCTTTGATGTCTCCCAGGAACCGCGATCGGATGATGCAGCCGCCACGCCACAACAGCGCGATGTTTCCGTTGTTCAGTTTCCAACCAAACTCTTTCGCCGCAGCGTCTAACTGCACGTAACCTTGGGCATAGCTGCAGAGCTTCGACGCGTACAACGCTTGCCGGACGTCGTTAATGAATTGTTTCTTGTCACCACGGAAACTCGTCTCCGCCGGGCCTTTCAGAATTGCCGACGCACGCACTCGTGCGTCCTTCTGAGCCGATAGGCAGCGAGCGTAGACCGCTTCTGTGATCAACGTCGTTGGCACGCCAAGATCGAGTGCGTGCTGACTCATCCACTTGCCCGTCCCTTTTTGCTGAGCGGTGTCGAGAATTTTGTCAACGAGGTACGATCCGTCGACTTCCTTCACGGTAAAGATGTCGCGAGTGATCTCGATGAGATAACTCTCCAGTTCGCCGACATTCCAATCTTTGAAGACTTGATAGAACTCTTCGTTCGTCAAATCGAGAGCGCTTTTCAAAACATTGTAGGCCTCGCAAATGAGCTGCATGTCACCGTATTCGATGCCGTTGTGGACCATTTTGACGTACTGACCTGCGCCCGCTTCGCCGACCCATTCGCAGCACGGGATGTCGTTGTTCGGACCGACCTTCGCCGAGATCTTCTGGAAGATGTCTTTCACAAATGGCCACGCGTCTTCGTGCCCGCCTGGCATGATGCTCGGTCCTTTGAGTGCCCCCTCTTCGCCGCCGGATACGCCGGTGCCAATGAATCGCAAGCCAGCCGCTTTCAATTCCGCGTGACGGCGATTGGTGTCCGGGAAGTAGGAATTGCCGCCGTCAATGATGATGTCGCCTGGCGCGAGCAGCGGTTTGAGCTGCGCGATTACCGCATCGACCGGCGCTCCCGCTTTGACCATGATCATCACCCGCCGTGGCGACTTCAAATTGGCGACAAATTCTTCCGGCGTGTGATATCCGGCGATGCGCCCGGTCGTTCCCAGATGCACTTTGTCGGCCGGTTCGCTCGGCAGCCCGTTAACGAAAGCGTCGGTCGTGGCGGCCGTGCGGTTGTAGACCCCAACAGAAAAACCATTGTTGGCCATGTTCAAAACTAGGTTCTGGCCCATCACTGCCAGACCGATCAATCCGATGTCGTGCTTGGACATTGTTCGTTCTTTGTTCTTCGTTCTTGGAATACCACTGAACCTGGAATCACTCGATCCGCCAACTGCAAAGTGTGGCGCGAGATCGCACAGCGTCTCGCAGGCATCGGCGATTTGTAGCGACAACTTCGCAACGTGCAAAACCACTAGCGGCGTGGATCACTAACCCGCCGTGCGAGCAAGGGCGGGTACTCCAGAAAGCGACAAGGTCTGCGTTTCGGGGATCGCTCGCCTCGCTCGCGGGGCGGGCTTGGCAGCCTGTTACAAAAAACTAGGCGCGGGCTTTCAACCTGCCCAAATTGTTCGGTGTTTGGGCAGGTTGAAATCTTGCTCCACGTTGTTTTCAACTGGATTAGGCCCAATACCGTTCAATTCGTATTAACACAATCGCCACCTCCTGCGACTGCGTGGATGTAACAAGTTCCACGTGACAAGGTAGCTGAGATGAGTTTTTTTGAGTCAGGATTCCGACGTTGCAGTGCGCTGTTCCACAGCGGAGCGGGTGGCGGCATTGAAGCAAATCGTGTCCAAGCCGGATATCGAAGTTGTGCTGCGGAAGTGCGGGCAGGGGACGGCGCCCTGTCGACGGTTGCCGCGGTGGTTTGTGGTCTGGTTTGTGATTTCGATGGCGTTGTTTTGTCGCGACAGCTATCGGCAGTTGTTTCGCTGGTGGCATCGCTTTCGCCCCGGCGGCACGCCGGGACGCTCGATGTTGTGTGAGGCGCGTCGCAGTGTGGGAGTGGCACTGCTGCGGTTGCTGGCGGAACAAGTCATCCAACGGCAAGCGCAGCCCGACACGCCGCAGGAGGCTTCCTACGGCGGGATGCGGTTAATGGGAGTCGCCAGTTTCGTGGTCGATGTGCCCGATACGCTGGCGAACGATCGAGCGTTCGGACAATCGGGAAGTGGTCGCTCGCCCGCCACCTTTCCGCAGGCCGGAGTGCGCAGTCTGTGTGAGCTGGGGACGCATGTGTTGTGGAAGTCGCTCATTAAACCGCACCGTCACGGCGAACACCCGATGGCCCGGCACATCCGGCGTTTTCTCGAAGAAAACATGCTCTTGTTGTGGGATCGGAACTTTCTGTTCTTCGGCCTGGTGCAACACGTCCGGGATCGTGGCGCGCAGTTGCTGGCCCGCCTGAAGAGCAAACGGATCTTCCCCCCCCTTAGCCGTCTGGCGTGACCGATCGGCCGGTCCCAATCTACGCCGTCTCATCTGACTGGTGCTCATCGCCAACTCATCCAATTCACTACGAACGAGAGATTGGCGCTGCGCAGATTGGTCACGGTGTATGTGCTTGTGGTCATTGAGGAATCGCCCGATCAAAATTGCCGGAATTACAGCCAGCTCTGACATTACTTGGGAGACACAGACTTGCCGCAAGCGCCTCGGTGGCTTGCTGCGTTTCCTCCGTTGCCGCGCCCTTTATAAGCATAGCAGCCGTCCATCAAACGTCCGCCGGCAAACGACATCGCATCTCGTGTGTGAGCTTTGCGAAAAATGATCGAAGCCCAACCACAAACCGCCGCTGAACGAGGCTCTGAATCATTCAAGAGTTGCTGATGAATCGATGACGCAATTGCCTTGTCAGGCCAATGTGGTCATCGAAAAGATGTGACTGCACCAAGCAGGTAAGTCGATGAACAAGCCGTTGGTCGAGAGTTCCGCTTCTGGCCAGTCATAGCTGGCATTGCCGATCAGGTCTTCGAAGCGGTACGTCTTGTTAGACTCGGTCGCGAATGGCAGACGCAGCTTGGTTTGGCTTTGATGATCTGAGAAATTCACGACGGCGACCAATCGCTCGGCGGGGGACTTTTCCCAGGCGAAAGCGATGAAGCACTCGTGTGTCGGGTTGCCGTCCCAGGCGGGGTGGCATTCGACGAGTTGCCAGCTTCCATCGCGCACCGCCGGTTGCCGCAGTGCGTTGAGGAGTTGCTTGTAGAACTCGGAAAATGCGGCGTCCGTTGGTTCGGAGGGTGCTCGGACGAGGTGCGGGGAGATGCGTTTGTGGTGGCCCTCGAATTGGCCTTGATGGAAGAAGCGGAGGCCGGGCGAGAGAAACGTAATGACGGCGGCGGCGCGATGCTTCGCGGTATCGAACGTTGCGACGGCGCGGGGTTCGTCGTGGTTTTCTAAGAAGCGAGCCAAGCGGTCTTGGTAGTCGAGGCCAGCGTGGAAGTGTTCGCGGATAGAGCGGGCATTATCGCCTCGTAGGCGGTCATAAAGGCACTTGTCATAACAGTAGTTGAAGCCTTGTTGTTGCAGCGCCCATTCGAGATCCCAATAGACTTCGGCCATGAAGACGAAGTTGGGTGACTTCTCGTGGACGCACGGAATCGCGCGCGGCCAGAATGGTTTAGAGTCGATGCCCCAGGTGCGTGTGAAGACGTCAGGGAGGACGAGCATTGCCATGTCGCAGCGCACGCCATCGCATTGCCCGGAGATGCGAGTCAGTTCGCCGATCATCGCTTGCTGCAAGTCCGGGTTGCCGTAGTTGAGCTGCAATGTGTCGGGCCAGCCCTCGAAGTACGGGTCGCGGCCGTAAGCGAGCAGCAGCGAACCGGTTTTCGTTTTCACGCGGCAGTAGTTCCGGGGCGAGTGAGCCAAATCAATCTCGCTGCCGTGAACGAAGTAGTCCGGATGCTCGTCGATCCACGGATGATCCGGAGCCATGTGGTTCGGGACGAAATCGAGCATCAGCTTCAGCCCGCGCTTCTGCATCCGTGCTCGCAAACGTGCAAGCGCCGCATCGCCGCCCAGGTCGCGATGGACGATGTAGCTTTGAATGGCGAACCCAGAGCCGGCGATGTCTTCTTCTGTGAGGTCTGGCAGCGTCTCCTCAAACTCGCGCCGCCATCCGGGATTCGCTCGCGAGACCGCCTGCGCGGCAGGACCAGTCTGCCAAACGCTCAGCAACCAAATCCAATCGAAGCCTTGCTTGGCGAAGTTATCCAACGCGACATCCGGGATGTTGTCCAACGTCGCGTGACGGTCGAGCGTGCGAGACAACTCCGTCAGCCACACACGAGTATTGATTTGGTACAGCGAAGGATAACGCGGCGTTGTCATGTCTTGAGGTCCGCTCATTTGGCCAATCTCGATTGTCGCAAGTCTGCGACCAGAATGTACGCGCTCACGAAAAGTACCCACAACGGAAACAGAAGCACGATCCAGGGGAAATCCGTGATGACCAGCAATAACACCAAGCCAACCGCAAATCCAATGAAGGCCATCCAGCGTGGCAGGAAGTCGGTGCGGAGCCCAATCGACGAGGTCACGAAAATAAATACAGCCGCCATCTTGATGGCGTAGAGATTCATCAGCACGTGGCTTGCCCTTCGGCCGAATGCAAACATTTCGCGTTGGGCTGGGAGGCGACCTTCACCGGCGAAGGTTTCCAGCATGGCCCCGGCGACGACGGCCGAGGCAAACAGCATCGCGACGAACAGCAGGCCGCTGCCAAGGAATACCGTCGCAAAGAACCGATCTTCGAGAGCGCCGATGCGGTTGCGCAGCACCGCCATGAACCACAGGAAGGCGACTCCCGTGAATGGAATCAGCTTCAGCGCGAAGCGGACCCAACCTCGGAGAGTTGGATCGGTGAGCCAAACACCCGGCTCCGTCGGATCGGCTGGCACTGCCAGCCGCACACACACCAGACTGGCGATAAACAGCGAGGAGAAAATGATGCCGCTGATCGCGACGCCCCGTGGAGGTGCGGGAGCCTGTCGAGATTCCGTCGGCTCTTTGTTCATCGCATTCTCCGATACGGCGTGACTACTTCAGCTCGACAGTCACCTTCTGAATCTTGCCGGTGAACTTGTTGTCGCGCTCCTTGTAGTCGTCGGTCACCGGCGTCTCGCCGTCCTGGCCGACATCCGCGCCTTCATCGCCCGAGAAGATATTGGGCTGCGTGCGGTCGATTCGCCCTTCCACGACCTTCTCACCGTTGACGAGGATCGTCCCTTGGCCCCCCTTGCCCACGCCGCCACCGTCGTACACGAATTCGTAGCGGATCGTCACCTTGCCTTCAGGCAGCGCCTTGGTCGAGGCCACCTTGGACGCGCTCAGGCCGAGGAAGTTGTAGGTGTACATCGGCTTGCAATCCTTGACGTACAAGCACCAGCCGCCGAACCGCCCAGCCTGGGCGAGGATCACACCGTTGACGCCCCCCTTCGGAATCTGCACGTCGGCGGTGATGGTGTGCGAGCGATTCTTCGTGTTGATGAAGACATTCTCAGACATCCCGATCATGCCCTCATACACCGTCAGGGACGTGCGGCCGGCCATCAGGTCTGGACGCCCGGCAAGGATGGCGTTGGTGCGCTCGACGACGCGATCATCGAGCGGCAACACCTGGTTCGCGACCGCTTCCTTCAGGAACAGATCCTGCAACTCCTTGAGTTTCTCGGAGTGCTGTGCGGCCAGGTTGTTCGACGAACTGAAATCTTCCGCAACATGGTAGAGTTCCCACTTATCTTCGAGGAATGGGCCCCGTGGCTTAACCTCCCAAGCGGCCCGGTGAACCGTGTGGGCCAGCCAGCCGTCGTGATAGATGCCGCGGTTGCCGAAGATCTCGAAGTATTGCGTCCGGTGCCGATCTTTCGACTTGGCGTCGTCAAACGAGTACACCATGCTCACACCCTGGATGGGTGTCTGTGGCGTGCCGTTCACCGATTTCGGCTCGGGCAACCCGGCCGCTTCGAGTATGGTCGGCGCAACATCGATGACGTGGTGCCACTGCGACCGCACTTCGCCCTTGGCGGTGATTCCCTTGGGCCAATGAACGACCATGCCGTTGCGAGTGCCGCCGTAGCTGCCGGCAACCTGCTTCGTCCACGCGAACGGCGTATCCCCCGCCACGGCCCAACCCGCCGCGTAATGGCCGTAGGTTTTTGGTCCGCCCAGATCGTCGATCCGCTGGAGGATGTCCGGGACGGTTTCAGTCACGCCGTTGAAGTAGCTCATCTCACTCAACACGCCGTTCATCGTCCCTTCCGCGCTCGCGCCGTTGTCGCCGACGATGTAGAAAACGAGTGTGTTGTCCAACTGGCCCAAGTCTTCAATCGACTGCACGAGCCGGCCGACTTCGTAATCGGCGTACTCACCGAACCCGGCGAAGACTTCCATCTGGCGAGCAAACAGCCGCTTCTCATCGGCGCTCAGCGTTTCCCAATCCTTGATCGCTTCGGGCTTGGTCGCGAGCTTCGTGTCCTGCGGCACAACGCCCAGTTCCTTCTGCCGAGCGAGCGTCTCTTGACGCAGCTTGTCCCAGCCCTGATCGAACTTGCCTTTGTATTTGGCGATCCATTCCTTCGGCACATGATGCGGCGCGTGCGTCGCTCCCGGAGCGAAGTAGGTGAAGAACGGCTTGTCCGGCGTGAGCGATTTCTGCGAACTGGTCCACTTGATCGCCTGATTGGCGAGGTCTGTCATCAAGTGATATTTCGGATCGTGAGGCAACTCGATTCGCGTCATGTCTTCGTACAGCGCCGGCGACCATTGATTCGCCTCGCCCCCGATGAAGCCATAGAACTTGTCGAAGCCGGAACGAGTCGGCCAACGATCAGTCGGGCCGGATGGGCTGACCTCCCACGCGGCGGTTTCGTGCGACTTGCCGAACGCGGCCGTGCTGTATCCATTGAGCCGCAGCATCTCGGCCAGCGGTGTCACACTGTTGGGCCGCTGTCCGGTTTGACCGGGAAACGCGGTCGCCGTCTCGGTAATCGAGCCCATGTTGTTCATGTGGTGGTTGCGACCGCTGAGCAACGCCGCTCGCGTCGGTGAGCAGAGCGCGGTCGTGTGAAATTTGTTGTACTTCAGGCCGCCCTTCGCCATTCGCTCCAACGTCGGCATGTGAATCGGCCCACCGAAGGTGCTCGATTGCCCGAACCCCATGTCATCGATCAGCACGATGAGTACGTTCGGCGCGCCGGCCGGAGCCTTTACCTCAAATCGCGGCGGAGCTTTAGTATTGCGAGCGTCAAGTTCCGTGATCGGCGCGATCTTCGGTTCGGGAATCGGCAAGTGCGTGCGATCGAGCGAACCGCTCGCCACCGGTTTGTCTTGAGCCTGCGCCAGCGTTGCCGAGAAGCCCAATGCTACCAGCCAGCCGATCAAGGCTCCGTAAGCAAGCAGTGTCAGGTATCTTGTTTTCATCGTTGTGTGCATTCTGAAGTTGATTGGGTTAGTCAATTTCGTCGTTCCGAGCTTGAGGAATTGTAAGGGACCCTGAAATCGTCAGCCGCTTCCGTCTACGGACAGGATGATGTGGCAACCTTGGAGTGAGGTGCCGATGACGCAGTGTCGGCACTGACACTTTCGCCCTGTTTCTGGAAATACGCCTTCTTGCCCCCTTCGAGCACTTCCTCCGCAGTGACGGTCGCGAACAGGTGCATGGAGCGGGCGATGACGCCGGTCCAACCGGTTTGATGGCTGGCACCCAGGCCAGCTCCGTTGTCGCCGTGGAAGTATTCAAAGAATTGCAGGCAGTCGCGCCAGTGCGGGTCGGATTGGAATTTCTCACTGCCACCGAAGACGGCGCGGCGGCCTTGTTCGTCGCGGACGAAGATGTTTGAGAGCCGGCGTGAGAGTTCTTCGGCGACTTGGTACAGCGTCATCATCTGGCCGCTGCCGGTCGGGCATTCGACTTTGAACTCGTCGCCGTAGTAGCTGTAGTACTGCAACAACGCGCGGATGATGAGCGTGTTGACCGGCATCCAGATGGGACCGCGCCAATTGCTGTTGCCGCCGAACATGCCGCTGTCCGATTCGGCAGGCAGGTAGCCGACGCTATATTTTTGATCGCCAACGCGGAACTCATACGGATGCTCGGCGTGGTGGCGCGAGAGGGCACGCAAGCCGTAGGGACTGAGGAACTCGTTTTCGTCGAGCATTTTCGACAGCACGCGGCGGAGCTTGGTTTCATCAAGGATCGAGGCGAGCAGCCGCCCCTCGTAACCCGGCTTGCGTGGGTCGTGAATGAACGTGACTAACTCCGTGCGTGCCTCGAGAAAATTCCGAAATCGCTCCGCGAGCTCCGGGTATTTTTTGAAGAGCGCTCCATCAAAGGTCGTGGCGGCACACAGCGGCAGCAGTCCGACCATCGAACACACCTTCAGTCGCTGAGAACTACCGTCGGGCAACCGTAGCACATCGTAGAAGAAGCCGTCTTCCTCATCCCACATCCCCGTGTCCTCGCCGGCATGAATCATCGCAGACGCAATCCACAGAAAGTGCTGCGAAAACTTGATGGCCATGTCCTCGTAGCCGGGGTCTTCCATCGCCAATTCGGCCGCGATCTCCAGCATGTTCTGGCAATAGATCGCCATCCAGGCGGTACCATCGGCCTGTTCCAAATAGCCACCGGTCGGCAGCGGCGCGCTGCGGTCGAACACACCGATGTTGTCCAGTCCGAGGAAGCCTCCCTCGAATACATTCTTGCCCGAACGATCCTTGCGATTAACCCACCAGGTGAAGTTGAGAAGCAACTTCTGGAAGCAGCGTTGCAGCCAGGCTGTGTCACCTTGGCCGGTGCGGGCTTTTTCTAACCGATAAGTGAAGATCGTGGCCCAGGCATGCACCGGCGGATTCACGTCGCCGAAGTTCCATTCGTAAGCCGGTATCTGCCCGTTCGGATGCATGTAGGGGTCGCGCAGCATCAAGTCGAGCTGCTGCTTGCCGAAGTCGGGGTCCACCATCGTCACGGCGATCACATGAAAGGCCAAGTCCCAAGCGGCGAACCACGGGTATTCCCACTTGTCAGGCATCGAGATCACATCGGCGTTGTACATGTGGTGCCAATGCTCGTTGCGCGGAGCCTGCTTGCGATTCGCCTTGAAGGGATCGGAGCCGCGCTCTTCCAGCCACTTGTTGATGTCGTAGTAGTAAAACTGCTTGGACCACAGCATTCCGGCGAGCGCTTGCCGCATGACGCGACCTTGATCCTCGCTGAGCGACTTCGGTGTCAGCGCCGCATAGAACTCATCCGCCTCTCGTCGCCGAGCCTGCATGATGTCATCGAAGGCTCGCCCGAATGGAGCACCCTTCGGCGCGAGTGTCATCGCGCTCGGCGTAAGATCGCTAAGCCGCAGTCGCAGCGTCTGCGATTCACCCGCACCGACGGTGATCACGTACTGCGCCGCGACCTTAGTCCCCGTCTGCGTCGGATTCACCGCGTCCGTCTGGTCATGCACGACACAGTTGTTGATTCCGTCTTTGACGAACGGCGTCGCGTTTGGAATGCCAAATAGCCGCTTGGTGTTCGTGTCATTCTCCGTGAACAGCAACTTGGGCGAGCCATCGCAATAAAAGTATCGCTGACCAAGTTTCGGATCACTCGCGGCGACGGCTGTCAGCGATTCCGTCTGCGCCGCACACTCGAGGGTCGGCTTCTCAACGTCTCCGCCCCACGACCAAGTGTTACGGAACCACAATGTCGGCAGCACATGCAGCGTCGCCATTTCCGGCCCGCGATTGGCGATCGTGATCTCGATGAGCATGTCTTCCGGAGTGGACTTGGCGTACTCCACGAAGACATCGAAGTAGCGGTCTTCGTGGAACACGCCCGTGTCGAGCAATTCGTATTCGAAATCTCCCTTCCCGCGCTGGCGATTCGTCGCCACGAGCTTGTCATACGGGTACGCCGCCTGAGGGTACTTGTAGAGGTACTTCATGAACGAGTGCGTCGGCGTCGAATCGAGGTAGAAGTAATACTCCTTCACATCCTCGCCGTGGTTCCCTTCGCCGTTGGTCAGCCCGAACAGCCGCTCCTTGATGATCGGGTCGTTGCCGTTCCACAACGCCAGCGCGAAACACAATCGCTGTTTGTGATCGCTGATCCCCGCCAGCCCATCCTCGCCCCAGTGATACGCTCGCGACCGAGCCTG
>JANMIF010000515.1:0-4715 GCA_031375695.1 Planctomyces sp.
GCTCCACGAGACTTTGAATTCATCGGCAAGCGGAGCGTTTGCCCTCGCTGACGCTTTGGGTTAGTGAAACATCAGCGGCTGAGCCGCCTTTGGAGTTGAAGGATCAACATGGGGACGTTTCGTGTCTCGAATGCTCGCATCGTCGGGCTAGTGGCGGCGCTACCGCAGCAGGTGATGACCGTCGCTGACTTCGCCGGTGCGGCAGATTTCGAGTCGATCAAGAAAACCTGCGCGAGCCTCGGCATCGAACAGCGACCGACCGCACCATTCGAGGTCTGTGCTTCCGACTTGTGCGCGGCAGCCTCGGAACGCGTGCTTGAACGAACTGGCTGGGCTCGCGAGTCGATTGACGTCGTGATCTTTCTGTCGCAGACCCCAGATTATGCTCTGCCAGCGACCGCATGTACGCTGCAACAACGGCTTGGATTGAGCACTGGTTGCGCGGCGTTTGATGTGAATCTTGGATGCTCCGGGTATCCGTATGGCTTATGGCTGATGTCGCAATTGATTTCGGCCGGCCAGATGAAGCGCGGGTTGTTACTGGTTGGGGACACGTTGTCGCGCAAAGTCTCGCCGCAGGATTCGGCAACCGCGCACTTGTTTGGCGATTCGGGAACGGCCACGGCGATCGAATTCGATCCGGCCGCACCCACGATGGATTTTGTTCTCGGCACTGACGGACGCGGGGCCGAGCATTTGATCGTCCCGGCTGGCGGAAGTCGGCAGCCGCACGGAATCGGGACATCGGATCGGACGGCTCGCGCGGATAATGGCATTCGCAGCGACGAAGACATTTCGATGAACGGTCCGGAAGTTTTTTCGTTTACTTTGCGTGAAGTTCCCGGCTTGGCGAAACAGACGCTCGCGGCCGCCGGTTGGTCGCTGGATGACGTTGACTCGGTCGTGTTGCATCAGGCCAACACATTCATGCTGCAACATCTCGCCAAACGAATGAAGCTGTCGGCCGAAAAGATGCCGCTCAGTCTGCGCGACTTCGGCAACACGAGCTGCGCCACGATCCCGGTGACAATGGCCGCTCGGTTGTCGGAACAACTGACTTCGTCGTCTCAGAAATTAATGCTGCTTGGATTCGGCGTCGGATTTTCTTGGGGCGGAGCCGCGATTACCTGCGGGCCGCTAGCGTGTGCGGACGTGATTCGATTCGACACGAGCGATTTGACGGGCGGGGCGGCGTCAGCCCCCCGGTTGAGTGCAGAGGTAACGATTAGTCCGCAGGGCCGAGTGGCTGACGCCACCTCGCCCACCAATGTCGTTGACGAAGCTAGTCGGGCAACAGCGCCCAATCTACAGCAGGAGGCGGCGTGATGCTGAATCCGATGTCGCTGTCTGATCGGACAATTCTGGTGACCGGTGCGTCGTCGGGACTCGGTCGAGAGACGAGCATTCTGTTGAGCCGGCTGGGTGCAAAAGTCGTACTGGCCGGTCGTAACATGGACCAGATTCAGGCGACGGTCGCAAAGTTGGAAGGGGCACCTTGCCGGGTTGAGGCGTTCGATCTCAATCAAATTGGCGAAATCAGCGATTGGCTGAAGCGCGTCGGAACTGAGGAAGGTGGCTTAAGCGGACTCGTGCATTGTGCGGGCGTGCAGATGACTCGGCCGCTGCGAGTCACAACGCTCGACAACATTGACCAAGTGTTGCGAGTCAACTTTCTGGCGGCGACGCAACTGGCGAAAAGTTTTCGGCAACGCGGTGTCTGTAAAAACCCGGCGGCAATTGTGTTTGTCAGTTCGATCATGGGGCAGATCGGATTGCCGGCGCTATCGATTTATTCAGCGAGCAAAGGGGCGCTTGACGGCTTCTGCCGATCACTGGCACTCGAATACGCCGCCGAGGAAATTCGCGTGAACTGTGTCTCGCCCGGTCACGTCCGGACCGAGATGACGGAATCAGTCGAGAAACAGATGCCTGGTGAACACTACGAAACGTTGAGAGCCGCTCACCCGCTCGGTTTCGGCGAACCAATCGACGTCGCCAATTCGATCGCTTTTCTGCTGGCCGACACCGGCCGTTGGATCACGGGGACAACGCTCGTGGTCGACGGCGGGTACATGGCGCGGTGATGTCACACGAACCAGAAGCGCAAGCGAGCGTTTCTCAATATCCTCAGTCAGCTCAAAGTTCTAAAATCCCTATCGTCAGATCCTGGTCCTCGGAAGCACTCGCTCTCGCTTGCACTTCGGGTTAGTAAATTCATGTCGATCAAACTGTGTTACATCACGACTCACGCCATGAGCGCGGAATTCCTGATGCGCGGGCAGCCGGCGTTCATGCGCGAGCAAGGGTTCGAGGTGACTTTGATCGCTTCGCCGAACGAATCGTTGGCAGGGATCGCGGAGCGCGAGGGAATCACGATCATTCCGATCCCGATCGAGCGTGAGATGTCGCCGTTGCGAGACCTCGTCTCGCTATGGCGCCTGTGTCGTGAGCTAAGGCGACTGAAACCGGACATCGTCAACGCGGGGACTCCGAAGGCTGGGCTGCTTGGCAATTTGGCGGCGTGGCTGTGCCGCGTTCCCGTCCGAATTTACACGCTACGCGGTTTGCGACTCGAAACCGCTCGCGGGTTGAAGGGCCGATTGTTGAGTCTCACTGAACGAATCGCTTCGGCTTGCGCTCATCAAGTGATTGGGGTCAGCCACAGTTTGCGAGACCTCTTTGTCGCACGCGGCCTGACGTCGATTGGCAAGACGAAGGTGTTGGGGCACGGTTCGTCCAACGGCGTCAACTTTGAGCGGTTTCAATTCAAATCGGCTCAATGGCGGCAAATCGACGAACTGCGAACTCAGTGGAACATTCCGGACGAAGAGTTGGTGATCGGATTTGTGGGTCGGTTGACTCGCGACAAAGGGCTGCCGGAATTGCTGACGGCTTTTGAGCGAGTGCTGCCGAAATTCCCAGAGGCTCGATTGATGTTGATCGGCGGCGTGGAAGTGGGCGATCCGTTGTCGGCCGAAGTGTGGCAGCGGTTGCAAGCCCATCCGAATGTGATTCTGACCGGACCGATCAAAGAGGTCGCATTATATTACGGACTGTTCGACTTGTTCGTCTTCCCGTCGCATCGCGAGGGCTTCCCGAACGTCCTGCTGGAAGCGGCGGCGGCCGGTGTTCCAGTCGTCGGCTTTCGCGCCACGGGGACCATCGACGCTGTGGTCGATGGCAAAACCGGAACGTTGGTTGAACTTGGCGATCTCGACGGTCTCGTCTTTGCCATGACTCGGTATCTGCAATATCCGTTCTGGCGAAAACAGCACGGCGAAGCCGGTCGCAAACGAGCGGGCCGCGACTTCCGCCGCGAAGATCAGTGGACGGCGCTTGTGGAAAACTATCGCTCGTTGCTTTCCTCACGCGGCCTGACGGTGCCGCTGCCGGAAGCAGAAAAAAGAGCGAGGGCGGCTTAGCTCGACTTTTGCCATGTTTCCAATATTCACAATATGCGAAATGTGCGGCGTTTTCGTGGTGCTTGAGTTTTTGAACCCCCCGCTAAAAGTGCGGTCGTGCAAAAACTCAATTGTGAAGTTGGGAAAACAGGCGAATTAGGGTCGTCAGCGCCGAAGTCGATGGCAAAAGTCGAGCTAAGAGCCTGTTTAAGAACAAGATCGTGTTGATTAGTCGGAACGCGTTAGCGTTCGGTTCCGTTGGAAATGAAGGCCACACGGATGAAAACAGAACATCAGGATTCAAAACGACGGAGGACGTGGCGTCGTGTGGAAGAAGCTCGATCGATGCTTAGTCTTTTTCGTCAGCCGTATCGTTCGTTTGGTAAGCGACTGTTGGACCTCGCCGTTTGCGGGCCGATCTTGCTGGTCTTGTCACCATTGTTTGCAGTGATCGCGTTGTTCGTGAAGCTGACGTCGCGCGGACCGGTGTTCTTCGTGCAAGAACGGCTGGGGCGCGACGGCTCGACCTTTCAAGCACTCAAGTTTCGGACGATGACCGACAAGGTGCGGGCAGCTCACACGGAGGTGTTTGGGAAGACGGATGAGGTCACTGCGGTCGGCTATTGGTTGCGACGCTTCAAGCTCGATGAACTGCCGCAGCTTGTGAATATCGTGCGCGGCGATATGTCACTCGTCGGCCCCCGCCCGGCCCTGCCGACTCAAGTGGGTGAATACACCGAACTGGCTTGGCGACGATTGGAAGTCCGGCCGGGGTTAACCGGGCTGGCTCAAGTGCGCGGCAACATTCACTTGTCGTGGCCTGAGCGCTGGCAATACGACGCGGAATACGTTGATCGTGCGAGTCTTGTGCTGGATGCAGCGATCGTGATTCGCACGGTTGGCGTTGTGTTGCTCGGCGAAGAGCGATTTTTGACGCGGCCAGCGGTGACGACATCTTCCGAAGCAACGATGTCGAAGGCGGCTTAACCAGATTGTTGAGTCTGCCCGTTGCCGGTCGCTTTCACGACGCTCTCGTTCAGACTTTAAAAAGGGGACAGGTCCGAATGGCACTGTCGTAGTTCTAAGTTGAGTCATGTTTTGCTGTTGGCATTTTGGAGTTGTGCTTTGAGGACGGCTCGTGGTTGTTGCCTGAGTTTGTAGCTGTGGCGGCGGCGTTTGAGGACGCGGGGTTCGATTCGGCCGGGACGGTTGGCGACTTCGCACTCGGCGATCTTGGACAACATCGAGAGGCAGTGGTCCGTGATGTTCTCCGGCGCGATACGACCGCGCGCCAGATCAGTCCAGGAAGCGAGA
>JANMIF010000516.1:0-10784 GCA_031375695.1 Planctomyces sp.
CTCGGCCCCCGCAGCCGGTATTGCGGCGGACAGGAACAGAATCAGCAGGAAGAATGGTCTTATGAGCTTCATGATCTGGGGCCTTAACAATCGGGTTCACACGAGTTCTTTGATAACGCCGTCGGCCTCGCCCCCTTGGAAGTTGTCAGGCGCAAAATCAAAGAGTCCTGACCCCTTTTCTCTCCAAAATCTGACCCCTTTTCTCCCCTCCCCTTCCTCACGCCAGCACTTCCTGAATCACGTGTCCGTGAACGTCGGTGATTCGGCGCTCGGTGCCGTTGAAGTAGTGGGTGAGACGTTCGTGGTCGAGACCGAGGAGATGGAGAATGGTTGCGTTGAAGTCGTAGAGCGTCTTCACATTGTCGGTCGCCCTCCAGCCGAGTTCGTCGGTGCTGCCGATGCTGATGCCGGGCTTCACACCAGCCCCCATCAGCCAGCAGGTGAAGCCTTCGATGTCGTGATCGCGGCCTGTGCCGTTCGCCTGCATGAAGGGCAGCCGGCCGAACTCGGTACACCAGACGACGAGCGTCTTGTCGAGCATCCCGCGTTGCTTCAAATCACGCAGCAGGGCGGCGGTGGGTTGGTCGAGGATCTCGGCATGGGTGCCGTGACTGCTCACGATGTTGGAGTGGCTGTCCCAGTTCAGTTTTCCACCGCTGGCGAAGGCTCCGTTGAAAAGTTGCACGACGCGCACGCCCTGCTCCAGCAGGCGTCGGGCGAGCAGGCAATTGCGGGCGTATTCGGCTTTGATGGTGTTGCTGGAAGTCGCGCCGTAGGTTTCGAGCGTTTTGACGCTCTCGCCCTTGAGGTCCATGAGACCGGGGATGCTGCTCTGCATGCGCCCGGCGAGTTCGTAGCTGCTGATGCGGGCAGCGAGGTCGGTGTTGCCTGGGTTTCGTGCCAGGTGTTCGCCGTTCAGCGTGGCGAGCAGGTCCACAGCGGCGCGGCTGGCGCTCTCTTTTGCGGAGGCGCGGAGGTTCTGCGGCGGTTCGTCGGCGCTGAAGGCGGTGCCTTGAAAAGTGGCGGGCAGGAAGCCGCTGCCCCAGTTGTTCGGTCCGGCTTGCGAGCGGCCGCGCGGGTCGGCGATGGCGACGAAGCTCGGCAGGTTTTCATTGAGCGTCCCGAGCGCGTAGGTCGTCCACGCGCCGAGGCTGGGATAGCCCTCGAACGTGAAGCCGGTGGACAGAAAATTCTCCGCCTGCGTGTGGGCGCTGTTTTTCGCGGTGAGCGAGTGGATGAAGCAGATGTCGTCCGCCAGCTCCGCGAGATGCGGCACAAGGTCGGAAATCATCTTGCCGCTCTGACCGCGTGGTTTGAAGTCCCAGAAAGGTTTCGCGAGGTTGCCGATGGGGCCTTCAAACGTCACCTTCGGCGCATTCGGCGGCACTTTTCCGTGGTGTTGATAAAGCTCCGGCTTGTAATCGAACGTGTCCAAATGGCTGACCGCTCCGGCGCAAAACACGATGAGCAACTGCTCCGCCTTGGCTGGAAAATGCGAGGGTCGCGCAGCAAACGGACGTGCAGAGTCAATCCGCGGACGAATCGGCTGTGGCTTGTCTTCGGCGGCGAGCAATCCCTCGCGCGCGAGCAACTGCGCCAGCGCGAAGCCACCGGCGGAGGTGGCGAAGTTCCCGAGGAAGCCGCGACGGCTGAGATGCTGAGTGTGGTCGGTGCATTTCATGGCAGGAATAAAAACTCGTTGGAGTTGAAGAGGGCGCGGCAAACGGTTTCGAGACCCTCGCGCTGGGCGACAGCGAGGCACGCGGTGAGTTCGGTTTCGCGCGGAGGCCGGGCGAGGACGAGCTGGAAGACGCGTTTGATTTGCGCTGTGAAATCGGTGCCCGATTCAGCGCCGACACGTTTGGCGAGAGCGGCGGATTGTTCGAGCGTAAAGCGTCCGTTGAGGAGGTTGAGAGCCTGCAGCGGCGTGGTGCTGTCGCTGCGTTTGTCCTTCACCTGACCGCACTCGGGGAGGTCGAAGGTCTTGAACATGCCGTCGTCGGCTCCGCGAATCCGCGTGTGGTAAATCATGCGGCGGTTTGCGCCCTGCGGTGGCTCGGGCATGGGCTTCCATTGGTCGAACTGGCCATTGCGCGAGAAGAAGTTCACGCCCTCGCCCCCCATCGTGCGGTCGAGCTGGCCGCTGATAGCGAGCATGGAATCGCGGATGGCCTCGGCGTCGAGACGGCGAGGGGTTCGAGACAGGTCGACTTTGAGAGGGGGAGACACGGAGACGGCGGGTTCTGTCTCCGTGTCTCCTTGTCTGGAAGTCTCCTTGTCCGATTGTCTCGACACAGCCTGCCGATACGCCGCACTCATCACGATCCGCCGGTGCGTCTTCTTCAAACTCCAGCCATCGGCGATGAGTTGCGCGGCGAGCCAATCGAGCAGCTCGGGATGCGTGGGCCGTGCGCCGACAAGTCCAAAATCGCCCGGCGTGGTGACGAGGCCGGTGCCGAAGTGGTGATGCCAAAGCCGGTTCACGGCGACGCGGGAGGCGAGTGGTGCGGCTTCTTTCACGAGCCACCTGGCGAAAGTGGCGCGGCGCTCCTGCTCGGGCGCGTCGGCGGGAAGTCGGAAGCCGCTCAACACGGAAAGTCCACCGGGCCCGACGAGATCGCGCGGCTGCTCGGGATCGCCGCGCATGAGGACGTGGATGAGTTCGGGCTGGACGAACTTGCCTGCGAAGACTTCCGGGCTCGCGCTCAGCTTAGATTGGCGCGCCCGAAGCTTGGCGAGTTCTGCTTCGAGCCCGCGGAGAGTCTGGATGGCGTCCGCATCGAGTCCTTCCGTGCGCGAAGCGACGCTTCGCCATTCACCTTGTTTCTCAGCCACCTCGATGCGCCACTCGGAAGTGAGGCGTTTGGCATGAGCGTCTGGGTTGGTCTTTGCGAGGAGACGGTCACGGCTCCAAACGACACGGCCAATGACCGTGGGTTCCTTGAGTTCAATCTGCACCCAAGCTGGCGGACGCACGCTCGCGACCCAGGTCGAGTCTTTGCCAAAATTGCCGTCGTTGAGGAATTCGTTCTTGCTCCCAAGCTGCGTCGCTGCACCGGAGGAAGAGGCTTTCGCACCCTGCGTCGCGAGCGAAATGAGCTGCGGCTCACTCCCGTTTTGGGCCGCAGTCCAGGCTTCGATTTCATCAAAGGCGGGACCTTCACTCGTCGCGTCGGTGGCCGTCACGGTGAGACGCACCCACTTCGCACGCGTCGGTTCGAAATGGTCCGTGTGCTGACCGTCGCTCACCTCGCGCGAGCTCGGAAACTTCCCCAGTTCTGCGCGCACCTCGGTGATGCGTTGGCCGACTTGTTTCAGCTCATCCATCCGCGCCGCCTCCGAGCCATCGCGCCACGGGCGGCTCTCGTACTTCACGCCGCTGAAGACGGAGACCATCCGGTAGTAGTCCTGCGACGAAATGGGATCGAACTTGTGGTGATGACAGCGGGCGCAGCCAACGGTGAGCCCGAGCATGGATGCGCCGACGTTCTGGATGATCTCATCGAACGCATTGAAACGCGCCATTCTGATCGCGGCCGCCTCCTGCCCGACCTCTGGCGGCGTCGGCAGCGGCGCGGTGACGAGAAAGCCGGTGGCGGGATCGACGCCCACCGTATCGCCAGCGATCTGCTGAAAGAGAAACTGATCGTAAGGCAGGTCGCGGTTGAGTGCCTCGATGACCCAGTCACGGAAGGGCCATGTGTTTTGGCGCAGCGAATTGAATTCGTAACCGCGCGTGTCGGCGTATCGGATGACATCGAGCCAATGCTGAGCCCAACGCTCGCCGTAGTGCTGCGACGCAAGCAGCCGTTCGACGACCTTTTCGTAAGCACGCACATCTTGGTCTTCCACGAACGCATTCACTTCCTCCGGCGTCGGAGGCAGGCCCGTGAGGTCGAGCGTGATGCGACGGACGAGCGTGCGGCGGTCAGCCTCGGGCGATTTGGCCGTGCCGAGAAATGCATCGAGCGAATCGTGCGCAAAAGTTCTTGGCAGCGGCTGGAATGACCAATGGCTGCTGCTGATCTTTTCCTCCGCGATTGCGTCCATCTGGCCCGGCCAGACTGCGCCCTGTGCGATCCATTTTTTAAAAGTCTCAATTTCCGCAGCCGAGAGGCGCTCGCCCTTCGGCGGCATCTTAACCTCATCGTCCGTGCTGCTGATGACCTCAATAAGATGACTGCCTTTCGCATCACCCGGAACAACCGCTGCACCAAAATCGCCGCCCTTCAATAACCCCGCGCGACTATCCACGCGCAGCCCCGATTCCTGCTTCCCGAGCCCGTGGCACTCGAAGCAGCGCTTTTTGAGAACGGGCAGAATGTCCTTTTCAAAATCGGGCGCCGCAGCCTTTGAATCAGCGAGCGGCGCGAGCATCAACGCGGCGAGAAATGTGGGGAGTGTGAGGGTGCGTTTCATGTTTCTTCTGTTATTTCGTGAGTTCCTCGCACATGAACATAATTCAGGTCGAGTTCGAACGTGCCGGCCGAGGGGTAGGCGGTCGGGCGGCAGCCTGTTGCCGCAGTCCACACCACAAGCAAACTGGCTTAAATCTCCGTCAGCCGCTCGTTCGAATCGCCGAAACGATCGAGTTCCAGACCGCCCCAGTCCATGAGGCTGAGGAACAGGCTGCACATGCGGCGGTTCGGCGAATTCAGGTAATCGAGCACGCGACCGCCGCGGAGTTTGCCCCCTGCGCCGCCCAGCAGGATGATCGGCAACTGCTTCGCGTCGTGGTTGCCGTGCAACATGCTCGAACAGTGCATGATCGAGGTGTTGTCGAGCAACGTGCGGTCCCCTTCCTTCACCTCCGACATTCGCTCGCAGAGGTAGGCCAACTGGGACATGAAGAACTGGTTGAGCGGGATGAGTTCCGGCGGCTGAGTGTGGGCCATCTGGTGATGCTGATCCTTGGCGCCGCAGTGCGTGTGCGTTTCGGCGGAGCCGTCGTTGCAATACTTGAGGGTCGCGATCCGGGTCGTGTCGGTGCGGAAGGCCAGCAGCACGATGTCGTTCATCAGCTTCCAATACTCCGGAATCTCGGCGGGAATCCCGTCGGCGGGTCGCGGGCGATCGGGAGCGGCCAGAGTCGGCTTCCAGCCGTTGGCGTCGCGCTGCTTGTCGGCTCGTTTGATGCGACCTTCGATCTCGTGAACGCTGCCCAGGTACTCCTCAAACCGCTGACGGTCCGAGAGGGAGAGCCGCAGACGCAGCGACTTCGCGTCTTCAAGCACGGCATCGACGACGCGGCGGTCGCCGCGGTTGCGGTCGGTGTGGAAGAGTTGGTCGAACGCCAGCGCGGGCCGCGTCTCGGTCCAGGTCGGCGACACCGCCGTGCTCCAGGAAATGTGCGAGCTGTAGAGCAAGGGAAGCCCGTCCTGGAGTCCGGGGATCGGTCCTTCACAGCCTAGCACCAGCGAAGGGATTCGCGTGCGGTCGCCAATCCGCTGAGCCATCACCTGATCAAAACTGACGCCCGTGCGGACTTCGGCCCCCGACAACGGCGCGCCGCTGAGCATGTTCCCTGTCTGCATGCAGTGGATGGCGCCCTTGTTGGCCTGCTCGTTCCACAGGCCGCGAAGGAAGACCAGCCGCTCCTTCCACGGCTCGAGCGGTTTCAGACACGGCCCGAGTTCCATGCCCGCTCCCTCGCCCTTGGCCCACCACTGCTGCGAGTGAAAGCCCATGCCCGTGAATGTGACCAGCGTGCGGATGGGCGGCTGATCGGCGGCGTTGGTTTTTTCGCCCGCTGCGAACGAGAGCGATTCGAGCCAGGGCAAAGCCATTGAGACGCCGATCCCGCGCAAAAGTGTCCGACGCGAGAAAGTCAAAGTGGATGTGGTGGGCATGGGAAAATCCTTTCGGTGGCTTTGAATTGTTTGCGCGAATCGTACGACGGACTTCTAGTCCGTCGCGCCGATCGACGGACTAGAAGTCCGTCGTACCTGTTGGTGCTTTAGGGTGGCGTGGCGGCAACGGCACTTGCCGGTCGAATGCAGCGAAACTGCTCGCTGCGGACAATCACGAGCAGGGTGTCCGACCAGCGACCACCGTTGGCCATCGTCTTGGTCACTTCGTCGACCAAGTTGCGATCCGACGTTAGCACGGCGCGACCCAGTGAGTAGCCCGTCAGCTTGCGTGCGAGCGTGCGTAACACGTCCTCGCGGCGCGGTCCGGCGAAGTGGTTTCGCAGGCCGGTGATGTCCTCGATCTCGGTGCCGTCGCGGAGTGTTCCTTTGGTGTCACCCGGCTTCAGCTCGCTGGCGGGCCGCAGTCGGCCGATGGCGTCGAAACGCTCCAGCGTCATGCCATAGGGATCGATGCGGACGTGGCAACCGGCACATTTCGGGTCCGCACGATGACGCTCGGTGATCTCGCGCACGCTGAGTCCGGCAGGCGGCGTCTCTGGCAGTGGCGGCACGTCGGGCGGGACCTTGGGCAGTCGCTCGCCGAGCACCTGCACCAACCACGCCCCGCGCTTGATCGGGCTCGTCCGCGCGGCGGCCGATTGCTTGGCAATCACCGCGCCGAATCCTAGAAACCCGCCGCGACCGTAGGCAGAAACCTTTTCGACTCGCCGCCACTGCGGACCAGTCACGCCGGGAATGCCATAGTGCTTGGCGAGGACATCGTTGATGACCACGGCGTCGGCGGCGATCACATCGGCAACCGGGCGGTCATTGACCAGCAAGTCTTCGAAGAACCGCACCGGCTCTTCGGCCAACGCGTCGCGCAAGACCGGCGTGAACTCAGGGAAGTGCTTCAGGCTGCGGCCGTGGTTGGCGACGAAGTCTCGCACTCCGAGCCAACGGGCGCCGAACTCTTCGGCCATGCCGCGCACGCGAACGTCCTTCAGCATGCGGCGCAGTTGCTCCTCCATGACCACCGGCTCGTGAAGCTTGTCGGCCTTCGCTCGCAACTCATCGTCGGGGATCGAATCCCAGAGGAGAAAACTCAGCCGGGTTGCCAATTCGTCGCCCGTGACTGGCTGCCAGTGTGACCCGCTTGCTGGTTGTTCCACACGATACAGAAACCACGGCGACGAGAGGACGCGGGCAAGTGTGGCGCGGAATGCTGGATCATGTTTAGCGCCTTCGGTACGGTCGACGCGGTAGGACGCGAGGATCGTCTCGCGTTCGTCGGCGGCGAGTGGGCGGCGCCATGCGCGGGCGGCAAAGGCTAGCAGCGCCTCAAGGTGCCCCGGTTCCGCAGCGACTTGAGTCGCGAGAAAGGCTTTCTCCTCCCGTTTGATCTGTTCCTCGAACAGCTGGATGTAGAAGAACATGATCCGCGCGCCGTCGTTCGGCTTGCGGTAGTACTGCACGAGTCCTTCATACGCGATCGGGGTGGCGAGCGCTTGCTCGCTCACAAACTCCAGTTCGCTCCACAGCCGGTCGATCTCCGCCCGGCCCGCGTCGTCGAGCAGGAGCCGACGCAACGGCTCGTCCTCGCGGCGGTAGAGGAACACGCTCCCCTGGGCGTCTCGCGGGATGATCGGCTGGAAGAGGACCGCTGGTGGGAAGAGAGCACGAAACTCCGCCGCCGGCCGGGCCCGTTCGGCGGCGACGCGCGGAGGCACGATCTGTGCGGCCAGTGGGTCTCCAGGCGTCGCTTTGGCGACTGGCTCGGCCAGATTGCCGCCACCGCCTGTCGCAGCGATGAGGAATGCCTGAACCGAGGCGGTTTCCGGACTCGCTTCGTCGAGGCTCACGTCGGCGCGGAGGAACCGAGGCAGCGTGAGCGCCTTCTGCAATTCTGCCGACAGTTTCCTTAGATCGATGACGATTTCGGCACCGGCCGCCGTGACTAGAGCGGACTTCGGCACCGATCGCCCCTGCGGGTGCTGTCCGAATTTGAGTCCGGACGCTTGCTCGACGGCCGCGCCCAGTTCTGGATGCTCCGCAAACACCAGCGGCGAACCGTCTCCACCTTCCAGTCGCAGCCGATCCCAGACCACGAACGTGTCGGGCTGAGCGGGCAACGCGACCATTCGGAAGAGCGGCTCACGGGCCGCACCCTGGACCCGCTCGCGAGCGACCACGCGACGCACATCTTCCCAGGCGGGAAACCCATTGCCGACTGCGAGGGCCGCATTCCGATTGTAGTTGCCTTGAAACAATTGATCCTGCATGGCCTTGATCGCCGCCAAGACCGGTGCCGGATCGGTGGTGGCCTCTCGCCACTTTGCTCGCACGAGGGCCAGCATGTCGGGAGGCAGACCGGCGTCCGGCTGACTCGTGGGCACGCTGCCCAGATCAGCCAGTGCCTGCCCCAAGGCCGGAGCCGCG
Source organism: Planctomyces sp. (assembly GCA_031375695.1). Lineage (GTDB taxonomy): Bacteria > Planctomycetota > Planctomycetia > Planctomycetales > Planctomycetaceae > SXKJ01. Next base: position 8,289 of record JANMIF010000516.1, read on the forward strand.
ACATGCGACAACTCGAACGAGACTCCATCGAGACCGGCAGGATGGGCATCAGCAACGCGGCCGGAGACCAACAACTCGCCAACGATCGGACTCGTCCAAGCAATCGCCACGGGACGTTTCTGGCCCGGATGCACGAAGACCGATCGCGCGGGCAATGTCGTCCAGACTTTGATCGGTTCCGCAGCCGAGTTCACGAAGACCGACGGTTCGGAACCGATGCTCCACGATTTCAGTTCGGGCCGTCCCGCGTTGCCGTCGCGCTGTTCGGTGAGGAACACCGGAGTGGAGGTCGTTTCCAAAAAGCTCCAACGGGCCTCGTGCTTGTCCGACCACGGGTTCCCCTTCGGCAGATTGGGCACCAGATCGGCGACGCTCCAGGTTCGCTGCTCGCCCGTGGTTTCGCGGATCGTCCATTCGATGAGCGTGCTGTCGGCCCCGTGATTTTCGTTCGGAAGCACGGTTAGGAGCAGCAGTTCGCCGCGTTGAACCGAGACTTTGTGTTCGAAAGGAACCGAGCCCGCTTCCGCAACCTTCGACTCCGCGAGGACACGCTTCGACGAGGCCCACTGGGACTCGATCGTCTGCTTGGCCGATTGGAGAGCCGTCTGCCGCCGTTGCTTCTCGGCTTCAATCCTGGCCGCCTTCTCCTGCCACTGCTTCGTCATCGCATCGACTTCCGCTTGCGTACGACGGACTTCCAGTCCGTCGATCTCAGGCTTCGACGGACTAGAAGTCCGTCGTACAGTGCGGCTCGGAAAATCCTCATCCGTTGATCGACTAAGCCCCGCCCAAAGTGCCGCCAGATATGTGGCGTTGAGCTTTTCCTCGGCGGCCACCGCAGCGATGGCAGCGGAGCCGTCACGAGTGAGCCTGTCGCGGTGCTTCAAGGTCGCCGCTAGATGCGCGGCTAGCGGCGGCTCTCCATTGGGTCCGGCATAGCGAGCGTGGAAATTGCGGAGCGGCTTGAGAGCCTCCTCAGTCCAATCCGGGCGTTCGGTGGAAGGGGAGAAGCGAAAGCCGCTGGGCAGGAGCACAACCCGCGCGGCGACGTCGCGAGCGGCTTGGTGATAGCGTTCGACCAGACCGGGAGTCACCGGCATCGCGTCGCCGACGTTCGCAAACCCCTCACCGCCCACGCTGTCCGTGGGAAACTCGCGAGCCCGCGTCGGACGCAGATCAACGCCAGTGAGATCGCGGATCGCATTGTCGTACTCGGAATTGCTCAACCGTCGCAGCGTCACCGGTCCAGGGTCGCCAGCCCGCGCGGCCGCTTCCGCATCGAGCGCCGCATTGATCCAGCCCAGCAGTTGGTCCCGCTCAGCCGGGGTCGGCTGCGGCGCTTCCTTCGGCGGCATGTCGCCCAGTCGCAACCGCTCGGCGACATCGCTCAGCACCTTGGGCTTGGCGATGATCGCCTGAGCCGAACCGAAACTCGTGAGATCGAGATCGTTGTCCTTGGGCTCCTTCCCATGGCAGTCCCCGCAAGTCTTCACGAGCAGCGGCTGAATCTGCTTGGCAAACGATTGCGCAAGGTCGTCAGCACCATTGGCCTCGGCCACAGTGAGCGTGAGCCATGCAATGAGCGTCACGGCGCAAGCCGTCCGGTTCCGCAGTAACGCACCGAGCGACTCGCGCTGCACCGGTCCTTCCTGGTTGAGCCCTGCCAATCGTCGCATCAGATTCGCTCCTTGTGGCTCTCGATGTGCTTCCGCAGTTCGGCCGTCGCGGCTTCGACACGACCCTTCGCCAGTTCATCAACAATCAACTGATGGCTTTCGACGCCCGCCTTCCATCCAGCCTTCTTCACACTCTCGCGGAACCGTTGAAAGAAGATGTGCAGCAAGTCGCCGAACGCGACAAGCGGTTGCAGACCGCTCGCATCAAGCAACGAACGATGGAACCGGATATCCAATTCGATCCATGACTTGAGATCGCGTGCCGAGCGAAACTGCTCGACGAGTTCCCTGAGCCGCGCCTCAATCGCCGGGTCGTCCTTCATTCGTCGAGCGACATGCGGCAGCACTCCCGTTTCGAGAATCACGCGGCTGTCGATGAGCTGTTGAGGATCCGCCTCCAGCAATCCGGCATGAAACGCCAGATGCTCCGTGAGCCGCTCCATATCGATGCGCCCAACGGTCAGCCCGACCCCAGTCTTCGATTCGACGATCCCGATAAACTCCAGCGATTTGGTCGCTTCACGCAGACTCAGCCGACTGATGCCAAACGTCTCCGCAAGCTGAGTCTCCGTCGGCAACCGATCACCCGGAGCAAGCTTCTGGTCGACGATGTATTGCTGAATTTGGCCGGCAACTTGATCGCGAACTTTGGGACGACGTAGCGTTTGCATGTTCTTCCTCACGGCGGGCTAATTTTTCAATCTGCGGAATATGTAGCTCCGCCCCTTGTGACCGGGATGCTGGGCTAAAGCCGTGTTTTCCCGGTGATTATCGAATCATGCTGGCCACAAGGGCCAGACCTACAGATTGCCCAAAGCAA
>JANMIF010000533.1:0-5573 GCA_031375695.1 Planctomyces sp.
CGAAGAGAGTCGATTGAACCGTCAGGAGTCCGAACGCGGCGGCAACCGTTGGGAAGGCCAAGTCGATGCTGGGTCTCGCAGTTCCGCTGGCGCTGGCTGCGACAGTGACTTGGGGCATCGCGACAACCGGAATAAGGAGCCACCGTGTCGTCTCCCGTTCCAAACAGTCCATTGTCTTTACCGGCCAACGCACATGGCTCCACGTCAGCCTTCCGTGAAAAGTTCCTCGTTTCCCAGATCGTCACCATTGTCACAGCGGCAACTCTGCTCTTAGCCGGCTGGTTGATCTTCGTCTTTTTCGCGGTTGGTCCAACCCTCGGTTTCCGAGCGGAGCAAACACCGCCACCCCAGCCGGTGGACAAGCCAAACTCATCGCCGAATTCAACGCTGGCCACGCGGCCCACCACATCTCAGGCCCAATCCACCAACACGGTGGACTCGTTGCAGACCAATGCCCGTCAGTTGCAACTAGCATTACTGCATTTGCAACAAATCGAGTTTGATTCCCGAACGACGACATTGATGACTCTCCTCGCCACCGTGGAACAACGAATTCAAAAGTGGCAGCGCCGCGTTGAATCATTGCCTGATAGTAGTGAAGGACGGCAGCTTGTTTCATCGGCGCGAGAAGCACGTTTTCTGCTGTCACAGAAGCCGCTGGAAATGGCGGACTTGGAGCGTCTGCGTGCGTCTGTTACCAAGATTCGTGAGACCTTCTCGCAAGCTGTAACCCCCTTTTCCGACCTGAAATCCGATGACAACAAGCTTGCCGAAGTCGAAGCGGAGCTTCGTTCCGCTGCCGCAAAGTTCGACACCTTGGATACCGCATTGGATAATCTCACCTCCACGGCCAAATCCACGCCCGGTAGCCCCACACTGCGCGAGGCATTTGCTGCGTTGAAGGTTGAAGAGGCCAAGGGCATTCTTCAGGAGGCGACCGAACAGAAGGAGAAACTGCGAACTCGTTTCGACGAAGAGATCAAGAACGCTAAGAAGGATCTCGAAACGCTGCGGAGTCACGCCGACAACGCACAAAGCGAACTGACACGGATCGAAGCCGAATCCAAGCAGCAATTGGCAGACGCCTCGAAACAGCGAACCGACCTAATGCGAGAACTCACGCAAAAGCGACTCGACGCGAGAAAACGGATGGAGGAAGCACTTCCCGAATTCCGCGATCGGCTGTCGCCTTTCCTCAAGTCGAGCTATCGCCAACCTGACGGCAGTGGCCAATTCGTGGGCACCATCGACTCACTGCCAGTCTCCTATTCCGCCTTGCTGCGCGTCGGAGCACTCGAAGACGACCAAAGAGGATTGGGAATCTTGTATCACCTCGGACAAATCAGTCGCACGATTTGGGGAAATGACCGGCCACAAGGCTCCTTTCCCGATGGCAGCATCTGGGAATTCGCCAGTCAGAAGCCGGAAATCATCCGACAACTCAAAGCCATCCAGGAAATTCTCCGCCGCCACGGCGAAGCCATGATGGAAGCCAAACTGTTGGCTCCCTGACCAAGCGACACCGCATCATGAATGACCAACTTCCAAGTCAACCATCACGCAAAAGGCATCAGGATCTGCTGCATGCGCTGATTCTGCTGGCCACAGTTCCTCTGTTGTTTTTCGCCGCATTCAAACTCGTGGAAAAGACGGTCAACGTGTCTACCGAGTCTGACTCCAATGGCCGCCAAGAAGTCAAACAGGTCGAAGAAGTCCAAGTGGTTAAAGAACAGGCCAGCCCCGTTGACCATCGGCCCACTCTGCCAAAACCTCCACAGCCAAGCGAGGCTTGGCGGCGTGAGATCGCTGAGCAGGAGCAGCGCGTTGCGCAACTTCGTTCGACGCCAAATGTCGGTACTGCACGAATCGACCAACTCCGGAAACGGTTGGCGATCTTACGACAGCACATCGAACAGCACCTCGATGCCGTTCCGCAGAGCATCCGCGACGATCATCCCCTGAGTACGGCACGTTTACGCCTTGTGCGCGAAATCGACCAAATCGCTCATTCTGTGCCCAATCGTCCAGCAGGTTTCGATTGGAAATCAGAATTCGTCACGTTCGAGGCAGAAGAACGAACGCGGCACTCGAAAAGCGTCGCCAGTCAAGTCGAGGATCTGACCGCGCCCCTCAAGGAAACGCATCGCGTGGCAATCGCCGCGATCTCGCAAGAGTCGAACGAACTGAGATTACAGATGCAGGATATCCGCATCAAACAGTTCGAGCTGCAGCGCAATACGGAGCGTGAACTCACACATCAGGCGAGACTGCGAGCGTTTGAAGTGGATCGGGCCGAGATTCAGCGGCTGCTCAAGCCGTTCATTTCCCACGACTACATGCAGCTTGGCAGGACCACTGGAGATTGGGTCAGATCCCCGGAATCGAAACCCTTGTCATGGAGCGCGATCGAACGTCTTGAGGCGCTACAGCCAACGCAAATCGGCCTCGATGCGCTCGCCGCGATTGCCACTCAATACGGTCGCGACCCGAAACGCCGCCGTCCAATGGGAAGTTTCCCATCACCGGACGGGGGCAGCATCAGCAATCGTCTCGAAATCGAATCCACGAAGCGTGCCCAGCAACTCTTGAAGAAACACAGGGAGATTCTCGTCGAAGAGGGGCTGTTGACTCCCTAATCATCCGTAGCTCACTCTCTTGAAGAACTTCATCATGCCTACTTCCCGCAGTCGGAAACGGATCATCCAATGGATGCTGATTGTCGTGATCGGCATCCCTTTTCTTCTTGGCTCAACCGGCGTTCCGGGGAGTTGGATTGACGAGTGTTGCGACGAGCGATTCTAGCAATGCTTTTCCGCGTTTGCGTGCGTTGTGGACGAACTGAAAGAAACCGACGTAGAGCGGCAGCTTCTCTTGCGAAATGCCTCGGTGGGGTCGCAGCCACGATCGTAACAGCGACCAGCAGCCTTCCATCGTATTGACGTGAACTTCGTGGAAGCCGTCGCCATCGTCGTCGCGAGCGTACTCGCCACGTCCGTGATTGACGGTGAGGTGCTCGTAGCCCCATTCCTTCAATCGGCTATAGATGTCGTACTCGTCGGTGTAGACCGTCGTGCCCGGTGCAATGGCGGCTCGCAGAAAGGGGGCGATCGTGACTTGTTGGACGTTCGCCAGCATGTGCATCACGACCTGTCCGGAACGTTGAATCATTCCCAGAATCGGCGGCTTCTCTTTGGCCAGAGTGCTCCGTCCGCGAGCCCCTTTCAAACGCCGCTGACGTCCCCGTCGCCCTTTTTTTTGACCGCCTCGGGATGACCTTTATGTCCTGCCACCACATAGACTTCATCGCATTCGACTTCGCCCGACAGCACCACGGCGGGTTGCTTCGCCACGATCCCTTCACGCAGTTGAGTCGCCATATCGTGGACGCTGTCTTCATCCAAATCCAGTTCTCGAGCAATCTGCCGATTCGACAAGTTCAGCCCTAGGAAATACAGACACAACAACCAAACTCGAAGCGGCTGATGATGGCCCGCAAAGATGGTGTTGGTGAGGTCATCGAAGTCGTGCCCGCAACCCCCGCAGTGGTAACGCTGCCGGCAGTGCTGAGTCTCATCCATGCCTCGTTTGGTCACCTGTGACGAGTCACAATGCGGACAAGTCACCGCTTCAGGCCAGCGCAGTTTTCGCACCGCTTCAAAGCACTTCTGATCGTCGATCAACGGCAAGAGCGTCAGTTCCATCCGTGGCTCCTCGCACCAAATCTCCAACGCGATTCACGCGGCTCCTTGCCACGCGGTCACTTCAACTTCTACCGTCTTTCGTAATTCCAAAACAGACCTCCCCGGAATGCCGGTTGAGCCTTCTTCTTTTATTCTGGACGCAATCACGTCAGCCGACTCTCCGAAATCAAGCAGTCCCACCACCACATCAAGCCCCCACAACACAGGACGAACCGCCGGTCCCCAGCCGCTTGCCTGACTGAAAAAATCGTGCTAGTCAAGAAGGTATGAAGCACGCCTATCTGGGATGGATTGATCGCGAGGGACTCAAAGGGTTTCAACCAGAAACCGAGTCGGTGGATCGGTTTTTGAACCGGCTTCGGCATCAACTCGATCGAAATACGATCGGAATCTGGAGTGTGCTCGATACCGAAGTCATCGAAACCATTCAGACACTCCTTGACGCGGCGGAATATCAGGCCGCGTTGCATTGTTTACTTTCCCACGCCGCCTTTGTCGGTCAGCACCGATAAACGGCAACCACTGGTACTGCTGGATTGCGTCGCATGTTGGTTGCGCCTCGTTCATTCGTCTTGGATTTTTTGAGGCATGGCTCGCATCGGAGTTGTTGGGCTGAGACTGGCGCAGGGGATGCGGTCGAACGAAGAGGCCTGACCGCGAGGCGAAAACCATCACTGAGAACCTACAAAACAGGCCGGAGTGAAGCAGTTCCAAGAACCATTCCACTCCGGCCATCCCGCGCAGAGCAACTCCGACGCTTCGACTCGGCTATTCCTCAGCAAGGTTGCGTCCCCGCAGAGCCTGCCTCCGCTTCACCGAGCGAAACGAATCTGCCACGAATGCACCGCTGGCACAAGGACATTCAGAAACAGCAGGCCCCATCGGTTCCCGGCCGCGTCGGGCTGGCCCGGCGAGTGACTGTTTCCTGAATGCGGTTTCTCTGTGGGTTCAGTTCCTTGTGATGTCGAGCACTTCAGCCAACCCGTCGTGATCACTGACGTTTTTTGATTTGCTTGCTGCCAAGCCGATTCTGTCGTACCGTCAGCCCATGCTCCGTGATCCCCAACATCCACTCAAGAATCTTGTTCCAGTCATTGCCGTGGCGACGGGAATTGTCGGCACGGTTGTCGTGGCTTGGATCGGTGCCGAACGACTTCAGACTCTGTGGTTGGGAAACATGCTCACCGGCATCGTGGGGCTTCTTCTACATCGGAAGGTTGCTGGAGACGAGAATGCCCTTGGACTTCTCGACACGCCGTTTCATCTCTCGCAGGACACTGAAATCTTCGACCGATACCAGCGGATGTCACGGCAAATGCTGCGCATCAGCCAGCGCCGCAATGTCGTGTTTCGAGAATTGGCGTTACAGAGCCTTGATGAGACGGTGACGTGCTGCGCTTTGCTGGGCCAAGGTTTGATCGTTTTCGCGGAAACGGAGACTTGGCGCATTGCCTATGAGCGACTGCTGCGTGAAACCACCGTCTTCAACTACCGCTCCGTGGCCCTCGTGCGTCATCCGCAATACTGGCAGGACGCGGCCGGAATCGGGAGCATGCAACTCAACTTCCAGCTCGTCGAACAAAAGATCGTGACGATTGAACGCATCGTGATCATTGCCGATGAGCTTTGGCCGAAAAACCAAGACCTGCCTGTCGAGGAACTGCGGCAGTGGATTCACGAGCAATCCGCACATGGAATCTGGGTACGGCTCGCTCGTGTTTCTGACTTACGAAACGAACCTGAGTTGCTTCGCGACATGGGGATTTACGGGCAGCTTGCCGTGGGCACGCAGGAACTGGCCGCTGACAATCTCCGGACGCACCGTTTCTTACTGAACTTCGACCTGCATGCCGTTCGCGAAGCCGAACGTCA
>JANMIF010000548.1:0-2018 GCA_031375695.1 Planctomyces sp.
ACCCTTAAAGTCCGAGAGGGAGTCTTTGCGACGAATTTACCAGCAGAATGAGGCAAAAAGAAAGGGGCCATCCAAGTTTCACTAGGCGTGATCCGGCGGGGACGGTAAAGTGCCGCCGAATTGCGGAAGAGAAAAGGGGAAGAGAAAAGGGGACGCAGCCAATACTGTTCGGCACGATGGTTGCTAGTGGCGTCGTGGAACCTGTACAGAACATCTTAACGGTCGATTTGCGATGATCGCCGCCTCTCGGAGTGCGTGAGCCGGACGCGAGTGACTGGCGTACGTCAATGAGCGCGCAGCAGAAAGGGGCACGGACGTTGTTCGTGCGCTGATCCTCGAAAACGAGATCAGCGAATTTTCGCGGCGTCGTGCTGGTGCAGTTTGGCGATGTGAGCGGTCAAGGTGGCTTCGTCGGCCCAGCCCATCAGGTAGAAGCAGAGCATTTCGTGCGTCCGCTTCGTCGGCTTACGGCCGGTCCACAGGCTGATCAGCAAGCACGCGATGATCGCGCAGTACGTTTGAATCTGAATGCCGTTCTGGCTGTGGCTGATCAAGTGCCGGCAGCCCAGCAACTGTTTAAAGGTTCTGAAGAAAATCTCAATTGTCCAGCGATAGTGATACAGCAAAGCGATGATTTCGGCGGGGACGTCCAGCAGGTTCGTCGCGATCCGCAAGTGGCCGTCGGAGTCCACGCCACTCGAACCACCTTGGTACTTGCCGGCCGAAACGTGCGGCTTGATCTGGATGATCACCAGTCGGATCGAGTGATTGGACCGATCGTTCTTCTTCGAGCTTTGGCCCAGTAACACGAGCTGATCCGAGAGCACGTTCGCCGCGCGATCCGCCTCGGTCAGCGGCTTCTGTTCCAGCACTTCGTAGACGCTGTTGTCGCGGACTCGGCAGACGTAACTGCTCTGCGCCGCGTGCATCGCGTTGAACAGCGAGAACTTCGCGTAACCGCGATCCAGAACATACAGCCGGTCGGCCTGAATCGTCCGCTCGAAGGCCGAGCGTTCATCGTTGTCGCCGCCGCCGTCGCGAGTCACGTCGATCCGCGACGGAACGTAGCGGTCCACTTCAAACTGCGAATGCAACCGCCACTTCACCATGCCGCTGCCGGTCTTGGCCTTGAGCACCGACGCCGCCATCACGCGCGGCAACACCTTGAGCAACGTGGCATCGACCAACGTCAACGTCTTGCCCAGCGTGACATCCTTGAGCCGCGCATTCTTGGCGATCGGCTGCAACTGGCCGCCGAGTTCCTGAATGATCTCGATCAGCCGTTCCGGATCAAACACCGTCGCCGCTTCCGACAGCGACCCCAACGCCGCCCGCTCGCAACCCAACAGCTTCTGGACCTTGGGCAGTTCCGACGCCTGTTGCACCGCCCGCAACGACGAGCAAATCGGATTGAAAGGATATAACAGCACCAGCATGCAATACTGATCATAGTGCAGCGTCCGATTGCCGGCTTTATCCCGCAGACAACCGTCATCATGCAGCCGCTCCAACAGCGGCGCGAGCTGGTCGAAATACTTCAACCCGCCGATGTCCCGTTCTTGAATCTTGTCGCGTTTCTTCCGAGCCACAGCCGCCTCCTGCCATCCTGACAGAACTGATTCGTTCGATCGAAGCTGGCGCAAACGGTGTGCCGAAGTGCGAGAATCTTGAGGCGGTCATCGCCAATCGACTGAAGGGTATGTATGTCCAGATATTCGCTGGCGTCTAGCAATCGTCGTGCCGAACAGTATTGGCTGCGTCCCCTTTTCTCCCTTGCCTTTTCTCCCTTGCATTGGCCAACGCCGAATTCACCGCCGTCCAGGCCGCCACATCCGCCGCGAATTGACCGTCCCGATAACCCGCTTCCGCATTCGACCAAGCGATCGCGCGCGCGTGCTTCGCCGTCTTCAGCGTGGATTCAGCACTGTGATTTCGTCCATTCTGTTTCGCATCCGACTTGAGCAACAGCCAGGCCGGAAGTTTTTGCTCGGCGACTTTGGGCGCCCGATGTCCGAGCC
>JANMIF010000599.1:0-22097 GCA_031375695.1 Planctomyces sp.
ATTCGCAACGGCCAGATCGTTGATGGGACCGGGGCCGCGCCGATTCCGAATGGCGCGGTCGTCGTCGAAGATGGCAAGATCACGTTCGTTGGGCGAGAAGATGCGGCACCGCTGTTGTCTCGTGACGCGACCGTGATCGACGCTCGCGGCGGTACAATCATGCCCGGCCTGGTTGAGGCTCATTTTCATCCGACGTACTTCAACGTCGCGGCGCTGGAAGACCTCGACATCAAATATCCGGTCGAATACGTCACGTTGTTGGCCGCTGGGAATGCGAAGCTGGCGCTGGAGTGCGGTTACACGGCTGCTCGCAGCGGCGGCAGTTTGTTTAACATCGATGTCTGGCTGAAGAAGGCGATCGAAAGCGATCTTTGTCCCGGTCCACGATTGGCGGCCAGCGGTCGTGAGATTTGTGGCGTCGGTGGGCTGATGGATTGGAATCCCGATTTTCGGCGGATCGGCATGGAAGGTTTGATCCTGCTGGTCAATGGGCCAGACGAAGCGCGATCGGCCGTGCGGAAGCTGGTCAAAGATGGTGTCGAATGGATCAAGACTTATCCGACTGGTGACGCCGCCGCACCCAACACGAACGATCATCACACGCTGTGCATGACGTTTGAAGAAATGCACGCGGTGGTGGGGATGGCTCACAATCACGGCAAGAAAGTCACTGGGCATTGCCGAGCAACCCAGGGAATCAAGAACGCGCTGCGAGCTGGATACGACGCGATCGAACATGGGACGTTCATGGACGACGAGGCTCTGGAAATGCTGCTGGCTCGCGATGTGCCGTGCGTCCCGGCGTTGTACTTTGAATTGATGAGCATCGAGCGCGGCCCGGAATTCGGGTTGCCTCAAGCGGTGATCGACGGGCATCAAGAAACGCTCGACGGTGGTGCGGAATCGGCTCGGCGAATCTTGAAGGCGGGCGGGCGGCTGGGCATGGGGGGTGATTACGGCTTCGCCTGGAATCCGCATGGCGACTACGCGAAAGAGCTGTCGTTCTTCGTCACTTTTGTCGGCCTCGATCCGCTGACGGTGATCAAGTGCGCGACAAAGACCGGAGCGGAGATTCTCGGACGCAGTGACGAATTCGGGACAGTCGAAGTTGGTAAGCTGGCCGACTTGCTGATCGTGGACGGCGACGTCGTCAAGAACATCGCCGTGCTGCAAGACCGCTCAAAGTTTGTTGCCGTGATGCAGGCGGGAATCGTGAAAGCGGGACAACTCGTTTAACCGCAAGCCGCCGGTGCGCGGTCCCGCCGAATTCACGTTAAACGCCGCGCTCGCCTGGGGCTTGCGGTTAAACGACGCATCAAATCTGTCCGTCCAGCGCCATCTGGTGGAAGCAGTGCGTGACCTTGTCCTGGTTTTCGAGCAGCCAGTCGATGGACGGTTCGCAGTGCATGGCTTTGTGAATCGCTTTGGCCATTGCGGCTCGATGCGTTTGAAACAGGATCGCGTGGTCGATCTTTTCATTCACGACCGATGGGTCGAGCCACACGCTGACGATGATGCCGAGATCGTTGGCCTTTTCCTTCGGGATATCACCGGCTCGGACGGCATCGAGCACTCCGTTGGCGATCGCAGCCTGAACCGTTCCCATCAGGATGTTCGTGTATTTCTCGCTGTTGACCGTGACCTTGCTGACCATGACCGTGGCCGGGCGAACCTGCACGTCGCAGTTGAGGATTGCGAAGACTCGCGAATGACCTTTGGTCTGGTCGCCGATCAAATTGGCGATCGCAATCCCGACGGGACCGTCGAGTTCGCCGATGATCACTTCGGGTTCAGCGGCCGACCAGGCGGGAGCGGCTTCGACGAGGGCTTCGCCTGTGCGCATCACGATTCGTTGGGTCATGGGTGTCCTTTGATTTGAGAGATTTGAGATTTGGAAATCAGCGCCGTTGCAAAATCAGGTTCGTTCCCTTTTTGTTCGACAGCACGATGTCCAGCAGTTTATCGCCGTTGAAATCGCCGACGAAAAACTGAGTGCCGACGCCGGTGTCAGTACCGGCTTCGATTTTGTGCTTCGTGAATTGCGGCGGCTTTCCGGTGGTCTTTTTCACTTCGTACCAGACCATCACGACTTCCCCTTTCGCGTCGGGATCGCCGCCAGAACCGTGAGCGTAGAACCGTTTGCCGGTGATCAGGTCTTTGACGCCGTCGCCGTTGACGTCTTGGTAATGCAGAGCGTGAGTTTGCGAAAACGTGTCATCAATGACGTGTTGTTTGAACTTCGGATCCGGTGAACCGCCAACATTCTCGAACCACCAGACGCCGATATGGTGCGCAGCGCTCATTAGGATGTCGTTGTCGCCGTCACCGTCGAGATCATCGACGAAAATGTCGGCACAGGTTTCCGGGTTCCCTTCGCCGTCCCCCTTGAGGACGTGTTTGTGTAACACCCAGGGGCCTTCGTTGGGCTTGACCGGTTGTTCCCACCAGCCGTGCGGAATGACGATGTCCATCCGCCCGTCTTTGTTCACGTCGCCGACACCGAGTCCGTGGTAATACCGATGCGCGAGCTGCGGGCCGAGCTTCTCGCCGTTGACTTGTGTGTAATTCCATTTCTTCTTGGCTTCGACGTGGGGCGGGATTTCGAGATAGCCGATCATCTGCTCTGGCTCGGACGTCATGATCAATTCCGGTTTGCCATCGCCGGTGATGTCGAGGAACTGCGGCGTCTCATTCGCGGCGCTGTGCCAGATTTCGTGTTGCTCCCACGGGCCAGGTTTGCCTTGCGGATTTTCAAACCAATGACACGGCACTCCAGGGAAGCCGACCACGATGATGTCTTGCCAGCCGTCGCCACTGATGTCGTTTGTCCACAACGCGAAGCTGTCCGAATACGCGCCGTCGGCGATGAATCGCTTAATGCCGCGTGCCCGATACGAGTGCATGGTCCAGTTGCCAGTTTTGAACAGATTCGCGTCACCGGGGTTTTCGTACCACGCTTCGCCGTTGATCAGGTCGAGACGGCCATCTTTGTTGATGTCGGCCACTGCCACCCCTTCGGAACGAAAAACTTCTTCGAGTTTGATCCGATCCCATTTCACCGGCGTATCGTCAGCAAATGCCGAACTGGACAAGGTCCAGGCCAAGCCGAACAGTACCACCTGAGCCGCGATGTGACGCATGAAAGTCTCCCATTGTGAAGTCAGCCAGCCGGAATGTTCGGCCCCCGAAAAACTGATTCGGGGCGGAAGTGTAGCCGGAGAATTCGCGATGTGGAGTGATATCGATTCGTTGAAGCCTTGCGGCGGGGATTGTGGCGTGGAAAGATCGGCTGCCCGGTTGTATCAAATCTGAATGTTCGAAAAATGAGGGAAGGAAAAGCGGAATGGCGGGGAGGAATTCGTCATTCACACTTTGATCTCCAAGTACGACCAGCAAGCCAGAAGTTCGAATTCATGTTTCGTATCGTCAATTCTGTTTGGTTAGTGGTTGCGATGACGGCGGGGTCGTTGAGTCGCGCGGACGAAGTCGATTCGATAGCCCTCGACCCGCTGTGGCTAGCGGCAACGTCCGAGTCCGATGCGAATGTGCCGTCCCGCGGGATTCGACCGGAAGAGGTGAACGGGTACTTTGCGATCTTGAACCACGCGAGAGAGGTCTCGCCGAGTCAGCTGCGGGATGCAGCCAAGCGATTTGAAAGCGAACGACTGGCGGTCGTGCGAATCGATCCGGCGCTGCGATTTTATTTTCGTCGTGCCAATACGGAGTTTCCCACATTCGTGGACCTGCATCGTTCGCCTGCCGCCTATCACGGCCAGCCAGTGACGCTGCGCGGGCATGTGCGGCGATTGATCGAATTGCCGCCAGGCCCGAATCCGTTTGGCTTTGAGCGACTGTATGAGGCGTGGCTGTACGTCGATGACGCACAGCAGAATCCCGTGGTTGTCGTGTGCTCGGAGCTTCCACCGGGCCTACGGACAGGAAGCAATGTGCTGGTCGATTTCGTCTCAGCGACCGGTTACTTCTTCAAACGCTATGGCTATTCCGATCAAGCGGGACAGTGGCGATTTGCGCCATTGATTCTAGCTGGCCAGCTGGACTGGTCGCCTCGGGCGGAGCGAACGGCTTGGTTGTCATCGGCCACGATGTGGTGGCTCGTCTCCAGTGGTGGAGCGCTCGTGTTGTGGCTCGGTTGGCGAGCGATTCGACTCGACCACGCGCGAACGGTTGGGCCAGAGGCCCAAATTACGAACTGGGCTGTTCCTTCGATTCCGCCAACTGCACCAGATATTGAAAATCCAGATCGTTGCGGATCGGATTGAAATCGGTTTCATCGGGGATCAACTTTCGGAGCGACCGGTCCAAGCGAAGTGCTCGGCCCAGCCACGACAGCGACTCTTCTTTTTCTCCTGCCAACGAGAAATAACAAGCGAGGTTATAGAGCACGATCGCTTGCTTGGGCGACGCTTGATACGCCTGCCGCATGGCGTCGATCGCTTTGTCCAGCCGACCAGTCCGCTTGAAACACCAAGCCATGCCCATCAGCACTTCGACCGGCCGGTCGACATGCGGCAAGACTCGTTCAAAGCAGTGGAGCGAATCTTCCCAGTTACCTTTCGCTCGGTGAGCTTCCGCTCGAAGCTGCCAGCAGGCCACCGGCGTTTCGGATTCCGTGACGAATGTCAGCAATTCGCGCAACGCCGCGTCCGGCAACTCTAACGTCAAATAACCTTGAGCCGCTTCTAACACACGGTGCTGTTTCGTCGAAACCACGTCGGACATTGAAAGGATCCTTCATTCACCATCGTCCCAGGCGAGCCGGAGGGCGTTTGGTTTATTGCTGGCCGATACGTTTCTTATCGAAACAGTCCCGATGAATGAAGCCTGACGATCACGACTTGGAATTGGAAATGTCATGGAACGCTCACCCTCGCTAACGCGTCGAGTTAGAGCGCAAACGACAACGGGGGCGGAGTCGGTCTTGCAGGTCGGAATGATCCGGCCTCAACACAGATTTCGCCCCCGCAGAATCGGGGATTTCGATTGGGAACCGCCGATCGCTTACCGGTACGTCGGCAAGGCTTCCATCGGGCCAAGAGAAACGGCCGGCGCGGTTGGCGCGTATGCCGTTGTTGTCGGGACCGGCAAGCCGGTGACCGAGTCATAGGTCTGATACATTCCTTGCGGAGCATACGCTGGGGCACCAGCTGGAGCGCCGTACTGGCAGCCACCGGGGCCGCAACCGCCGCCGCCGCCGCCGCCGCAGGGACCGCAAGGCCAGCCACAACAGCATCCGGACAAACTCGACAGCAACGCAGCTGTCGCCAGGAGTGAGAGTCGCTTCATGGAACGAATCCTTTTCGTGGGAGAGTCGATGGGCCGAGGCATCCGCCTTGATTCGACAGCGGCTCGGTGAGGAATGGGGATCGCGAGAGGAAAACTCGAAGGGGCGCTCGCGACACCTGTCGGAATGGACGGGTGCTCTTAAGCGGGGCGGGACATTAGGCCGCTTTCGACAAACGGGTCAAGACGTTTTTTGCGATTTTTGCAGTGGGGCACTGGTGGAGTCAGATTGCGGCCGTGCAAAATGAGAAATAGACATCAGTCGCCATTTGCAATTGTTCGATGTCGATCCATTCGTTGACGGTGTGTGCTTGAGCGATATCTCCAGGCCCGAACACGACCGACGGCACTCCGGCGGCGGCAACTCGCGACGCATGAGTGCCATACGGAACGCCGACCTTTCGGTGCGATCCGGCGAACTTGCTAATGTGTGTCAGCAGTTCGTCACCGGGAGCGCCGTTGTGTTCATCGGATAGCGAGATGCCGACGATCCACGGCGGCAAGTGCTCCACTTCAAAGTCGAGTCGCTTGGCGAAATGTTCCTTGACCTGTTTGATTGCGTCCCAACCGTCTTCGCCGGGAATGACTCGGCGATCGATCTCGATCTCGCAACTGTCAGGAACCGTGTTGACGCTGATGCCGCCGGTGATCCGCCCGACGCTCAGCGTCGCTGGGCCGCAGAGTGGATGCGTGGGGATCATCGACGGCAGCTTGCCGGCAAATTCTTCCAGGGCGGTCAGGACTCGTCCCATTTTGTAAATCGCGTTGACACCTTCGTGCGGCGACGAACTGTGGCAGGCGCGGCCGGTCGTCCGAATCTTCCAGCGTGTGGCTCCGCGATGTGCAACGACAACGTCAAGCTGAGTCGGCTCCGCGATGATTGCCACGTCCGGCGGCCGACCGATGATCGATCCCGCCTTCTTTGGATCGGACCATAACGTGACGAGATCGTTGATGCCGAGCGAAGTTGATTCTTCGTCGCAGGTGCAGGACAGAATCACGTTCGCCGCGCCCGCCGGTTTTTCTTGGACCAAACGAGCAAAGGCCGACAGCATTGCGGCCAAGCCACCTTTCACATCGCAACTGCCTCGACCAAAGAGCTTGCCGTCGCGAATCTCCGCGTTGAAAGGATCGCCAATGTATCCGTCGACTGGAACGGTGTCTTGATGCGCATCCAGCAGTATGGTTCGCGTCGCCCCTGGTGAATCGAATCGGGCGATCAAGTTCGCTCGGCCAGGAGCCACTTCGATGCGCTGGTAGGACACATCGAGTGTTTTGAATGCCGCTTCAAGGTAATCGGAAACTCGCTTTTCAAAATACTCCGGCCCGGTCAAGTCGCGCCCCATTGGGTTGACGCTTGGAATGGCGACAAGATCCTTCAGCAGATTCACGGGGTCCATGTGGTCGGTCTCCAAGTTGGATCAAATGAAGCGAGAGTCTCGCGAAAGAAATCGGCAAATGCTACGGTGCGATTGAAGTGGTTGATGTGATCTTCGCATCAGCCACTAACTCACAGTGTGAGCGAGGGCGAACGCTCCAAGAAACGAGGATTTTGGAGTCTTGCGGAGCGCTTATCCTCGCTGGCGTTTCGGGCTAGTAAGCAACAAATCGGCTGCACGCAAACCGCGTGTGCCACAGATTATTGGGAAAGTCAAACATGCCTCTGAAAGTTCTGGTCACTTCGATGGTTGGCCACGAAGGTCCGCATCACGGGATGCTGGCGAAAGCTGGCTTCGAAACGAAGATCGCCAATTTTTCGCGTAGTTTGGCCATCGAAGACAACTTGATCGCCGATCTGACCGATTGCGTGGCATGCATCGCTGGGTCCGAGCCGTATACGCCGAAGGTGATCGCAGCCAATCCGCAGTTGCGAGTCATCGCGAGAACCGGCGTTGGGTTTGATGCAGTCAACTTGCCGGCTTGCGACGCGGCAAAGATCGTGGTGGCGACAACTCCGGGCGTGAATCATCACGCTGTGGCCGAACACACGATCGCGATGCTGATGTCGCTGGCTCGCGACTTGCCACGCCGTGATCGCGAGGTGCGAGCCAATATCTGGCAACATGTTGCAACCCCGCGAGTCATGGGCCGAACGCTGGGGATCGTCGGTTTGGGCCGCATCGGCCGTGCCGTCGCGACGCGGGCGCGCGGTCTGGGGATGAACGTGCTCGCATTCGATCCATTCCCGAATCGCGAATTCGCCGAGCAGTGGCAGATCGAACTAACATCGTTCGACGATTTGATGTCGCGGTCGAATTACGTCTCGCTGCATTTACCGATGGATCAATCGGTCAAGCACCTAATCAACGCCGCGACGCTCGCCAAGATGCCGCCCGGAGCAACGTTGATCAATACGGCTCGCGGCGCGCTGGTGGACGACGCGGCGCTGTGCGAGGCACTCCGATCGGGACATCTGCGGGCTGCGGGCCTCGACGTTTTTGAAAAGGAGCCGCTGTCGCTGGAGAGTCCGTTGTTGAAGTTGGACAACGTGTTGGTCTGTGGGCATCTCGCTGGGCTGGACGAAGAATCTCGGCACGACACGTTGCAAATGTCCGCTCAAACAATCATCGACCTGCACGAAGGCCGCTGGCCGGCTGAGTGCATTCGGAATTTGAATGGCATCCGCGATTGGAAGTGGTAGTGTTGAGTCATGTGGCATCTCAGTCTGTGGTTGTCGATTTTGGGTTACGGCCTGACATGGCTGTTGCTGCCGGTCGTGCTGTTGGTGAAGAAGCGGCAGCCGGTGTCGAGCGTGGCCTGGATGCTGGCGATCCTGTTTCTGCCTGTGGCGGGAGCGCTGTTGTTCTTGGCGTTCGGAATCAATCGTGTTGAGCGGCGACGATCGTCGATGCGACAATTGGCGCTGCAATGTGCCGAACTCCGCCCCGAACCTGCAGAGTTTGTTTGGCAGGTGAGCGACGATGCGCGGCCGGAAACTCGCTGCTTGGCTCGGTTGGCCGAGCGAATCACCGGATGGCAACCGACTCGCGGCAATCAAATCGAATTGCTGACCGACACGAACCGCACGCTCGGTTTGATCGAACAAGCGATCCGAGACGCACGCCAGTCGATTCATCTGGAATATTACATTTGGCAACCGGACAAGACCGGTACTCGGCTGCGCGATCTGTTGATTCAAAAGGCTCGCGAGGGGGTGCGCGTGCGGTTTCTATACGATGGACTCGGATCGTGGTGGCTGACGCGGCGATTCTTTCACCCGATGCACGAGGCGGGAATTCAGGTGGCGACGTTTCTCCCGGGCCAGACGTTTCGCGAACGTTGGTCATTCAACCTGCGGAATCACCGCAAGATCGCGGTCGTCGATGGCCAAGTGGCGTTTACCGGCGGCATGAACATCGGCGACGAATACATCGGCCGCGACCCCCAGCACCGGTTTTGGCGAGACGCGCATTTACGGATCGTTGGCCCGGAAGTCTGGCGATTGCAAAACGTCTTCGCCGAAGACTGGTTGTTCGCGACCGGCGAGTCGCTGTTTACTCGCGATTCGTTCGCCGACGTCCCGTCCGGTGGATCGACGATCGCGCACACAATCGCCAGTGGTCCAGATGAGGATCTGGCGGTCATGCAGGCGATCCAGTTGGAGGCGATCAACGAAGCGAAACAGCAAATTCTTTTGACAACGTCGTATTTCGTCCCCCCTTCGACGTTCGTCACTGCGTTGGAAAACGCGGCGCTGCGAGGTGTCCGCGTTCGGCTGCTGGTTTCCGGGCGTTTCAGTCACATCGCCACGCGATATGCCGGCCGCTCGGCCTACGATTCGTTGTTGGCGGC
This sequence comes from Planctomyces sp., assembly GCA_031375695.1. Lineage (GTDB taxonomy): Bacteria > Planctomycetota > Planctomycetia > Planctomycetales > Planctomycetaceae > SXKJ01. The sequence continues at coordinate 9,094 of JANMIF010000599.1, forward strand.
GGGAGTCGAAATCTACGAATACCAACGCGGCCTTTTGCATTCGAAAACGCTGACGATCGACGGCCACTGGTCGCTTGTCGGCTCGGCGAATCTCGATTGCCGCAGCTTATTCCTCAACTTCGAGGTCGGCGTGGCCCTCCTCGACGGACCGCTAGCCAATCAGTTGGCCGAGCAATTTGACCGCGACGTTACTGACGCCTTGTGGATCAAGCCAGGTGTCTGGTCGCGGCGTCCTCGATTCGAAATCGTCTTAGAAAATTTCTGCCGCCTCTTTCAGCCAGTGATGTGAAAAAAGATTTTTTGAACAAGCACGGCCTGAGTGCGGGCGAATTGCCGATCTAACAGTTGACGTGAGTTAATCGCTCAAAAAACGTGGCGATGCGGTTCACCACTACACGCAAGCCCCGTAGTCGTCGCCGACAGCCAAGTGGCTCCGGCCTTTCCAAAGTTCGCTATTCACCTGGTTTGCCATGTCGGTGCCTTTAACAAATGTCGGCGTCAGACATCAGCTCCGCATGAGGGCATCGAATTGGTTTGGCGTGTCTCGCCTGGTATGCATGTTTTTTGGACTCGGACTGTTCCACGTCTCGATGGCGTTTTCAGACGAAGAATCTGATGAACGAAGTTGGAATCGCGGACCGCGCAATAATCGGCGCGAACTGCAAAGCGATCGCCGACATTCACGCTCCAGTCCGGTTTCTTTGGATGCGATTGAACCCTGGACTTCATCGGACTCGGATACGGATCATTCGGAGTCTTTTCGGTCGAAGCCGCCAGTTCGGCGAATACAATTTCCGCTAAGTGATGAAACTCTCAACGATGATGCGGTTCGCCGACGAGCGCGTGGGACCACTCGCGACAATGTCGAGCCGTGGCCCGACGAACGCTGGAACGACCCGCTGTTGGACGAGGGCGATTTGCGTCCGGAAGAGTTCGAGAACGACGAGACGAAGCCGTTCATCGTTTGGTCGCAGACTCGTTTGTGGGCTTCGCACTTGTCTGGCGGCAGTGATGGTTTGGGGATCAACACAGTTTCCGCCGGCGGGACGATCGAGTTCTCTGAGTTCCCGGCGATTTGGCTGAAGCCCCGCGCTGCCGCTCACTTTTGGGATCGCCCAACCGGTCTTGATTTGCCGAGTCAAACCTATGATGGCGGTTTAGAAATCGACTTCGGCCTGCCGCTAAACGATCGTTGGACAATCGCCGGCGCACTGATTCCCAGTCTCTTCACCGACGGCAAGAATACGAGTGACGGCGCGTTCCGAGTCCCAGCTCGCGTGCTGGCGTTTTATAAAGCGACCAATGCGCTGACGTTCGCCGGCGGTGTTGGATATTACGCTCGCGAAAATGTCGGCATTGTCCCCTTGGTCGGTCTGATTTACGCACCCGACGATTGCTACAAATTGGAACTGATGATCCCTCGTCCGAAAATCTCGTGGCGTTACTCCGGCGATCGCGACAACGGCCGCTGGCTCTATCTGGCGGGGGATTTCGGCGGCGGATCTTGGGCCTTTCAACGAAACAACGGCGTGAACGACGTCGTGTCGTACAGCGACTTGCGAGGATTGCTTGGCATCGAGTTGGTCCAAAAAGAAGGACTCAACTGGTACCTCGAAGGAGGTTTTGTTTGGTCCCGCAAACTCGAATTCCGCTCCGGCCTCGGCGACCGCGATCTCGGACCTTCCGCCGTCATTAGCGGTGGGTTTTCATTCTGAACCCGTCAGACGAAGTTTCACGGCACGGGTGAATCGTGCCGTTCGCCTTTCCGCTCTCGGGGAGAGCGGACGACACCGTGGAAACCGATCTCGCCACGATTAGCCGATTGGGCTAGGTTCCCACCGAGTTTCTCAAGATGCCGAAGGAATTGTCGCTTCGGCAGCGTCATGAATATCGTGTCCCTTCGCGAGCAGCCACGGATGGCTTCCGTTCCTATCTCACCACCGCACGACACTCCGATCCACTGGCTCGGGCGAGTGGTCGTTGAAATGGTTTCTGCGCTTGGCGATTTGTCGCTGTTCACCTGGCAGATGTGGCGAGCCATGCTCGCCGGTCTGCCACGAGCCAGCGTGCTGAATCAAACATTTTACGAGATCGGCGTGCGCAGCATTCCTGTTGTGGGCGTGACCGGTCTATTCATCGGCATGGTGTTGGCCGTGCAAGGCTATGACCAGTTCCATTTTATGCGAATGGAATCGAAACTCGGAGCCGCGATCAACGCCTCACTGGTTCGCGAATTGGGACCAACTCTGGCTGCCGTGATGTTGGCTGGCCGAGTCGGTTCGGCAATGGCGGCGGAACTCGGCACGATGCGGGTCACCGAGCAGATCGACGCCTTGCGAACGCTCGGTGCCGACCCGATGCGATATCTCGTTGTCCCGCGTTTCTTGGCGTGCTTCTGTCTGATTCCACTGCTCACCGCGATTGCTGATGCCGTTGGGATTTTCGGTGGCTGGCTGATCGGCACACAGGTGCTGAGCATCGACAATTTTTATTGGTGGCTGCACACCAAGCAGTTCATCGCGATCTTCGATGTGATGTGCGGTATCGCGAAGAGTTTCTTTTTCGGAGCGGCTATCGCCGTCGTTTCCTGCCATCAAGGCTTTCACTGCGGAGCCGGAGCCGAAGGGGTCGGCCGAGCTTCAACTCATGCCTTCGTCTCGTCGTTTCTGGCGATTTTGATTCTCGATTTCTTCATCGGCATGTTTCAGTCGAAGCTGTACTACATCCTGTGGCCCGATCCCGTGTCGCTGTTTTGAGAGTTGAGAGTTGCGAGCTGTTAGAAAGACAACGCTCGCGACAAACAGTTCGCCACTCGACACTAAAATAACTCCCCATGACAAACGACCTCACTCAATTCGACCAACTCACTGCGTTCGGTGAACCGATCATCGAACTGCGCCGGGTTTCTCGTTCGTTCGGATCGCAGGCGATCCTGCGCGACGTGTCGCTGGCGGTGTATCCGGGCGAGACGTTGGCGGTCATCGGTGAATCGGGCTGCGGCAAAAGCGTGACGCTCAAGCTAGTCATGGGGATGTTGGAGCCAACCCGCGGCGAAGTGGCGTGGTTTGGTCGGCCACTGAAACAACGATCCGAAGCAGAATTGCACAAAGAGCGGCTGAAGTTTGGTTACTTGTTTCAAGGGGCGGCGTTGTTCGACAGCATGACCGTGTTCGAGAACGTTGCCTTCGGACTTCGGCAAAACACCGCGATGAACGAACGGCAAATTGAGGACGTCGTCCACGAACGAATCAAAGATGTCGGCCTGCCGTCTTCCGCCTGCCACAAGAAGCCAGCGGAATTATCCGGCGGCATGAAAAAGCGAGTTGGACTGGCTCGTGCGTTGGCGCTCGATCCAGAGATCGTGCTGTACGACGAACCGACGACCGGACTGGACCCAATCATGACCGACATCATCAACGAACTGATCCTGCGAACTCGCGAGCGCCGCCGAGTGACGAGCATCGTCGTCACTCACGAGATGTCCACGGTTCGCAAAACGGCCGATCGCATCGTCATGTTTTACCCGCTATCGCGACTCAATCCGCACGAGTCGCAAATCGTGTTTGAAGGAACCACCAAACAAGCCTTTGCCTCACCCGACCCGCGAGTCAACCAGTTCGTCAACGGCCACGCCGGCGAACGAATTCTGGAACTCGCAGCGGCATGAGCACGAAGGACGAATGTCGAAATACCCAATGACGAAAGAATGACGAAACTCGAATGACGAAGGAACTTCCAATGACACAATTGCGGCCAGCAATGACGGGTTTCGTCATTCGCCATTCGTCATTTGAGATTCTTTCGTCATTGGGTATTTCGTTATTCGGCATTTCCTAACCATGACTGAACGCCAACTTCAATTCCGAGTAGGTCTCTTTGTGCTGATCGCCTGTGGGCTGATCGGTGCGATGATTTTTTCGGTGGGCGAATTGGACTCGCTGTGGGAAAAGACGTATCAGATCGCCGTGCATTTCGAGTCGGCTCCAGGGGTGTATGCCGGGTCGCCGGTGAAGATCAACGGGATCAAAATTGGGACCGTGCAAAAGGTCGAACTGGACGATGAACACGGCGGCGTCGGCGTGATCATCGACATCCGCGACCGCATCAAACTTCGAGCGGACTCCAAGCCGACTCTCTCCACATCGTTGCTCGGTGATTCGGCGATCGAGCTAATTCCGGGCAAGAGCGATCAATGGCTTGAGCCCGGCACGCTGCTTGAGGGACAGATGCCGTCTGATCCGTTTTCGATCGTAAACCGCATGGAAAAACGTTTGATCGAAGCAATCGGGTCGTTCGAGCAGACCAGCACCGAGTTCCGCAAAGTGGCGGTCAACGTCAACTCATTACTCGACGGCAAGAATGGAAATTTGCAGCAGGTGGTCGATCAAACAGCGATCGCGTTGGGTGAGTTCACGCAGACGATGCAGCAAGCCCGCACAACCCTGGAGGCCAGCAACAAGCTGCTGGCCGATCCGCGCAACCAAGAGAATCTGCGACAAACGCTCGCCGCGTTGCCGGAGCTGGCCAACGAAGCCAAGCAAACGGTCGCGCTGGCACGACGCATGTGTGCGTCGGCTCAACAAAATCTCGACAACTTCCAAAACATCACCGGCCCGCTGGCCGAACGAGCGGAACCAATCATCGCCAAGCTCGACCGCGGTCTGAGCAACTTCGATACGCTCTCCGCCGAGTTAGCCAAGCTGTCGAAACTGGCCGCGCGGGAAGATGGCTCGTTCCGAAAACTCGTCTCCGACCCGCAGTTGTATCGCAACCTGAATCAGTCGACTGAGTCGATCTCGATCTTACTGAGCAACTTGGAGCCGGTAATTCGCGACCTACGTATCTTCAGTGACAAGATCGCGCGGCATCCGGAACTCCTCGGCGTCGGCGGAGCCATGAAAGGGTCCAGCGGCTTGAAGGATGCGCCGGAACTGGAACCCCGCCGAGTGAGAAACGAAGAACCAAATCGCCCGGCGCAGACGCCAGCCAACCGCTTGTCGGAAATCCCATCGTATCCCGTGCCGCCGAAGCGCTGAGGTGCAATGTGAATCTCAAATCTCAAATTTCAAAATACGAGAGGGAGCGACCGCTGCGATTGCAAACGGCCAATCGTCGGACGTTGTTGGTCATTTGTGTGGCGTTCAGCCTCTTGCCCGGCTGCGTTCATCGGCGGTTGACGGTGAACTCGAATCCGCCGGGAGCGCGGGTGTTGTTGGACGGCGATGAAGTAGGCGAAACGCCGACTTCGGTCGATTTCACGCATTACGGCACGCGAGAAATCGTCTTACAAAAAGATGGCTACGAAACACTCAAGACCCTGCAAAAAGTTCGCACCCCGTGGTACCAATGGACTCCCATTGACTTCTTTTCGGACAATCTGCTCGGGACACAACTGACGAACCGGCACGAGTTCTCGTATCAAATGCAGCCCGCCGCCACGATCGTCCCGACTCAAGAACTGCTAGGGCGTGCCAACAGCCTGCGCTCGGAAGCGCATGCGGGACCGTAGCGCGGTTGTTTAACCGCGACACCAGCAGCGCGCGGCCACGCCGATGGCGTTGGTGTTGGTGTTGAACATAGCGGCAGCTCTTCAGCGAATGAACTGCCGTACAAAATCGGCACCCAGTCCCACAGCTTCAAAGTGCTTTTGGCACATGTCGATTTTCGTATGCACGTCGTCGTAACCGCAGGCTTTATGTTGGTCGTCGAAATAGATCAACGCGCCGCAGACGTGAAACAGTGTGATCATTTCGTCGGCCGAATCGACGGTCAGAGTGTGAACTTCGCCGGGTGGCTCGAACACGTAATCGCCCACCTTCGCGATCCAATCGTGTTCGAGATATCGCCACGTCCCTTTGATGACGTAGCCATGAACTGGGGCCGGATGCCGATGACGACTGAGAACTCCCGACCGGCGAACTCGCAGCAAGTTGACCCATTCGCCCTGCACCGTGTTAAGCAACAGCGGCCGAAACCAAACGTTCTCCGCTTGCGGCACCCACAACCGCTCGTCGTCCGGGACCGCCGTCGTGACTAAATCGGGAATCGCGTGTAACGGCGGCATTGTTGTCACTCCGGCTGGTTGTTTCCGTCCGTGGTCTTTCTAACGTTTCCGGAATGTTTTCGAATTGCACTCGGAATAATTCCCACAACTTTAGGGAGACCACGAATGGGGAAAAGCACGAAGTCTATTTCGATTCCTCGTCCGATTCAGACTTCTTTGGATCGTCGCTGCCAGGCTTATCTTCCTTGGGCTTCTCATCCTTCGGTTTGTCATCAGCCGGCTTTGGTTCGGCGGGTTTATCTTCAGTCGGAGTCGTCGGTTCGGGCTTTTCGGTTGTGGCCGCAGGACGTTTCACCGATTGTTTGGCGGCCTGAGCCAATGACGGGACGAGGGACTCGACGTGATGTAGGCTGCCGTCGGCGGTGAGCACGGTCAGCAAGTTGCCCAGACGGATCGGGCCGTTCGTGGCAAGTTGGCCGAGGGACAACTTTTCGCTGATTTCGCCAGACTTCGGATCGAGCTTCAGGACATCGCCGTTTTGTTGCACAGCGATTAAGAGGCCGTCGATCAGCACAGGCGCACCGACGATGCCGTTCCCTTCGAGGGGGAGCGACCAGAGTGGCTCTTTCGGCTTCGCGGAGTCGAAGGCGACCAGTCGTTGACGGCCAACTTCTGCCAGCAGCAACGGTTCCGCGACCCAGACCGGTTTCGAGACTGCGGCTCCGAGAGCGATCTCGGCGCGCGTTTCCATCGCGGTGACATCAAGCACCCGCAGCGTGCCAGCCGCGTCAGCGGTGATCAATCGGCCGTTGTGCAATGTCGGAGCAACGTCGATTGGTTGCTGATAAACGACTTCAGAGGCGACTTGGAAAAAGGCTTTTGCACCAGTTCGATACTGCAATTTCGACATCTTGCCAACACTGTCGATCACGCAAACTTGGTCGTCATCAACCGCGATGAGGTGCTTCCAGCGGCGAGCATTGTCGCCGTCGTTGTTGATCGGTGCGAGAAAAGGATCGCACGGCGGGCCGCCCGTTCGAGCAAGCACCAGCTTGCCGGGTAATGGCAGCAACACACCCTGGGAAAATCGGATCGGCGGACAGTCCAGCGGCTGCGGCAACGGGATCTCGGCTTGTGGCTGACCGGTCGGGCCAATGACCCACAGCTTCCCTTCGGCATCGCCCGTCCACACGGCGAGGCGGTTGTCGGCCAACGCCGTAGCTTGTAGCGGTGCCACTGAGTTTTCGGGAATTTTCAGCGACTGCTCCGCACGATTTCGGAATCCGCCGTTTGCGACTTCATTGGCGCTGATCAAGAACGTATCCGCACCGCTTGAAACGCAAACCAGTTGCCCGTCCGATCCGGTGTTTGTCGCGAGCAAACTTGCGCCGACGATTGTGCGGAAGTTACTCTGCATCGACTCACCGTCCGCTTGCGTCAGATGCACGGCGGAACTGATCGGCAGTTGCCGGCCGATGTAGAGATTCCGGCCGATCCGCTGCACCGGCTGCAAGCTTTGGCCGACGGCGATCTGTTGTTGTTCGGACTGCAACACCAGGTTACCGGTTTTGAGCAGCACTTTGCGAAGCGATTCAGCCGCGAACCAAATCTGCCCTTCCGGACCAGCGGCAAGATCGGCTCGCGCCCCCCACTTGAACGGAATTTGCAATGTCGCGTCGAGCGAAAACGCCTTCTGATTTTTGTCATCGGACACGTTGTATACGCTCAACCGCGGACCAGTCGGCTCCGTAGACAACACATACAACAGATTGCCTCGCAGCGCCGGATTGTCGTGAACTTGACCCTCGACGCGGACTTCCCCGACGTCGGTCACGCGGCTGGCCGGTTGACTTACATCCAGGGCACGCAGCCGGCAACTGTTGGCTTGATCGTTTTCCGCCAGCACCACGTATTGGCCCATCGGGAACGGCGAGAACGGCGGAACTTCGATCGTGCCGGGTTGATGCCGTAGATGAGAAACCAGTTTGCATTCCAAACCGTCCAGCGTGAGCGTATAGGCCAACTCCGAATCTCCAATCAGCAGCAAGTGAATTCCGTCAGCAGTGCCGATCGGCGGAGACATCAACTTCTGTGGAAACTTCAATCGCGCGGAGATGCGGCCCGACTCAGCGTCAATCCGATACAGCATTCCCTCGGCCGTCGGGACATAAATCTGCCCAGTTGATTTCAATACCAGCGGCGGACCAGCTACCGGTTCGATCGCTTGCCGCCACATCAAATCACCGCTGCGACGATCGAGCATCAACAGTTGATTGCTGACGGTGTCAAAGGCCAGGACTGCCGACTTTGAGATTTCCAAATCGATCGGAAAGAACGGGTTGTTCAAGCCGACCGTGCGGCGCCACAACGGATCGCCCGTAATGCTGTCGATGCCGAATAGACTGTCTTGGCCCAACGCGAACACGACTCGATTTGCCGTCTGTTCTTCGCTGAGTGCTCGCGTACGAACGGCCAGCGTCAATGGTTTCGGCAACGCTTGCATCGGATCGTCGGTGACCGCGTCACGCCGCAAGTCTTCGCGAACCACCTGCTGCCGACAGGCTTCGAGGGCCTTCCGCAGAGCCGCTTCGACTTTGCGATCTTCCTTCAAATCGGGATATCGAATGAGCAACTGTTGCCGCGCTTTGAAGGCCGGAAAGATCGTTTTTTGCTTGACCGCATCGGCCATCTTGGCGAGCGTTTCATCGGTGGTGTTGGCCTTCAGGATCGCAGCCTGAGCTTCGATGCGAACTTTCGCAATTTCCGCTTTGGCCTCTTTCGGCGGAGCGTCGGTCGGGCTGTAGCGCTCCATCAATTGCTCGGCATCGGTCGAGACCTGAAACAAATCGGTCTGCCGATTCCCCGCCGCAGTCTTCGGAGCACCGACGGCGATCTGCTTCGCATACTTGACTACCTCGTCGTGCAAATTCACGAAGTAATCTTTCTCGCGGTGATCGGTGATGAAGTCGTTGAGTGCCTTGAGGCCGTTCGCCCAGTTGGGAGAACCGACCAATTCCTTTTCGACCTTGGCTCGGCTGAGCAGAACGCGCGCACCGTCCGCGCCGTTAGCCACCGGGTGACTTGGATGAGCCTTGATGAATTCCTCAAGCTTCACGATGCCGGGCTGATACTGCGCCTGATCGACTTCCCGCTTGGCTTCGGCGAATTGTTTGGCGGTCGAGTCGCGATCAATCATGACCCAAAAGACGAGCGCGGCCGCCGCCAGGACAGCGCCACCGATGCCCAATGTCATAATCAACGGCGACTTCATCAGAGGCGGCTGTTCTTTCAGCCGTTCACTTTTCTTGAAAATCGGCCGGGAATCCGGCTCTTCCGCCACCTCTTCGACCGTCCCGGAAGCATCGTCCGCAACCTCCAACTCGTCGTCCGCAGCCTCTTCCAGTTCTTCATCGGCTTCAACTAACTCATCTTCGACGACATCAGCCAAATCCAACTCATTCGTTGGCGGCGCACCGGCGAATTCGTCTTCCTTCTTGCCAGCCTTCGCGGCGGGTCGTTGAGCCGATGCGGTCACGCTCTTCGCAGACGACTTCTCCATTTCCCGCAGATTGGTGGCGATCGCTTCCAAGCTGATCGGCGTGCCTTCTTCCAATTCCATAATCGACTGGAACATCGCGTCGGCAGCATCCTCGCCATCGTCGTCGGCCGCTTCAGGATCGACAAACGAGATGTCGAAGTCACCGATCCGGATCGCGTCGCCGTGCTTGAGGATTCGTTGCTTGACCAACGTGCCATTGACGTCAACACCGTCCTTGCCAGCCGCCGTCAATTCATAGGCCTTGCCGTTCCAGCTCACACGCGCATGCATCGCCGCGATGCTGGAGTCATCGACCACAATGTCGCAGGTCGAATGGCTGCCAAACGTCATGGGCTGCGACTTCGACAACCGCCGCGATTCGACGGAACCGGAGTCATCTTGAATTTGCAGCTTCGCCCCCGGTGGGGGAGCTGGGCTGATATCTGGAAACTCAAACGCATCGCCTCGCGCAGCAGGCTTCGGAGAATGGCCGGGATCGACGGGCACCGCACGTTTCGCCGACGGCGGAGTTGTGGGAGCCGTGGCTTGCGGAACCGGCTTCGTGGCCGGCGGCTTCGAAACCGACGGATCATCGGGCGCAGCCTCGGCCACGATCACCGTCTTCTGACCACAGCTCGGACAAGCCACAGTCTGTCCAGCCATGCGGCTGGAAATGCTGCTGCGTTTGCGACAATGCTGACATCGAAAGCGAATAGGCATCGGGCGAATTGAACTTCGTGATTCAGGCAAGAATTGGGGTTGAAAACAAACAAATTCTGATCGCAACGCTGACTCTAGCCCAGTCCGAACCAGAGCGAAACCCAACCGCTTGTCGTCCAAGCGGTTGGCGAGTTTGTGTTTCCACGTCGAGTTGGCGGAGCGTTTCAGAAAGGATCGTGTGTTGTTTCATGTCCACATCACAAACAGCAATCAAGAGTCTCATGGCCGTCGATCGTTCCGAGCGCGCCCCAGACTCCGAAACTGCTGCGCCCATCGCTTTGCGGCTCTTTGGCCGAAAGGACTCCAGCATCTATGTTTTCGTTCACGAATCGAACCGTTCCGTCACCCATCAACACATGACATCCACCCTTATGCCGACTGCTGGCGGTGAACCAGCCGCCAACGGATGCACCACTGGGCGGAACCGATGCGGCACATGATGGCTTGTTCGGAGGCAAGGCCGTCGTGAAGACCGAATAAAACGGATGCCCACTCGACCAGCGTTCGCTCATCAATTCTGAAAGCATCGGAGTTGTGGCCAGATAGTTGGTGCCGGACGCAGTCGCCGCGCAGTCGGCGGGACTCATGGCAGCCACGGCGGCGGTTCGACCAAAGATGTCGCGCGGATCGGTCGGGCTTCCGAGATCGCGCTCGGCCATCAAGATCGTATTGCTGGTCCCGTCCGCGAAGTCGCTGATTTGTCGACAATGCCGCCAGCCGAATGCACCTCGCGTTTTTTCTTGATTCGGAAAATCCGCCGCTCCCGATCCAAAGTCGATCTGATCGCCGGCACTGAACGCATAACTCGAATGGAACTGCCCATCGACCTGCCGAGGAACCGACGAGGACGGGCAGAGAAATACTTCAATCTCGCCGGCCGGTGGCGGCGAGAGATTGAGCTTCATCGGATCGCCCCCTTGGCCAGGGGCCATCGCGATCTGTTGCCACAGCGGATCAAGCTCCAGAAACGGCAGCAACATCACTCGGCCCGAGAGTCGCTCGCCATTGGCTGTTGTTCCGCCCGCATACGGCGGGAAGCAGAGATGTGTGTCGTGATAGTTGTGTAACGCCAAGCCCCACTGCTTCAAATTGTTCTTGCACTGGCTGCGTCGCGAGGCACCACCGTGGCCACCAGTCTGCGGAAAAATCAGAAGCCCAAGTCCCAATACAAACACCATCACCAAACCGCTCCCAACCAACACATCCGGCCAACTGGCCCCCGCTCGACAATGACTCCGCGCGCACCATTTGACGTTTCGCATGATCAGCCCCTTGAAAAAGACGCGAAGCAGACAGGGACACAAGCAAAGAAGTGCCAACACTGGCTGAGACTACGCCAAGCCGAGGCAGACTGCTGGTTCGCCAGTGGAAATCACAGACGACATTGCTGGCCGAGTCAACTTGTCTATCGTCACGACTCGCTCGAACGAGTCGAAGTAGGCGACTTCGCTCTGCGGCTGAATGCAGAACATCGCCGACTCGCCGATCTGCCCGCGAGACTCCGACTTCAGCCACGCATCGAGCGTGACTCGCCCGACCGCCTGCCCCAGCGAGCCGCAAAACGGACAGTGCCGCACGTCGTGATCAGATTCGCGAACGAATGGCTTATTCATGGAAACTCTCTGGTCCGAGACTGACATCCAGCAATTTCCCAAGCGTCAAGTCGCTGCTTGGCGTGGTGAATTCCAGGGCATTGGGTGGCACGTCCTGAGTCATCGGAAGGCGTGACGAGTTGGCAGTGTAGCCAGCAAAAATCGGCAAACACATCGGCGACAAAACTGCCCACGCCCTTCCCTTTGATCAGGACGTGCCACTCGACCGACCCGACCGATGCACGAATTGGTTATGTGGCATCTCGTGTCGGCTTGCGATCAAAATGTTTGCGAACCGATTCAACATCACCAATCTTCAGAAAGTCAAAGGCGCCGTCAAGAATGTCCGGGAAGTACTTCCGAAGGATCGTTGCATCATGTGCCAGAGTGTTATGAATTCCCTCTACCGTTCGTTCTTCGCGTTGTTCGGGCGATAATCGTTCCATTGGACAACGCAGTCGTTCAAGCGTGTCGATGTTTTTCATGCCAGCCCATTGCGTCGTCTTGTCGCCATCCCACCGCATTATGAACACCGTAATTGGGCCGGAGACTTCGATCGCGGGTGCGACTGCAAGGTCGCCCTTGCCGAATGGTAAATACCAAACCGTTTGGGGCGATTTCGCGGACTTTGGCTGTTCGATTGGAATTCGTTGGAACCCGTGCTCGTTGACGAGAAACATAAATGTAGCTTCCGCGCATTCAAGGAAGCGTTGCCAGAACGGAGTGGATTGATCAATGGACATTCGGGTTCGACGCACTCAAGTAATGGTCGCGCGGGTCTTCGCTACATAACTTGTTTGTATCCCGCTTGATCGCGGAGAAAAAGGATAGTCACGGTTAATCCACGATTATTGCGAACTTCAATAAAAGCTTGCAGATCGTAGCCTAATAGGTGATCGCGGAATTACGGACTCAATAGCTCGACGAAGACGCTGCCTTAGTGGCCGACGTGATCGCCGACAACCCCAACCGCTGGCGGCATTCGTTCAGAATTTCGGCCGTCTTGCTGGCTCCGCAGCGGGTGATGAAGGGGCGGGCTTCGAGCAGTTGGTCCAACGTGCGGATGCCTCCCGCCGCTTTGACTTGGACGTGCGGCGGCGAGTGCTCGCGCATCAGCTTCAAGTCGGCGAGCGTCGCGCCGCCGGTGCCG
>JANMIF010000605.1:0-22824 GCA_031375695.1 Planctomyces sp.
CGACGTGTCGATCACAAAGCCGTTCTTCATGGGCATACACCACGTCACGCGGGGTCAGTTCAAGCAATTCGTCACCGACACTGCGTACAAGACAGATACGGAGAAGGACAAGAAGTTGTTGGCATGGGGCTGGGACTCTGATAAAAAGCAGTTTAGCAACGACGAGAAGTATTCTTGGCAAAACACGGGTTTTAAGCAGACCGATGAGCACCCCGTGGTGAACGTGACTTGGAACGACGCGGTGGCTTTTTGCCAATGGCTCAGCAAGAAGGAAGGCCAGACCTACCGATTGCCGACCGAGGCGGAGTGGGAATACTCCTGCCGAGCCGGTACGACAACGCGGTACCCCAGCGGCGACGACCCCAAGACACTGGGCAAAGTTACAGATCTGGCCGACCTGGTCGATGCCACGGTTCGAGCGAAAATGCCGGACTGGAAGTACATGATCCGGCACAGCGACAACTACGTGTTCACGTCGCCGGTGGGTAAATCCAAGCCGAATGTCTTCGGGCTGTACGACATGCACGGAAATGCCTTTCAGTGGTGCTCGGATTGGTACGGGGATCAATACTATGCTCAGTCCCCCGCCGACGATCCGACCGGCCCCGACTCCGGTAAGGAACGTGTCATCCGTGGCGGAACCTGGACCTTCAGGCCGCTCGGTGCCCGTTCCGCCGAGCGAAGCAAGACCGAGCCGGACGGACGGAACTGCGCCGCTGGGTTTCGCGTTGTCAGAACTGATTAATCCTTGGAAACGGACACCCGGCCACAAAGGCACGCCGAACAAAAAATGCACCCGAGTTGCCGATCGGGCGTTTCCTGAAATCGAAGTCACTTGGCGGCAACCGGGTGATTTTGACCGTTCGGCCACTTTGGAGGTTATTGCGCGTGAAACCGGTCATCCCCATGTGGTACCGTCTCTGCCTGGTCGTTGTCGTCTGTATCGCACCGATTCTGGTAGGCATATTGATCGAACACGGAGCCTTCCCCGATGGCGTCCACTCCTGGCTGACGAGCAAAGGCGGGGCGGTGACCACGATCGTCGCTTGGGCGATCCTGGTGGGCACCGTCCACAACATAATTCAGACCCGTCGCCGGTTACCCGTTGGCCAAGGTGCCGAACCGTTCGGCGGCGGGTGACAGGTGAGCCGACCGGGGCATGCTGTCTTCGGCCGGTGGTCCGGTCGCCGGGCTGAACCAATCGCTGCAGCAGACGGCGGGGCATGATTCGTTTATCCTGACCACAGCTCACCGGTGCCCCGCCGCTGCTGAGCTGGGTCGTTCGGCTCTGTAAGTAGACCAGAGATTTCCCGATTCGTGGTTTCTCCATGCCTAACTTGTCAGCCGTCCGCGTCTCAGTCCTCGTCCTGCTGATCCTTCCGCATTTTGCCGAAGCTCAGAATGCCGAGGAGATCAAGAGCGGCGGCACTTTCGATGTCGAGGTGGTCAGGGACATCACCTATTACGACGGCAAAGACGCTGACACAAACAAGCACAAGCTCGATCTCTATCTCCCGAAGTGGCAGACGGACTTCCCCGTTCTCTTCTTCGTCCACGGCGGTGCCTGGACTGTCGGGAGCCGCTGGGAGCACGGCATGGCTGGTCGGCTTTTTGCCAAGAATGGCGTGGGAGTGGTACTCATCAGCTACCGCCTGTCGCCGCAAGTGCAGCATCCCGGTCACATCCAAGACGTCGCGCGGGCTTTTGCTTGGACCCACAAGAACATCGGAAAGTACGGTGGCCGAGCGGACGAAATTTTCGTCAGTGGCCAGTCCGCTGGCGGCCACCTGGCGGCGCTGTTGGCAACCAATGAGGAATATCTCAAAGGGGAGCAACTGTCGCTCAAAGACATCAAGGGGGTGATCCCGATCAGCGGTGTCTATTCCTTTCGACCCGGTGAGTTGGAATGGGTGATCGGCAAGGGGAAAGACGCTGCCGAGAGTGCTTCCCCGCTCAAGCATGTGAGCGGGAAGGAGCCGCCGTTTCTCATCATCTATGCGGAGAAGGAATTTCATCGCATCGACAAGATGTCCAAGGATCTGTTCGCGGCCTTGCAGAAGGAAAACGTCCAGGCCGAGTGTGTGGAGATCAAGGATCGGAACCACATTTCCCTGATGTTTTGGCTGATGCTGAGCGAAGCAGATCCCGGCACGCAGGTTCTACTCAAGTTTCTGTCCAAGCACTCCAGCCTGAAGCTGACACCTCGCGAGCGTGGGGAACAAAAAGACAAACGAAAATCGGCGACATCGGAAACGATGCGTGCCGATCCAAAGAATGCAGTTGACCGAGTCGCGGTTCCGTGTCCGCATCTTCCGATCCCAACACAGCCGACCGAGCCATTCTCAAGGTGCCGGAGAACTTGGCGGCGCGAAGCCTCCGAACAAGAATCGGGATAGGGGTCCGGATTACTCCGGAACCCCTCCCACACCACCTAGCATGCGGGTCCGCACTAGGCGGTTCGATGCTTGGGAGCAAGCTTGCTCCAGAGAGTGAAGAGGCTTGTCAGTCCTGACTGGGTGAAGAACTCCAGTGACAGTGCTTGATGCACGGCTTGGCTGGAGGACATGACCCAAGGGCCTTTGCTGCTGATACCGTGAGTGACCGCTTCTTCTTCTTTGACGCCGAGCTTTCTCAAATTCGCGATGCGGGTTCGCGGGTGACGCCATTGTTTCCAGTAACAAGACCGGAGACGACGACGGACCCACTTGTCCATCTCGCTGAAAAAACTTTTGATTGGCACCAAGCTGAAGTACCCCACCCAGCCTTGGAAGTAGCGGCGCAGTTCTTGATACCGATGCTCCATCGACACGCCGCGATTGCGGCGGGTGATCTCGCGGACTCGGTCTTTGAACTTCTTCACGTTCTTGGGGCTCACGCGAATCTGACCACCGTAGCCTTCGAACACGAAGCCGAGCCCTGTAGTTTTCTTAAACAACACGGCGACTCCGTCTGTTCGGCAGATGCGGCTCTTCTGGCGATTGACCACCAGTTTCAGTTTTCGCGTCAGGTATCGTTCCACAGACTCGAACACGCGGGCCGCCGCTTCCTTGGTTTTGGTGAACACCAGGAAGTCGTCCGCGTAACGGACAAAACGCAGGCCCCGTCGTTCCAGTTCCTTGTCGAAGTCATCCAGCAGGATGTTCGCCAACAAGGGTGACATCTCGCCTCCAACGATATTGCAAACAAGGGCGGATTTCTGGATAGGTTGATTTCGCGAGAATGTTTGAAGCCTCGATATGGAGCGGGGTGGCGTTCTTTGTAACGTCTTGCCAGAGCAGGACGTGAGCGTTTCAGCCGTCAAGGAGTCTGTCATGGAAGACGTGCGGAGTTCAGGAGAATCGTCGGCGTCACGGCCTATCGCCATGGTGATGCGGCAGTTTGCCGGGTCACGGGTTGAGCGGCAGGTGCTGGCCCAGGTGTTTGAGGTGCTGTGGCAGGTTGCGGGATGTCCCGCACCGAGCTTGGCTGGCCTCGCGGACGAGCCGCGTCGTTGGCCTCGTGGCACATCGCAGATCGCGACCGCGAGTCGCGTCACGGAAGGAGTCGCCTCATGAGCCAGACCATCACAGCCAGTCACAGCGCGGCGGTGCCCCAGCCCTCGACCAGTCGGACCGCGGTGCCACGGGTGGCGTTTTACGCGCGCGTCTCTTCGGAACTGCAAGCTCAAGAGCAGACGATCGCCAGTCAAGTCGCGGCCTTGAAGGAACGCATTGCGGCGGAGGGTCTGACGCTCGATGAAGAACTGAGCTTCCTCGACGACGGCGTCAGTGGCACGACGCTCACACGGCCGGCGCTGGAACGATTGCGCGACGTGGCGTACTCCGGCGGCTTCCAAAAACTGTATGTGCATTCGCCCGATCGGCTGGCGAGGAAGTACGCCTATCAGGTGTTGCTGGTCGATGAGTTGCGGCGGCACGGCGTGGAGATTGTGTTCCTCAACCGCGCGATTGGCGTCTCGCCGGAAGAGGATTTGTTGTTGCAGATGCAGGGCATGTTCGCCGAGTACGAACGGGCCAAGATTCTGGAACGGAGCCGTCGCGGCAAGCGACACGCGGCACAACGCGGCTCGGTGAACGTGCTCGGCGGCGCGCCGTTTGGATACCGCTATGTGACGAAGCGTGACGGCGGTGGCTCTGCGGCGTACGAGCTGGTATCCGAACAGGCGACCATCGTGCGGCAACTCTTTGAATGGGTCGGTCGCGACCGTTTGTCGATCGGCGAAGTCTGTCGTCGGCTGAAGCAACAAGGGACGCTCAGCCCGCGTGGCAAGAGCTCGTGGGACCGCTCGAGTGTCTGGAGTTTGCTGAAAAACCCGGCGTTTTGTGGCCGCGCGGCGTTCGGCAAGACACGCGTGGGCGAACGTCGGCCGCAGCTTCGTCCCGCGCGTGGCCGCTCCAAAGTCTCGCGCCGCGCGGGTTCGAGTTACGACACGAGCGTCTCGGAACAAGTCGCCATCACCGTCCCGGCGATCGTCAGCGAAGAACTCTTCGCGGCCGTCCAAGAGCAACTCTCGGCGAATCAACAGCTCGGTCGCGAACGCCGACGCGGCGCGCGGCATCTGCTGCAAGGACTGGTCTGTTGTGGCTGCTGCCGTTACGCCTACTACGGTAAGCCGGTCAGTCGCGCGTCCGCCAAAGGGAAGACGCATTATGCCTACTACCGCTGCGTGGGAACCGATGCTTATCGCTTCGGCGGCCAGCGCGTCTGTCAAAACAAACAAGTCCGCACCGACCTGCTGGACGAAGCCGTGTGGCGCGACGTGCAAGAGTTGCTGCGCGATCCGCAAGTGCTGCAACGAGAATACGAACGCCGTCTGCAAACGCCGTCCGAAGACGCCTCGCGCGAACGGACACTGCGTCACCAGGAACAATCCGCGCAGCGTGCCGTGAGCCGCTTGATCGATGCCTTCGCCGATGGTCTGTTGGAAAAGTCGGAGTTCGAACCGCGTCTGACAAAGGCTCGCGAACGGGCCGCGCGACTGGCGGAGGAACTCGCACAGCTCACCGCCCGCGACGCGGAACAAGCTCAGCTTCGCGCCGTACTGGCCTGCCTGAAGGAATTCACCTCGCGCATCGGCCAGGGTCTCGACCAAGCCGACTGGACCACCCGCCGCGAGATCATCCGCCTGTTGGTTGACCGCATCTCGATCGAGCCCACTCAAGTCCGCATCGTCTACCGCATCAGCTTCCCCCTTTTTCTCCAGACCCTCCAAAACAACCGTGAGGCCACTTCTCAAGAACGATTTTTGCACTTTTGTTGGAGGCGTGATGACGGGCCGCCCTACATCGTTCCTTCGTGAGAGGGTTGCAGTTCAGACGCGACCATCACGCCCGCTCGCAAGTAACGTCCAATCAAACGCAGTAGCCGCTTGTCGTGGACCTTCGGAGCCACTCGCACGAGCAGCACGTCATGTTGAACCCGGTCGAAGAACTTCGACAGGCAGCGCCGGATGAATCGCCACGGGATGGTTTCGTTTGAATCTCGAACAGCATGAACTCGCTGCCGATTCCCTTCCGCCCGTGGCGGTCCATGTTCACGCATTCGCGATAGCCGGCTCGAATGTGCCGTTGAAGTTGCTGAGCCGCTCCCTGAGCGGATCGCTTTGGCCGGAAGCCGAAGCTCGATTCCGAAAAGCCCGGATCGAAGATCGGCCCGCCGGGGGGCGGCTTGTTCGGAGCTACCGCTCCAAAGCAAGAATCAGCGAGCCACGAAGCACCAGACTCCAGGCGGAAACGAAAAGACTTGCTGGATGGCTTGCTGAATCACTCAATTCTGAACATTGAGAATGCCCAGGTGACGTTCCGTGCCATCCGGTTTGGGAATGGATTTTCGCCGAGCCGGTGAAGGCTCATAGGTTCCCTCCAGCAGTTCTTGTCGAACGCTCGGCCATTGCACGGCGAACGTGGTCTCGAACTCTTCTAGCGTGATCCCGTCCGGACCAGGAGCCGACGGTTCGCCTTCACGTTCTGCCACGCCCGCTGCATGTGTTGACGACGGTTGCCTCGACAACATCCCGACCAAACACCGCCCACAACTCGCCATTCTCATGACCCACAATGTTCAACGCTTCAAACCTGCCTCATACCTCACCGCGCGAAGAATAACCCAGCCTTGCGCCGGTTTTTTTGTTGCGTGACGCACCAAGAACGAATCTCGGCGCTCTTTGCATCTCCCCGGTGAAAAACTGGCCTTCTACTGTGGAGAAGCGAAGAGCGCAGAGAGATTTCCGGTGTCGTACAGCTAGGTGTCTTTTGGGGAGCGAGAGATTCTGACATCGAGACATTCTCCCATTGCTGGTCGGCCGGTACGATCCGCCAGCGTCACGATTTTGGAACTTTTTGCGGCCAGCGAAACTCCAACGGCCGCGAATGATGCCGGATTACGGCGTTCCTGAATCGACCGATGCCTCACGAGGATGTGTTATGCGAGCTTTCACGAGTTTTCTTGTCAGCGGTCTTGCGGTGATGGCGATTGTGGCTTGGGCGATTGGGCAAGACTCGGCTCCTGCCAACTTCGCGGAGGCTCAGAAAAAGATGCAGGCAGGGAATTTCAAGGAGGCGTATGAGGGCTTTCGTAAGATTTGCTGGGATGCGAAAGCGGCGGTGGGGGATACCCCCGAAGCGGTCACGAATGGCGTGCAGTGCCTCATGAATTTGGGGCGGGTCGCTGAGATCGACGAGTTTTTGGAGAAGACGGTTGAGGTTCATGCGGCACATTGGCGAGTGTTGCGGACGGTCGGGTGGCAGTATGTGACGCTCGATCACAACGGCGTGATCATCGCTGGAAATTTTCATCGAGGCGGGCAACGCGGCGGCGATGGGCGGCATGTTCATGCGACCGAGCGGGATCGCGGGCGGGCGCTGCAATTGTTCGAGCAGGCGTTGGTTCTGGCGACGAAGGACTTGAAGGAGGCGGACAAGTCGGTCGTCAGCCAGTTGTGTTGGCAGTTCGCTCAGACGATGGGGCGGTTGGATCAGTCCGAAACTTGGAAGTTGCAGACGCTGACCGACATCACGGCCCTGCCCGATTTCGATGAGGGATATTCCTGGTGGAATCGCGGTCAGCCACAAGGTGCTCCCGTCGATGCGGACGGGAACCCGGTCTTTCATTCAGTCCCGAAATCGTGGGCTGATGCAAAATCGGACGGCGAACGCTGGCGTTGGCTGATGACTCAGGCTGTGGAGTTTGATCCAGGGCGGCGGCATGAAGTCGCGATCCACTTTGCGAACTTCTTGAATGGACAGTTTGGTGTTGAGACGATGGCTCATTTCGGCTGGTGGTCGCGATTCGCGGACGATGCGGCTGCGGACGACGGCAAAGAGGGCAAGAAGGCGGGAACATTTGCGCTGCACACGCTGAAGGATGATGAAACGATTGCTCGGCTGGCGACCGGCGTGAAGCGGTTCAAGCTGCCGGATGAATTCAATCCGTTTCGAATTTGGCAGCAGGTCGCAGCGGATGACAAGAGTGGTCACGGGCTGCAAGCTCACGAGGCGATCGCTCATTTTTATTTGAATCGGCGGCAGCATCCGAAAGCGGCCGAAGCGTGGCGGGCTTGCATCGCGAAGCACGGGCCGGGGCAGAACGATTATCGAAAACAGGCACTGGAACAGATCGTCAAAAATTGGGGACGAATGGAACCGGCGCAGACTCAAGCATCGGGCAAAGGAGCGACGTTTGAGTATCGCTTCCGCAACGGCGACGGGGTCACGTTCACGGCTCAGCAGTTGAACGAAGTGAAGTTGCTAGACGACGTGAAGGCGTATTTGAAGAGCAGCCCGGCGCAGCTCGACTGGCAGAAGATGAATATCCAGGACATCGGGCATAGGATCGTTGTCGAGAATCAGCAGCAGTACGTTGGAGCAAAAGTGGCCGAATGGCAATTGCCGCTCAAGCCGCGTCCGAATCATGTGGACGATCGAGTGACGGTCGCATCGCCGCTGCAAAAACCCGGGGCGTATCTGGTCTCGGCGACAATGAAAGATGGCAACGTCAGCCGCATGGTGCTTTGGGTCGCCGACACAGTCATCGTGAAGAAACCGCTCGATGGTAAGCAGATGTATTTCGTCGCCGACGCGGTGACAGGGCAGCCGGTCGCGAAGGCGAATCTGGAGTTTTTCGGCTGGGAGCAGATGCAGATCGCGCCGAACAAGCCGGCGTGGAAAATCAACACGAAGAATTTTTCTGAGTTCACCGACCTTGATGGGCTGCTGTCGCTTGGAGCCGATCGGCAGTCGCAGAATCACCAGTGGTTGATCGTGGCTCGGACGGATGGCGGGCGGTTCGCGTATCACGGGTTCACCCAAGCTTGGTTCGGGCAGAGGCATGATCCCGAATATCACGCGACACGCGCGTTCACGATCACCGACCGGCCGGTGTATCGACCGGCTCAAAAGGTGCAGTTCAAAGTCTGGATCGGCGAGGCCAAGTACGATCAGGCAGATGCGATCCGGTTCGCGAATGCGAAGGGGTTTGATGTCGAGTTGCGCAATCCGAAAGGCGAAGTCGCGTTCTCGAAGAAGATGGATGCTGATGAATTCGGAGGTCTCGCAGGGGAGTACGAACTCGCGAAGGACGCGCCTCTGGGGATGTGGCACTTCAACGTACCGGGTTACGGCGGCGGGTCGTTCCGCGTCGAGGAATACAAAAAGCCGGAGTTCGAGGTGAAGGTCGAGGCGCCGTCCGAACCGGTCGCACTCGGCGAGAAGATCACGGCGACAATCAAGGCGAACTATTATTTTGGCGGCGCGGTCACAAAGGCGAAGGTGAAGTACAAGGTCATGCGAACCAGTCACAACAGCACTTGGTATCCGCTCGCGCCGTGGGATTGGTTCTATGGCCGAGGTTACTGGTGGTTCGCGGCCGATTACGACTGGTATCCGGGTTGGAAACGTTGGGGATGTGCTCGACCGTACCCAATTTGGTGGGGTCGTGGGGCGGAACAACCGGAAGTCGTCATAGAGCGAGAAACTGAAATCGGCGAAGACGGCACGGTCGCGGTTGAGATCGATACGGCTCTGGCGAAAGAAGTTCACGGCAACACCGATCACTCGTACTCGATCACGGCCGAGGTGGTTGATGCGTCTCGGCGGACGATCGTCGGGACCGGAAATGTGCTGGTGGCTCGCGAGCCGTTCCGCGTTTTTGCCTGGGTTAATCGCGGGCATTACCGGGTCGGCGACGACATTCTGGCCGAGTTTCGTGCTCAAACAGTTGATCAAAAACCGGTTGCTGGTGTTGGCGAGCTGACGCTGTATGCGATCTCGTACAACGAAGCGAATGAGCCCGTCGAGAAAGCGGTGCAGACTTGGAAGCTCGACACGAATGCCGAGGGCTATGCCCGGCAGCAGTTAAAAGCGGCGAAGGCGGGGCAATATCGGTTGAGCTACAAAGTTTCAGGCAACCGTGCCGCTGAACCGCGAAAGGCTGAAGAACGCAAAGATCACGTCATTGAAGGTGGCTACCTCTTCGTCGTTCGAGGTGACGGCTTTGATGGCCACGAATTCCGATTTAATGATTTGGAACTCATCACCGACAAGCAGCAGTATGCTCCCGGCGAGAAGGTCAAGCTGCTGATCAATACAAATCGAGCCGGCGGCGCGGTGCTGTTGTTTCTGCGGCCGAGCAACGGCGTGTATCTGCCTCCGAAATTGATTCGGCTAGACGGTAAGAGCCATTTGGAAGAAGTCGCCGTCGTGACACGCGACATGCCGAACTTTTTCGTCGAGGCGATGTCAGTCGCCGATTCACGCATTCATCAAGAGACGCGAGGGATCGTCGTGCCGCCGGAGAAACGCGTGCTCAACGTAACCGTCACACCGAGCCAAGACGAATACAAACCCGGCTCACCCGCGAAGGTGCAGGTCAAACTGACCGACTCAAATGGCAAGCCGTTCGTCGGTTCGACCGTGCTGAGCGTTTACGACAAGTCGATCGAATATATCTCCGGCGGCTCGAACGTGCCGGAGATCAAGGACTTCTTCTGGAAGTGGCGGCGACATCATCACCCGCAACAGGAATCGAGCTTGCAGCGGCAGTCGCATCAAATCCTCAAGCCGAACGAAACCGGCATGAGCGACCTGGGTATTTTCGGCGGAATGATCGTCGAAGAGATGGAGACTCAAATGGCCGCTAATGGACAGCGAGGCGGAATGATGGCCAATCGGCGCATGGCGGGTGGCTTTGGCGGCGGACTGGCCAAGGCTAAGAGTATGATGATGGCCGACGGAGTTGGCATGCCTATGGCAGCAGCAGCGCCGGGCGGTACTTCGGAATACGCCGCGTCGGACAAATCCGATCGACAAGCGCTGCGTGACGAAAGCGGAACCGGGCCACTACCGAACGCCATGCAGCCGACGATCCGCAAGAATTTTGCTGACACCGCGTTTTGGACGGCGGCGGTCACGACAAACAAAGACGGAGTCGCCGAGATTGCGCTGACGATGCCCGAACAGCTCACCGGCTGGAAAGTAAAATGCTGGGCGATGGGTGTTGGCACGCGAGTCGGCCAGGGCGAGGCCGAAATTACGACCAAGAAAAATCTGCTCGTACGACTGCAAGCTCCGCGATTCTTCGTGCAGAAAGATGAGGTCGTGCTGTCGGCAGTCGTTCATAATTATTTGAAGATCGACAAAGAGGTCGAAGCGGTATTGGAGATCGACGACAAGCTGATGCGGCCTGTCGGCAAGACGCCGTTGTCGAAACGGATCAAAGTTTCGGCCGGCGGCGAAACGCGAGTCGATTGGCGAGTCGCCGTCATCGACGAAGGTGAGGCGTTCGTCCGGATGAAAGCGTTGACTGACGAAGAGTCGGATGCGATGGAGATGAAGTTCCCGGCGTTTATCCACGGGATGCTGAAGACCGAAAGCTGGTCGGGGGTCATTCGGCCAAACAAGGACTCTGGCAAAGTCACGATCCGCGTGCCGCAAGAACGGCGAGCGAATCAGACTCGTCTGGAAGTGCGGTACTCGCCGACTCTGGCCGGGGCGATGGTCGATGCGCTGCCATATCTCGTCGATTACCCGTATGGCTGTACCGAGCAAACGCTCAACCGCTTCCTGCCGACCGTCATCACGCAACGCATCCTGCGCGAGATGGGCCTCGACCTGAAAGCAATCAAAGACAAACGGACGAACTTGAACGCTCAGGAAATTGGTGACGACGCCGATCGAGCCAAGCAGTGGCAGAAATATCCGCCCGAACGAAACCCGGTCTTTGACGAAGCCGAAGTTACCACGATGGTGAAGAGCGGTCTCGACCGTTTAACCGAGATGCAAGTCAGCGACGGCGGCTGGGGCTGGTTCAGCGGCTGGGGCGAGCAATCGTACCCGCACACGACAGCGGTCGTCGTTCACGGCTTGCAGATCGCCAAGCAAAACGACGTCGCGATCGTGCCGGGAGTTTTAGAACGAGGCATCGAATGGCTTAAGCGATATCAGGCGGAGCAGATCGAGAAGCTGAAACGATCCGGCAAAGACCCGATCACCGGCGACAAGAAGTCAGATCCAGTCAACCCGTGGAAAGATCACGCCGATGCGCTCGATGCCCTGATTTACATGATCTTAGTTGATGCCGATCACGCGAACGTCGACATGCTCAACTTCCTGTATCGCGACCGACTGCAACTGCCGGTCTACGCAAAGGCGACGTTCGGTCTCGCGCTGCACAAGCAAAAGCAAGCCGACAAGCTGACGATGATCCTGCAAAACATCGAGCAGTTCCTCGTCCAGGACGATGAGAACCAAACGGCGTATCTCAAGCTGCCGGAGAACAACTGGTGGTGGCACTGGTACGGCAGCGACATCGAGGCGAATGCGTATTACCTCAAGCTGCTGACTCGCGTGAATCCGCAAGACGAACGAGCCAGCCAGCTCGTGAAATACTTGCTCAACAACCGTAAGCACGCGACGTACTGGAACAGCACGCGAGACACGTCACTGTGCATCGAAGCAATGGCCGAGTACCTCAAAGCCAGCGGCGAAAACAAACCGAACCTGCAAGTCGAAGTCGTCATCGACGGCGAACTGAAACAAACTGTCGAGATCACACCGGAAGTGCTCTTCAGCTTCAACAACAAATTCGTGATTGAAGGCGAAGCGCTGACGGCGGGTGAGCATGTAGTCGAACTGCGGAAGAAGCCGCTAGTTGCTACTGATGCCAAACCTCAAATCTCGAATCCACTGTATTTCAACGCCTATCTGACGAACTTCACGCTCGAAGACCACATCACGAAAGCCGGTCTCGAAGTCAAAGTCGATCGCAAGTTCTACAAGCTGACTCGCGCCGACAAGCAGATTAAAGTCGCCGGTTCGCGCGGGCAGGTCGTCGGCCAGAAGGTTGAGAAGTACGACCGCCACGAACTGCACGAAGGAGACACGCTCAAAAGCGGCGACTTGGTCGAGATCGAAATGGAGATCGACAGCAAGAACGACTACGAGTACCTGCTGTTCGAGGACATGAAGGCGTCTGGCTTCGAGCCGGTCGAAGTCCGCAGCGGTTACAACGGCAACGACCTGCACGCCTACGTCGAATTCCGCGACGAACGAGTCGTCTTCTTCGCCCGCCATTTAGCTCGCGGAAAACACAGCGTCAGTTACCGAATGCGGGCCGAAATCCCCGGCCGCTTCAGTGCGCTGCCGACTCGCGCGTCCGGGATGTATGCCCCGGAACTGAAAGCCAACTCCGATGAGATCAAGTTGGCGATCGAGGATTGAGATGGCTGACCAACTTTTTCATCATTCATGAATTGAGCGACGAACAACTGTCGGCATCCGAGTTATTGATTGCTCGCAACGATAGCCGGAACCGGCTCATTTGGTTGAGCCATTGAGAAGTCTGGCGATGTTCCGCACAATCACTGCTGATTCGCGTGCGAATCAGCAAGCGATGTCGTGATCGTGAACAATTAACGGATGCATGCGAGCCGCGTGCGCCATCAATCGCAAAGGCATTTCATGCGTTGGATCATCGGTTTTACGGGATTATTGATCGCGGCCGGAAGCGTTTCGGCCGGAGACAACTGGCCCTGTTTTCGTGGGCCGTCTCACGATGGACAGTCAGACTCAACCGGACTGCCGACCGAATGGAGTGAGACGAACAACATCGGTTGGAAAACCGAGATTCATGGCCGAGCATGGTCGTCGCCAGTCGTTTGGGGTAACCAAGTTTGGGTACAGACGGCCCCGCCCGATGGCAAAGAAATGTGGTTGCTCTGCCTGGATCGCGAATCCGGAAAGATTCTTCGCGACGACAAACTGTTCGAAGTCGAAAAGCCGCAAGAGATTCACGTCACGAACACGCATGCCTCATCAACGCCAGTGATTGAGGCGGGGCGGATTTACGCTCACTACGGTGCGTACGGCACGGCTTGTGTCGAGACGGGCACTGGGAAGGTGCTTTGGAAACGAAACGACTTGTCGTGCAATCACTGGCGCGGCGCGGGTTCGTCTCCGGTTCGGTTTCAGAATTTGTTGATCATGCACTTCGACGGTTACGACCAGCAGTATGCTATCGCGCTCAACAAAGACACGGGCGATACCGTTTGGAAGAAGCCGCGAGATTACGACTTCGGCACGGATGACGGTGATCAGAAAAAGGCGTATTGCACGCCGCTGATTATTGAGGCCGCCGGCAAGACGCAACTCATCAGCACAGCGGCGAAAGCCATTTTGTCGCTCAATCCGCTGACCGGCGATGAGTACTGGCGAATTCAATTCAAGAATCATTCGGGTACCGGGATGCCATTGTGGGGGCACGGCCGGCTATATCTCAACACGGGCTTCGGCAAAGCGGATTTGTTGGCCGTCAAGCCGGATGGCAAGGACGACGTCTCGAAGTCTCATGTGATCTGGACGTCCTCAAAGAGCATCGGCGCGAAGCCGTCTCAGATTTTGGTTGATGATCTGATCTTCAACGTCGAGGACAAGGGAATCGCCAGTTGCATTGACGCCGAGACTGGCAAGGAAGTCTGGTCTAAACGGCTCGGTGGTGAATTCTCGTCGTCGATCGTGTACGCCGACCGCAAGCTCTATTTTTGCAACCACGACGGCTCGACATGGGTACTGGCCCCGGAACGCGAATACCGTGAACTGGCTGTCAACAAGCTGGACAAAGGCTTTCGAGCCACTCCCGCCATCGCTGGTAAGTCGCTGTTCTTGCGATCCGAAACGCACCTGTATCGAATCGAAACCAAGTAAGGCTGACTGCTCGAAAAGTCGCTTTGCGGTCGTTGTTCCACGACAGCGCTTTCACTACCATTCGCCTCCCGCGAAACCGTGCGTTTGTCTGGCGTCCACACGACCATTGAACCGGGTCAAAACATCTCGAATGTTCGGGGAATTGACTCGTTTTGATTAGCCGGAGCGCGCTAGCGTCCGGTTCCGTCGGAGGCGCACAAACCGGACGCTAGCGCGTTTCGGTTGATTTCAGTGCGAGTTTACTAGAGGAGTTTGCGAGTTGGCTGACGGGCTTGAAGAACATCCGGCGGAGGGCGGCGACGAGGCCGACAAGACTCTGCCAATCGAGGCTGGCAACGTCCTTCTACTGCCGATTGAGGACGAGATTCGGACCAGTTATTTGACGTATGCCATGAGCGTCATCATCAGCCGCGCGCTGCCCGATGTGCGCGACGGGCTGAAGCCGTCTCAGCGACGTATCCTCGTCGCCATGCGCGATCTCAACCTTGGGCCGTCCTCATCGCGCACCAAGTGCTCGAAAATCGTCGGCGAGACGATGGGTAACTATCACCCGCACGGCGATGGAGCGATTTATCCCACGCTGGTTCGCATGGCTCAGTCGTGGGCAATGCGGGAAATGTTGATCAACACGCAAGGCAATTTCGGGTCGCTGGCCGGAATGCCTCCCGCCGCGATGCGATACACCGAAGCAAGGCTGTCGCAGGCGGCCGGCGACATGCTTCAAGACCTCGACAGCGACACCGTCGATTTCATCTCCAGCTACGATCAACAACGGACCGAGCCGGTCGTTCTGCCAGCGAAATTCCCGAATCTGTTGGTCAACGGCTCGAACGGTATCGCGGTTGGAATGGCGACCAGCATTCCGCCGCACAATCTCGGCGAGGTCTGCGACGCGGCGGTCCTGTTGATCGACAACCCGCACGCGAATCTCGGTCAAATCTTGGCGGTCATGCCCGGCCCCGACTTCCCGACCGGCGGAGTCATCTGCGGACGATCAGGGATCATCCAAGGTTTCGCGACCGGCCGCAGCACGCTCACATTGCGAGCACGCACGCACTTTGAGACCGAGAAAAACTCCGACGTCATCGTCGTCACCGAGATTCCGTTTCAAGACACGCGCGACCGCATTCGGACGAAGCTCGAAGAATTGGTCAAAGAAGAGCGGATCAAAGGGATCGCGAAGGTCACCGACTACACCGACCGCAACGACAAGCCGTGGCAGGTGCAGATTCACATCCAACTGAAACGTGACGCCGACAAAGAAGTCGTGCTCAATCAGCTCTTCCAGTTCTCGCCGTTGCAGCAGACCGTCAGCGTGATCCTGTTGGCGTTGGTCGGCAACCGGCCGAAGGTGCTGTCGGTCAAAGAAATGTTGCAGGAGTTCATCCTGCACCGCGTCGATGTGATTCGCCGCCGCACCGAGTTCCTGCTCAGCGAAGCCCGCAAGCGAAAGCACACGGTCGAAGGGCTAATGATCGCGCAGCTCGACATCGACGGTGTGATCAAGACCATTCGGCAATCCCCCAGCCGAGCTGAAGCGAAAGTCCGCTTGCAGCAGATCGAAGTCCCGGCCGAGTTGATCGCACGGGCGCTCGGCGACGGCGGCTTCAAGTCGTTCCAGGATGAATACGGCCCGAAAACGGCCTATTCGCTCTCGTCCAATCAGGCTGAGGCAATTGTGTCGATGCAGCTTGGCTCACTGGCGAATCTTGAACGAGACAAGCTGGCCGAGGAGTTCGGCAAGCTGTTATCCGACATTCTCGGCTATCTGCACTTGCTGTCAGATGAGACGCATATCCGAGCAGTCGTCCGGCAGGATATGCTCGACATCAAGGCCAAATACGGAGACGCGCGACGTACCGGGATTGAAGATGGGGAAGCCGAAGACGTCAACCGCGATGACCTGATCACCGAAGAGCCAATGACAGTCGTGCTGTCGCAACGCGGATACGTTAAGCGGACGCAGCTCACGGAATATGAGGCTCAGAACCGCGGCGGCAAAGGGGTCATTGGAGCGAAGACCGAAGACGACGACCCGATCCAGAATTTGTTCGTGGCCAGCACACACGACTGGCTGATGTTCTTCACCGACAAAGGGAAGGTGTATTGGTCAAAGGTGTACGACCTGCCGCTCGGCACGCGAACGGCGAAAGGTCGAGCGGTCGTCAATCTGCTCAACCTTGGACTTGCCGAAGGGGACGCAACCGCCGAAAAGGTTTGCAACTGCGTGGCTACTCGTACGTTCGACGACCGCTACTTGCTAATCGCGACTCGCAAAGGGACGATCAAAAAGACGCCACTCGAAGAATACAGTCGAATCAAAAAGGGCGGCCTCATCGCGATCAGCTTGGTTGACGATGACCTTGTCGTCGATGTGCAACTCGTCAGCAAAGGCCAAAGCGTGCTGCTGGCGACGGCGAACGGCATGTCGATCCGCTTCGCCGAATCGGACGCGCGCAGCATGGGCCGAGCCACTCAAGGTGTGCGCGGCATCCGTCTGGGCAAGGGCGATTTCGTGATCGGCATGGTGATCGCCGATCCCGCAAAGACTCTGCTGACTGTCTGCGAAAACGGACACGGCAAGCGAACTCCGTTCGGAATCGGTGAGTCCGACGAAGCCGCCGTGTCGGAAACAGGTGACACGGTCGCTGACGGCTTGGCCGATACGCTCACGCCGCAGTCTGACGACACGACCGATGTTGATTCGCCCGACGAGGTCGAATCTGAAACGGGCGAGGACGCTGCCAAGAGCGGCATGCAATACCGACTTCAAGGCCGAGGTGGCAAAGGGGTCCGCGACATCAAGACGACCGCTCGCAACGGAAAGGCTGTCGATATCGTTGCCGTCACCGATGCTGACGAGGTCTTGATGGTCACCGCCAGCGGAAAAATTCAACGCATCCGCGCCGCCGACATCAGCGTTATTGGCCGCAACACTCAGGGCGTCCGCATCATCCGCCTGGAAGACGGCGACAAACTCGTTTCGATGGCCTGCATCCCCGCAGAGATCGGCGACACACTAACCCAAAGCGCAAGCGAGGGTGAGCGTTCCGAAAAGCCATAAACTCCCCGTTTTGCGGAGCGCTCGCCCTCGCTTGCGCTTCGAGTTAGTTTGTAGCGAACATGAATCACGCTGCGAATGCCTCTGCCTTCACTCAAGATGATGCCCGTACGCATTGGCATGATCAGGCGTTGTGGTTTGTGCGGACCAAACGGGACCGCATGGCCAATTCTCTGCCGGAATGGGAGACGCTGCGCGAGACAGCTGCGGCGATCAAGGCACACACAATCTCGCGGTTGGCCGACTTGCTCGAACAGTTTGAAGCGAATGCCATGCGGCTCGGCGCGACCGTGCATTGGGCTAGCACCCCGGCCGAGCACAACGACATCGTGCTCGGCATCTTGCAAAAGCACGGTGTAAAGCACCTCGTCAAAAGTAAGTCGATGCTGACCGAAGAATGCCACCTCAATCCGTTTCTGGAACGGCACGGAATCGAAGTTGTGGACACGGACCTCGGCGAATGGATCGTGCAGCTTCGGAACGAAGCGCCAAGCCACATCGTGCTGCCGGCGATTCACATCAAACGCGAAGAGGTCGGC
Organism: Planctomyces sp.; assembly: GCA_031375695.1. Taxonomy (GTDB): domain Bacteria; phylum Planctomycetota; class Planctomycetia; order Planctomycetales; family Planctomycetaceae; genus SXKJ01. The sequence goes on from JANMIF010000605.1 coordinate 17,796, forward strand.
GAACTGTTTCATCGCAAGATTGGGACTCCCGCCGGCCTGAGCGAACCGAAGCCACTGGTCGAAGCCGCTCGAATCGAACTGCGAAACAAATTTCTGCGTGCCGAAGCCGGGATCACCGGGATCAACTTCGCGATCGCCGAAACCGGTGGGTTCGTGGTCTGTACGAATGAAGGGAACGCCGACCTAGGCACGTCATTGCCGCCGGTGCATATCGCCTGCATGGGAATCGAAAAGCTGATCCCGCGCGCTGCCGATCTGGGAGTCTTCTTGCGATTGCTGGCGCGATCGGCGACCGGTCAGCCGATCACGACCTATAGTTCGCACTTTCATGGTCCGCGACCCGGCGGCGAGTTGCACATCGTGCTGCTTGATAACGGCCGCAGCGATATTCTCGGCAGCGACGATTTCCGACGATCACTCAATTGCATCCGCTGTGGAGCCTGCATGAATACCTGCCCGGTGTTTCGTCGCAGCGGTGGCCACAGCTACGAAACGACAGTTCCCGGCCCGATCGGTTCGATCCTGGCTCCTTCGCGCGACGCTCAACAATTTCATTCGCTGCCGTATGCGTGCAGCCTGTGCGGCAGTTGCACCGACGTCTGCCCAGTGAAGATCGACCTGCATCATCAACTGCTAACCTGGCGCAAGGAAATCGCGGTGCGCGGCCTCGTCCCGCTCAGCAAGCGAATCGGACTGGGCCTCGCCAGCTTCGTCATGCGCCGACCGCGACTATTCGACTTCGCAGGGGCGGTCGCGCGTCGCATCTTCCCGCTGCTGCCCCGGTTTCTGATTTACAACCCGCTCAACCCGTGGGGCAAGAAACGCGAACTGCCTCTGTTTCCGAAGCAGAGTTTTCGAGAATTGTATCGCCAGAGAAAGTTGAAGTAATCCGACCGATGTCGTCCAAGCAAAAGATCTTGTCCGCGATCCGCCACCACCACTTGGCCGACGCTCCGTTGCCGAGCCTCGATCAAGCGTGGATCACGTTTACCGACGTGAAGCAGCAGTTCGCGAGCGTGCTGGAATCTGTCGGCGGCCGCGCGGTGCAAGTACTGGATGTTGCCTTATTAAAGGCGGACCTTGCCGCGAATTCGGCGTGGTCCGAAGCGAAGAAAACGGTCTCAATGATCGACGGAATTAGTGGCAACGTGGACTTAGATCAACTCGCCAATCCGCACGCGACCGAAGACATCGACTTCGCCATCTTGCCCGGTGAGTTCGCGGTCTCGGAAAATGGAGCCGTGTGGGTGACCGATTCCGTCGTGAAGTTTCGGGCGATTTATTTCATCGCTCAGCATCTGGCTCTTGTGGTTCGGGCCGATCAAGTGCTGGAGAACATGCACGAGGCGTATCGCCGACTGTCATTCGACTCGGTGCGATTCGGATCGTTTATCTCCGGCCCGTCGAAAACGGCCGACATTGAGCAAGCGCTGGTCATCGGCGCTCACGGTCCACGGTCGATGACCGTTTACTTACTTGGCTGACAAGCTCAATTCCGGGAGTCCGTCATGCCGCCCCTTTGGAAACGCGAAGTTGTTGTGAGTACCGCAGCGCACGACCGCCGGATGGCATCGGCGGCACGGTCTTGACGCCTACTTCCCCGCGCGAGCGGTCACATGGTTGAGCAGTGCCCGCCGATACTCGTTGAGAGGCACGGCTTGATATCGCGCGTCCTGACGCATGGCTTCCCAGCGCTGGATGCAGGCGCGATCTTCGGCGTTCAGGGTCCAAGTCAATTCGTGAGTCGCTTGCAGACTCAGCGGCTGACTTAAGCGGGCGGTCAGGCTGACTTTCACCGGCATCAGTCTTTGCTTGCGAAGTTGCTCGTTCAAAGCGAGTCGTGCGTTCGGAAAGACCGGCTGCGGATGCAACACGTAATTCAAGCGGCACATCCAATCGGCATATTCACAGTATGCCGTGATCACTTCCGGGCCGACTCCCGTTTGCCCGCGAACGTCATAAGTCAACAACGGGCTTTTCAAAACCAATCGCTTAGCGTGCGAGTCGAACTGCGGCTCAAAATACGGACGAAGTTGAAAACGATAGGAGTCGAGCATCTCTGGAGATTGCTCCGGCCGTTTTTCAAACTCTTGAATCCGGCCAGCCAGTCGCTCTTCGGCCCCGCGCAGTTCGTGCATCAGTTCATCGAAATCGGCCGATGTTGTCAGCCGTTTATCACTGTTGAAGATGTCAATGCGCCGCTGAGCGGGTTCCATTACGGTGACTTCACCAGCCGAATAGATGTAGTCGTAAACTTTGCCGGCATGCCACAACGCCAAACTGCGCGACACGACTTCCGTTCGTCCGCTGGCGTCGGCCGCCGCTTCGATCCGCGAGTAAACACGGAATTCTTGAGCTGCAACGTGCGCGGCCGTCAAAGAACTGGCGTAGCCGACAAATACGGACAAGATCATGGCAGACCACAAGCGTGGCATTGCGAAACTCCAAGCGTGGATAAGGGAAGGGCGGGGGCCGGTGGGATTTCAACCAGCCAGAAAACGGGGCCGTGAAGGGCGAGAGAACTCTCGGAAGGGGCCGGAAGTTAGCACGGATTACGCGAATCGGGCAACAGAATCCCTCAATCAAGCGACCCGACAATATTCGCCCTGAAATTGTGGATGCTAGAAGCGTTGGTCCTCTTTGATGCTACGAATTACTGTGATTCGCCGCTCGCGAATCCCACCGCTTGCTAGGCTGAAAATCAGCCGATACCTTGCCCCGCCCGTTAGGCCGATTGGCGGCTCGGCGGTGTTTCAATGGACGCTTGCTGGCAACTTACCGATGACTGACTCGAATCAACGTATCGTCATCACTGGCATCGGATTGGCCTCACCGAACGGCAACAATCTGGCGGAGTATCGGGCCAACTTGCTGGCCGGAAAGTCGGGAGTCTCAAAGTACGAGATCCGCTACATCGGCGAAACGTTGGCCGGGATTTGCCACTTCGATCCGTTGAAACATCAAAAGAAAAAAGACCTCCGCCGTGGCACGCGAGCCGGCTCGATTTCGATTTACTGCGCGAGCGAAGCGGTGGCCGACAGCGGTCTGAATTGGTCCAAGGTTCCGAAGCATCGTGTCGGCGTGTTCATCGGCATCACCGAGCACGGAAATGTCGAGACCGAGAACGAAATCCACGAAATCTCGCAGTTCAATTACGACACGGCTGTTTGGTCGCATCACCACAACCCGCGCACAGTCGCGAACAGCCCGGCCGGCGAAGTGACGCTCAGCCTGGGTGTCACCGGCCCGCATTTGTGCCTGGGAGCTGCCTGCGCCGCCGGCAACGCGGGGTTGATTCACGGCTTGCAGATGCTGCGACTGGGCGAGGTTGATTTGGCAATTGCGGGCGGCGTCAGCGAGAGCATTCACACTTTTGGAATTTTTGCGGGCTTCAAAAGTCAGGGCGCGCTCGCGACGAATACCGAGCCGACACACGCCTCGCGGCCGTTTGATCTGGATCGCAACGGCATCGTGGTCGCTGAGGGAGGCGGGCTTGTAACGCTCGAACGTCTACCCGATGCCCTTCAGCGTGGTGCGCGGATTTACGGCGAGATCGTCGGCCACGCCATGAACTCCGACGCGACCGACTTTGTGCTTCCCGATCCGACTCGGCAGGCGGAGTGCATGTCACTCGCGTTGCAACGAGCAGGGATCGGGCCGGAAGCGATCGACATTTTGAGCAGTCACGCGACCGCTACCGAGCAGGGTGACATTGAGGAATGCAAAGCGATCCGGCAGGTCTTCGGCGACCGTCCGAGTTTGGCTGTGAACAACACGAAAAGTTTCATCGGCCACGCCATGGGAGCGGCCGGAGCGTTGGAATTGCTAGGGAATGTTCCCGCGTTTGACGACCATTTGGCTCACGCTACAATCAACCTCGACCGGCCCGACCCGCGTTGCGAATTGCCTCAGATTGTGGCCAATTTGCCCAGGAAAATGGACCGAGTTGAGTACATCCTCAACAATTCGTTTGGTATGTTGGGGATTAATTCTGTGGTGATAGTGAAGCGATTTTCGGGAGTGTGAGTGAAATGAGCGCCGATCAAGTTCGACAAGTCATTTTGAAAATCCTCAGCCGGATCGCCCCGGACAACGATCTCACGGGTCTGAGGGATGAAGTTCCGTTCCGCGAGCAAATGGAACTCGACAGCATGGATTTCCTGGACATTGTCATGGAACTCCGCAAAGCCTACCGCGTTCAAATCCCCGAAGAGGATTATTCATTCCTGAACACGATGGCCAGCACCGTCAGCTATTTGCTGCCGCGATTGCAAACTGCGACGGCTTGAGTTAACCGAAGTATCGCGAGATTATTGAATTCGTCTGCTCCCGAGCAGGTGAGCAAGTTTTGAATGGCTCTAGCTTTTGCTCAACTTAACACGGCGATGCGGCGAGACGAATTTGGGGCGGCTTCCCGTTTGCATTGGCTTTTAAGTGTTGGTCAATGCGAAGTGGTGGGCCATTTTGGCACCTCGATGCCGAGGTATTTCAAAAGGGCGTGAAGGCTCTATTGAACGACCTCAAGGGGATCGAGCAATCCCAGATCTTCGTAACCTGCAATGTCCTATGGGGGAATCCGGGGCTTGATGAGATGAAGCCTGTCGATGTCCATTTCCCAAACACGGCGGTTTGGCGTCAACGGTATGGATGACGAGTGGAGAGAGATTTGTTAGCCGCACCGAGCGAGCGTTGGGGGTGGTTGAGCCAGGAGGGTTTTGGTTTGGGCGAGTTGTTGGCGGAAGAGGCTCAGTCCGCGTTCAGGCCAACTCAGAACTTCGGTCACCACTTGGCTGAGCGTGAAGACGGGCAGATGTTTTTGTAGCGACCGCAGCGCGCTGGCGATCACGCTTTGTCGCTGGGCTCCCTGCGGCGTCTTGTTCGTGCGGCCGGTTTTACGACACCGAGCCGGTCCGCGCAGTTCGCGTTCCGAGACGTTGTTGGTGGGTTCTACTTCCGGGTGACGTACGAACGTGAACAGCTCGTTGGTCGCCACCAAGCGAAACAACTCTTGCACCAAGTTGGCGAAGTC
>JANMIF010000004.1:0-3410 GCA_031375695.1 Planctomyces sp.
CGCTGCCCCGACCCGCTGCGACTGTTTCAAAACAGTCTCCCCTCGCTGATGACCTCGCCCGACGATTGGCGCGATCTCGCTCAGCTTCGTTATGCGATCGAAGTTGGAGCCATCGAACTGGCGGTTCGCGCCGCCACCGACGAGCAGATCGAACGTCTTGGTGAGATCGAGCAAGAACTGGAGCAAGCCGTTCTGGCGGACCAGACGTCGGCTCGCACGATCGAGCTGGATGTGAAGTTTCACTCGCTGATCCTGGAGATGACCGGATCGCGGCTGATCGCCGGCATGCAGCAAGTCCTGGTGCAATTCTTTCAGACGGTACCGCAAGCAAAACCGACCTTGGCTTCGGCCGAACGCATCTGCTGGGAGCATCGCGAACTGCTCGACGCCATCCGCGACCGGGATGTCGAACGGGCTCGTGCGATGATTCGGGTTCAGATCCGACAAACCTTGGATGCGGCGAGCGAAACCGTTGAAGCTGTCTCGACCACAGAAACTGGGGAATGAACATGTTGCGAGTTCTTGGCTCCGAGACGCGACTGTGCGATGGGATTACTCGCCGCGAACTGATGCGGGTGGGCGGGCTGTCGCTGTTTGGCGGGTTGAATTGGTCGCGAGCCGCTCAGGCAGCGAATAGCGGCGGAGGAACTCGCGGGCCGGCGAAGTCCGTGATCATGTTCAATTTGCTCGGAGGTCCGTCGCATATCGACATGGTGGATTTGAAGCCGCAGGCGGCGGTCGAGATCCGCGGCGAGTTCAATCCCATCGCGACATCCGTCCCCGGCCTGTCGATCTGCGAGCATCTGCCGAAGCTCGCGCAGTGGATGCACCGAGCGACGTTGATTCGCACCTTCAGCCACATGTTCAACTCGCACGATCCGCTGCCGTTCATGACCGGCTTCACGGATGGCAATCCCGCCGCTCAAGCGATGCCGACCGATCCGCCGGACATCGGTGCGATCTGCCAGTACCTGGGACTGGGGCCAAGCGACTTGCCGGGTGCCGTCTGCATGCCGTGCTTTCCCGGATCAGGACAGAAGGGTCATCGTCGGCGCGGGCCGTATGGCGGATTCCTGGGCAAGCAATACGACCCGCTGTTCACGCTTTGCAAGCCGACGTTCGCTCGCGAGCCGAAGTTCAACGACTACGACCCAGTGATGCCGCTGGGTGAGCCGTTCCCCCCGACGGCCGACGCTCTGCCCGACATGACCGTGCAGCGGTTGGATCGGCGACGATCACTGGTCTCACAAATCGACGGCGAGTTCGCTCGCACACAATCGTCGCGAGCGGTCACCACAATGAGCGACGCTCAACGCCGAGCCTTCTTGATGCTGACATCGGGCCGCACGCGCGATGCCTTCGATCTGAACCTGGAACCCGCCGCGATCCGCGAAGCCTACGGCCGAAACCTCGTCGGCGCGAGCCTGCTCATCGCGCGACGACTGGTGGAATCCGGCGTCCCGTTCGTCAGCGTCCATCAAGAAATCTTCGACCATTACGGTCATGCCTACGACATGCACTCGAACAACTTCGGCATGTTGAAGAACCTGAATCTGCCGCTGCTCGATCAAGTGATCCCCGCGCTGCTGCACGATCTCGATTCGCGCGGACTGCTCGATTCGACGTTGGTTGTCGTCATGGGCGAGATGGGCCGCACGCCGAAGGTCAACGGTAGCGCCGGCCGCGATCACTGGCCGCAATGCGGATTCAGCCTGCTGTTCGGCGGAGGAGTGAAGCAGGGCCTCGTTCACGGCTCGACCGACGCGATCGGTGCTTACCCGGCGTCGCATCCGGTGTCGCCCGCCGACTTCGTCTCCACGATCTATCAGTTGATGGGCATCGACCCCCACCAAACAGTCCCCGACCGCACCGGCCGCCCGATCCCGATCGCTCACGGAGGAGATCCCGTGCGAGAGATCATTGGGTGACCCGACTTATTTCATCAGCCGCGCGGAGCTAGCCTCGGTTGAATAACTTCGTGGCATAGGCTTCCAAGCCGGTGATTCTCCGAAGTCAATGACAGGCTGGAAGCCTAGCCCACGGTTCGCTCACGGCGGGCCAATTTGCCTTGTTGGAAGCATAGCGCAGAATACGCAAGAGATTCTGTGTGAATTCGCGAGCCAGATGTCGGCTGGCGATTGTTTGTTCGGGAGAATGGGAAGGGTTTGCTGTGAATGTTCAGCCCGCCGGGGGCTTGTTGGAGGTTCTCCAACGAGTTCCTGATCCGCGCGGGCGCATGGGATTGCGTCATCCGTTGTCTGCCATGCTGGCGGCCGTGGTTTGTTCCACGCTGTGTGGGTTTCGAGGAATTCGTCCGTGTGTGCGGTGGCTGAAGCTGCACGGCACAGAGATGTGGCACTTGTTGGGGTTTCGTCGGAGGCCGCCGGTGCGGCAGACGTATGCCAACGTGTTCGCGGAAATTGACGCGGAGTTGTTGGAGAGGCTGCTGCTGGAGTTTGTCGAACAGTTGGACTTGCCGGAATGTGCGGACGTGGCGAACGCTTCGCCGCGTTCGCCAATGGCTGCCCCGAGTTCATCCACGGTGGTCGGCCTCTCGACGGTCCTCGCGCCGTCCGAGGTCGAGATCTGGGACGGTAAGACGTTGCGGGGGACTCGCGATGGCGAACAGCGTGCCGAACAAGTGCTGATCCGCATGCAGCACGCTCTGGCGAAGGTGTTGTCGAGCACGGCCATCCCGTCCAACACCAACGAGTCGAAAGTGGCGTACGACTTGGTGCGACGGCTGCTGCTGACCGGCAAGCTGATCGTCGGCGACGCGGCCTACTGCCAACGCGAAATCTGCGAGGCGGTCATTGAACAAGACGGCGACTACCTCGTGACGGTCAAAGGGAATCAACCACAACTCCTCCGCGACATCGAGCAAGCCTTCGTGATTCCCGAAGGCTTTTCCCCCCTACGCGGTGCGTCAAGAACTTGAGAAACGACAGACCGCGACGACGGTCGAAAAAAATCGCGGACGTCTGGAGACACGCACCGTCACAACGACGACCACGCTCATCGACGAGAACTACCTCAACTGGCCCGGCGCGAAACAGATCATCCGCCTGGAACGCCACACCGTCGAGAAGGGGAAGACTCGCGCGAGCACGACCTACGCGATCACCAGCCTCGCACGCGATAAAGCGGACGCCGCCTTCCTACTGAAATACCTGCGCGGCCGCTGGCACATCGAGAACCGCTGTTTCTATGTGCTGGACACCGTGCTGGGAGACGACGCCAGCCGCCTGCGTACCGGCCAAGCCGCACGTGCCCTCAGCAGCATCCGCCACGCCACCATCAATCTCGCCCGCCGACTCACCCAATCCGTGGGCTCCCTCTGCCAAGAACACGCCCTCAAAATCAACCTCTTGCTGAACAGACTACGCATCCTCAGAAACTAGCCTGCCGTG
>JANMIF010000015.1:0-48795 GCA_031375695.1 Planctomyces sp.
ATGGTCAAGAAGATGCCCAAGCTCGACTGGACGCAGCGGGAATCGGTCCGGGCGGACCTGCGGCGAAATGTGCGGCGGTTGCTCGCAAAGTACGGCTATCCGCCGGACCTATCGGAAGATGCGACGCAGCTTGTGCTCAAACAGGCGGAACTGTCGACGGAGGCGGGTAGATAAAGCTCACTCTTTCAGTTCTGCTGATCGCGATCGGACTTGTCGACACCGAAGACTCAGCGGCGGCTGACTGCTCTCGTCCTAAGGCAAGGGGATGAGGAATGATTTCTCACCCAACGCAGCGAACGCCGCCAAGACTTTCGGGCTCTCCGCCATTCCTGTTGAAGCTTGTGATAAGTGAGCCGCAAGGCGCTAGCCGCGGGTGCTGCATTCGTCCAGCACCGGCGGCTAGCGCCTTGCGGCTCACGAAAGCCAATCCGGTTCGGTGGCGCTGTTGGTCTGCCAAGTGTCGATTGGCGTGAAACGAGGCTACCATTACGGTCCCTCACGCCAATTTCGACACTCTGTTTATGAATGAGCAACTCATGAAGCTGACGTTGAATCTTTCCTGCCGACAGGTCATCCGCAACGCGATCCTGGCAATCGCTGTCAGCAACCTGTGTATCGCCGCGGAGCCGAGCAAGACTCCGCCGGACCTCACGCAAGATCGCTCGGTCAATCGCGAGCTGACTTACAACCTCGGAGCGACCGGATTGCGCGGTTGGATTCACACCAAACCGGCGACGCACTTCGATGGGCTGCAAGGTCGGACGACGGCGGCGAGTCGGCAGATTCTGGTGACGCACGTCGGGGTGAAGTCGCCGGCCGATGGCGTTCTGAATGTCGATGACGTGATCCTTGGCGTCGGCGGCAAGCCGTTCAGCGACGACGCTCGCAAGAGCTTTGCTGTGGCGATTCAGGAAGCGGAGAAAGAATCCAATGGCGGTATTCTCAAGCTGACTCGTTGGCGCGCGGGAACGACGAAAGAAGTGCAACTCAAGCTGCGAGTACTGGGGACGTACTCGGCGACCGCTCCGTTTGACTGCCCGAAGTCGAAGAGGATTTTCGAGGAAGCATGTCTCGCCTTGGAGAAGGAGCCGCTCCCCGCGAACTGGCATGGAGCGATCAATGGGCTCGCGTTGCTGGCGACGGGCAATGACGAGTATCGGCCTCGCTTGCAGAAGCTGGCTCAAGAGATCGCGGCCAACGCTCTCAAGTCAGAACGCGTCGGCATGGGGTCTTGGGAGAACGGCTACCGAGGCCTCTTCTTGGGTGAGTATTACCTCGCGACGGGAGACGAGCAGGTGGTCCCTGGCTTGAAGGCCATCACCGTATCGCTGGCCAAGGGGCAGAGCATGTATGGCACGTTTGGGCACGGATACTCGGCACGCACTCCCGACGGCAAGTTGCATGGTTCGATCCCGCCGTATGGTCCGGTGAATCAAGCGGGGCTGCCGGCCAATCTGGCGATCGTGTTCGGCAAAAAGTGCGGCGTGCGCGATGACGAGATTGATCCCGCCATCGAACGCGCGGCGAAGTTCTTCGGTTACTTCGTCGACAAAGGAACGATCCCTTACGGCGAGCACGAGCCGTGGCCCTTTCACGACAACAACGGCAAGAGCGCGATGAGCGCCGTGCTGTTCGGTCTGCAAGACAACAAGGTCAGCGAGGCGCAGTTCTTCGCGAAGATGACCGTGGCGAGCTACCGCAGCCGAGAGTGCGGCCACACCGGACAGGGCTTCAGTTATCTGTGGGGCGCGCTCGGGGTGAACGTCGGGGGACCGGACGCGGCGGCGGCGTTCTTCAAGGAAGCCTCGTGGCACTTCGATCTCGTGCGTCGCAGCGATGGCTCATTCACTTACGACGGTGGCGAGCAATACGGACCGGGCAAGACCGACGACAACACTTACTACGGCAAGAGCAGCTACTCCGGCCTGAGCCCCAATGCGACCTATGTGCTGACCTACTCGCTGCCGTTGAAGAAGATCGTGCTCACTGGCAAGCAGGCGAATTCTGCGTGTCGGCTCAGCAAGGCGGAAGTCGCGGCGGCCGTTACCTCCGCACGATTCGATACGGATCGCAAGACGAAAACTGTGCCGGAATTGATGGCCGCGTTTGGCGACTGGTCGCCCATCGTGCGAGGCTGGGCGGCCGAAGAAATCGTCACTCGTCCCGACGCGGAGTCCTTGATTCTCGAATTGATCAAGATGGCCGAAGGACCGGACAAGCATCTGCGCCAGGGTGCCTGTGAGACGCTCGGCTTGATGAGAACGACCGACGCACTTCCCGTTTTGATTCGGCTTCTATCCCATGAAGACCGATGGCTGCGTTTCAAGGCGGCCCAGGGCATTCGCAAAATTGGAGTCAAAGGGAAATCCGCTCTTCCAGAGATCCTCAAGGCCGTTGCGAAGACGGCGGAGCCGCTCCAGCCAATCCACTGGGACGACCCCATTCAATTGACTCATGGCCAGTTGGCCGCCGGGCTCTTTGCTGGCCCGATGGCGGATGCGCTCAAAGAAGTTGATCCCAAGCTCCTTTATCCAGCGATTCGAGCCATCGCCTCGAACGCGGACGGTATGGCGCGAGCCACGCTGCGCGGCTTTTTCGAAAACAAGCTGTCGCTGGAAGACGTTCAAGCCTTGGCTCCGGACATCTACGCCGCCGTCAAAACGCCCAGCCCCGCCGACACGATGTTCGGCAACGAGATCCGTATGGGAGGTTTCAAAGCCCTCACCAAATACAACTTCAAGGAAGGGATCGAGGTCGGAATCCTGTTCGCGAAGACGCAAGGGGGGCACGGCAGCGAGAGTCGCACGGGCGAGATCATGAAAGAGATCGCCAAATACGGTTCCGCCGCCAAGCACGCAATCCCCGAACTGAAGGAGCTGATCGTCGAACTCAACGCCCAATGCGATCGCGGCGAGTTCCCGAAAGGTGAACTCAACGACCGTCGAGTCAACGCCGTCGAAGCCGCGATCAAGACGATCGAAGCGGCGACCGATCATCCGGAACTTCGCAGCATTGGACTCATCAAAGCAGACCGGATTCTGTTTCTGGGAAACAGCCTCACGCTTCACGGCCCGAAGGCCGAGATCGGCTGGACCGGCAACTGGGGCATGGCGGCCAGCGCTCAAGACAAGGATTACGTCCACCTCCTCACGGCGGCGATTGATGCACGAAACGGTGGCCGGCTGGTTCTCGAACCGACACCCGTTGACGGCAAGAAGAGTGCCGAGAACGTGGTCAACATCGCGGACATCTTCGAACGAGGGTACGCCAACTATGAAACCGCCAAAATTCGGAAGCAGCTCGATTGGAAAGCGAACATCATCGTCGTGCAGTGCGGAGAAAACGTCCCGTCCCAAGGCTTCGACGCCGAGGCATTTCAGAAGGGCTTGCAGGCACTCTTGAACGACCTCAAAGCATCGAGCAATCCGCAGATCTTTGTGACCGGCAATATCCTGTGGGGAAACCCTGGCCTGGATGAGATCAAGCGGAAAGTCTGCGCCGAGGATCTGGCCCATCGCACTTTTGTGGAAATCAGCGCGTACCAAACAAACATTGCCGCCAACGGCCCAGTCGGGCACCCGAGTGACACAGGAATGAAGCTGATTGCCGAAACGCTGTTCGCCGCGATGTTTAAGATGCCAAAGTAGAGCCGGTTGATTCAGGCGGTTTCTCGAACCGGGCCGCTCAAGATGCCTCCCGACGAAACATTGTCGGCGGCGGAGGTGTCGGTTCTGTCCAATTGGATCGAGTTGGGGCTTCCCTGGCCGAAATCGGTCGGTGTGGCCTCGCCTCGCAAGGAGTTCTCGATCACGGAGTCGAGATCGCCAGCATTGGTCGTTTCGGCCCGTGACCGATCCGACGCCGCCCGATGTGCGCGACGGGGCCTGGCCGCAAACAACAATCGACCGGTTCGTCCTCGCGAAGCTGGAAGCGGCGGGAATGAAGCTGGCGGCGGCGGCCGATCGTCGCACGCTGCTGCGTCGAGTCACTTACGATTTGACCGGCCTTCCTCCGACATGGAAGGCGACGCAGGACTTTGTGAACGATCCGACTCCGACTCACGAGGTCTTCGAAAACATCGTCGAAACGTTCTTGGAGCCGCCCGGCTACGGAGAGCGGGCCGCGTTTCTTCCCGGCGTCTATCAAGGAACGCATCTCGACACTCGCAAGACAAAGGTCGATGAGTTGATCGTGAACATCACCAACCACGTCGTCACGCGGCGCGATAACGAAGACCTCGTAAGTAGGATGGACAATCTTGCGTGAGAATCACCATTCAATTTGCGTCGAACTTTGCGGTTCCGATGAAATGCCAGATCGCCTCGAATTGTTGGCGGGCGTCGCCGTCCAGAATCGATGTGATCTTCGTCTTCTTACCGTCAGGGGCGAGTTTTGGCATTTTCGTATTGATGTCGAAGCGCGGTGGGTCGAGCGTGAAGTGGCGGTAGTAGTCGTGCCTCAGCCTCTCGTTGACCAAGGCGAAGTTGATGCCGGGCGCGATCTTTGTTTTGTCGTCGCCTTGAGCCAATTGATTGCCGACCGCGTGACACTGTCGGCAGTCGAGTGCTGTTCGTTGAGTCAACGCGTTGCCGAGTTCGGCGAGTTTTGGATCGGGACTGGTCGTCGTTTCGCCAGCAGTGTTCACGCCATGCTCGGCAGCCAGGCCCTCGGCGAGTGCCGTGGCGTAAGCTGGGAACTTCGGCATACGGCCTTTGAGCCACGGACGGAGTGTGGCCGTAGGACGGGCACTCTTGCCCGTCTGAGTTCCACCAATGAACCGCGACACCCAATCTGCCTTCAACTTCTCACCAGCCCAAGTCAGGTTCGGATACGGATCGAGAGTCAAACCGCGATTGCTTTCGTCGTCGATGATCACGCGGCGCGGGCTGATTGTGCCGTCGCGATCGTGGCAGGCGTTACAACGTAATGACGTCACGAGCGATTGCGCCGTTTCGCTGGCCACGGATTGATGCAGAGATCGGAAGTCTGTTTTGAGAAATCGCAACAAGGCGGTGCGATCCGCCAAGGGGAGTGGATAGTGCGGAATGCCGGTTCTCTGATGTGGATCGTCAGCGAGGCAGCCTTGCGACGATGCCAGATCAACCAAGGGAACCAACTCCACTCGCGGCCGCGCAGGCTGATCCCCGACCGCATGACACTGCACGCAACCTCGTTCGACAAACAGCTTCGCACCGGTTTCCGCTGATGCTGGCTGAGTCACTGGTCGCTCGAACGACTTCGTTTGCGTCATGAGGAATGCGGCGAGCGATGCTGCGGTCGAATCATCCAGTTGGAAGTCCGGCATGCGGCTGGTTGGATGAAAGCGTTGAGGCTCCTTCAGGAAGCTTACGAGTTGCCCCGCCACGAACTTGTCCTGCACATGAGCCAGGGATCGCCGCGAGTACTCATCGACGCCGTCCGCTTTTAAGCGATGGCACGCGATACAGCCGAGATCCTCAAACGCGACCGAGCCTTCGTTCGCCTGACCCGGCAATGAGACCGCCTCGACTTTGGCGGCTTTCGTGCTGAGCCAAGTCGCGATGTCCGCGGCTTCAGCCACCGAGACGTTGAGGCGCGGCATGCGAGCACCGGAATGTTGCTGTTGCGGATTCACGATCCAGTCTCGGACCCATTTCGGATTCAGTCGGTCAGTCCCCGAGAGGTTCGGGGCATCGCTGATCAGATCGGCTGCGAGCGGCGAACGATCGCCGGCCGCGTGACAGCCAACGCAGTTGAGCGACGCGAACAGCTCGCGGCCCCGGCGGAGTTGCTGGGATTTGATAAGGTCTTCGTCTTCGCTGTTGTGGAACAGGATCGTCGGTGGGACAGGCTCGCGAGCGAATTCGGAGGACTCCCACATCAATCGAAACTGCGCGGCGCTCCGGTTGATCGGTGACGAGTACTCGATTGCCAACTTGTTGAAACCGCCGTTCAAAATCACGGAGTGCTTCGCGACCAACGTGTTCGATCGGCTGCTCGAATCGCGACGATCCACGACTTCCTGATCGTTGATGAACAGCTTCGCTGCCCCTTGGGCTTCGAGGCGGAACGTGACGGTCTGTTGCAGTGGGACTCGCAGAAATCCCTCCCAACGACCGACGTGAGGACCGGATTGCAGGAACGGAGTCGGAGCGGAGTCCGCTTTGACGAACGTCGCGGCCATGCGGTCAACGCGCGAGTCGTCGTAGCTCAGGCGGCTCGCCTGAGCAGGCAGACGAGCCGCCTGTCCTACGTTTGCAAACCGAGCGATCAAGCCCGGGCGCAGGCCAGCTTCTTGAGCCTCATTGAGCCCGCCGACGGGTATTCGTCGGACGAGCTTGGACTCATCGAACTTGTCGGGGCGGACGGAGTTCAACGTCAGATACAGAGTGCGACGGCTCTTCAACGCATAGGACACGGCCATCACATTGACCGGCTTCACCTCTTTCAATTCCAGAAACACCGTTCGTTCATCGAGCAGCGTGGCCGAGCGGACTCGGACTTCATCGCGGCCTTCTTGCTTGGGGTCAGAGACTCGGTACTCGGGCGAGCCGTAGGTCTTCGAATAAAGATAATTCCATTGCTCGACGTGATAGTTGCCGGGGTTCTCGGCGGAGTCCTTTTCGAGCGGGTCCGTGAACTGAATCGCGATGCCGTTCGAGTACGCCGTCATTGAGACCGGCATATCGACCGACTGGCCGGTGAAACGAACTCGTTGCAAGCAACCATCGGTGGTCGCCGCGGAAGTCCAGCCTCGCAAGCCTGTGACGTAAAGCTGGCCGTCATGCGGACTGAAGCGGCCGCGCATCGCGCCGGAATCGAAACGGAAAGGAAACTCGGACAGGCCGGTGAGAAACTCGTAGCCCCGCTCGCCAGAGCGTGGGTCGGCTGGTTCGTTCCCCACGCTCTGGCGAGCGGGGCTACGGATGCCCAGCATCACCGAGCATTGCCCGAACGAGAAATGCAGCAAGTGCCCGCTGAGCGGTCCCCACTTGTTGCTCTTCACCCAAGTTTGGCCGCCGGAGGAGTTATCGACTCGACGCGGAATCCAGACGGCAGGCGGATCGAAACCCAGCGGCCTTGAATCGGTCACTCGCGGACCTCCACCACCGAAGTGAGCACCGGGCTTCGCGACATAGATCGCCGACGCCGGAGTCCAGTCTCCCTCCTGAGGTGCCGCCGTCACGATGTCTCCGGGGCCAAGTCCCATGCCGTTGGGATTACGCAGCCCAGTCGAGATCACATCAAACTTTTGACCATCGGCGGAGACGCGAACGATTCCCAAGTTGGCATGTAAAAACCAAAAGTTGCCCTGCGAGTCTCGCTCGAGACACGTGATGTAGTCGTGACCGCCCGTCGAAGTCGGATAGATGTTGCTGAAGCACTCGTAGAAGTCCGTCTCACCGTCGTTGTTGAGATCATGCAGCCGAGTGATCTGATCGCGGCAGAGGACATAGACGGCGTCAGTGGGCGACTGGGGAGCCGAGCGTGCAGGAGTGGTGGACTTCGAGTCGCCACGCGCGACGACCAATCCCAACGGCTGATGTAGGCCAGTCGCGATGCGTTGCCAACTCAGTGTCGTTGCCGGCTTTTCAACGTCCTTCGCTCCGCGCTTCTCTCCTGTTTCCCCCCTTACCTCCGAAACTCGCCACACATCGCCATGCACCGTGCAGACGACGATGTCGCCGTTGCTCAAGAAGTCATGTCCGCTCGTGAAGAGCAGCGACTTGTACGGGTTGTCGAACGGCAGCTTGAACGTGTCGAGGACATACGGCGCGTCGTCCGGCACAGTGACGAGTTCCGTCTCGATCTTCGCGGTCCAGCGTGCAGCCCCTGGTTTCGTGAGGGCTTCAAGCTCAGGCTCATTAGCGGGACGCGGAGCCGGACTCACTGCGAACCGCTGCTTCCATGTGGCTTTGTCGCCAGCATGTCCCACCCAATAGACCAACTTCAAGCGGCGTCTCTCAGCGTGTGGAGGGACGCGAAGAGTTGCTCGAAAAAGGTTGCCGTCTGTCGTCACTTGCGATTGCACCTCGGGCCAACCTTTGACGCCAACAAAGCGGCCCGCCGGTCCATGCTCCTGCATCAGCCACGAATCGCCGTCGAGTTGCGAATCAATCGGCTTGGTCGACTGGAACACCGCGATGTCGAGCGGTTTATCGCTCGGTCCCACTTCGATCGTCCGAGTCACCACGATCTCGCCTTGATGCGACTCGCACCACGGTGATTCCAAAACCGGCACGCCATCGACTAGATAGCTCAAGACGACGCGATCATCGTGAGTGTGTAGTCCCCGATAACGCACGTTCGAGCCGCTCCACCCCGGCCCTTCGTTCGCATCAAAGAAGAACGCGCCATCCGGGCTGGGTGCTCCGATGATACCGAACCGAGCCGGGTTGAATTTCAGAAACCCGCCGGTCCAGATGGCTCTGACCTGAGCGTTCTCAGCATCGAAACAGATCGTCGCTTGCTGCTGATCGCCGACTCGGATGGAAGTCATCTTGCGACCGGCTCCACCCGGCAACGCGACGACCGACGAGAGCCACCGTCCGATCTGCGAATCCTTCCAACGGTTGTCGACCCAGTCCCCTTCCCACTGATCGAAGCCGATCTTTTCCTTGCCCCAGTGAGCCGGCGGCTTCGGCTTGCCATTCGGTGGAGTTGTCGCGACGTCTGCCGAAGGCACCGCTGCCGCCGCCATCGCCGGAGTCTGCGACTTCGATTCGTCCTTGAGCTTCGTTTTCTCGACGATCTCATCGAAGCGCCACAGGCCCACCGTGTTGTCATCGACGACCGGCGCTTTATCGGGCATCGCGTCGATCGCATGAGCCCCGCGCCGGATGCGGACTTCGTCGATCAAGCCTGCGCAGACGATACCGCCTTCAACGAGACGACCGATCGCGAGCGAACCGTCCTTTGATACCCCGAACGGGCTCGGCAGCGGCTTATCGACCGCCAGCTTGCCATCGACAAACAGTCGAATGCGTTTCGATTCCAATGCCATCGCAACGTGGTGCCACTTGTCGTCGGCGATGTTGACGTCCGAGCGATACTCACCGCCGTAGCCGGGCAGATAGACGCTGAAGAAGCCGCTCCCCACATACGAATACATCTCCCAGTGAGTGGCCGAAGCCTTCGGTTCCGACGCGACCAAGATGTTGAACCCCCCTTTGCTTTCGAGCTTCGTCCAACACTCGACGGTCAGCGGCAGAGAGGATTGCTCGGTCTTCGACTTAATCGAAACGCCGGTTGCGCGTGCATCAAGTGCTTGCCCAAATTTACCGGGCGCGAGCTTCAGTTCCATCGCGACTGACGGAGTCGTCGGCGTTGACGGAGCAGCCTTCGGAGCGTCGGCAACGACGACAGGATCATCTTCCGCTCGTAACTTGAGGACACGACGATTCGCTGCCCATGCCGCCGCGCGACGCAGCATCTCGCGAGGTTCAAAGACGTCGTAAGTCATCTCGCTGTGACCGAGCAATGTTTGGAAAACACGGCCTTTTCCATACGAGCCGACGAACGCCAGAGGCTCCTCTCGCCCTGTCACCTTCGACTTGGCTGTGATCAACGGATCGACCGGACGACCGTCTTGCTTGAAGTACAGCTCGTCGATGACATCAAAGCCCTTCAGCCCCGTCGTAATGACATGTTCGATCGGTGTTACATCGACTTTGAACGGTCCGAACGCATCGTGCCCGCTCTTCGCCTCTTCCTGGCCCTGATGATTCCAGACGCGTAGCGCGATCTTGCGGTACTCGGGCCAATCGGACTCCGCGGCCATCGGCAGCGAGAAGTGAAACGCGCTCGAGTTGAAGTGAACGAAGAGCACCCCGCCCCCGTTCTGCACGAAGTTCATGAACGCCGTCTTCGAGGCATCGCTGAGCGGCTTTGGATCGTGCCAGTTGACGTAGTTCGGCAGGATGAGGTCGTAGTTCTTGGTAATGTCGCGCATCGCGAGGTCTTCGATCTCAAGTGATACGTCAACCTTGATGCGCGGGTCTTTCTCGAGAGCGGCTTTGATGGCCGGAGTCGTCTTCTCCCAGTTGTGCCACTTGTGAGCATCATTGCCGGCGATGAGCAACACACGGATCGGCTTGTCATCAATCTCTGATCGTGCGGTCCCTTCAACTCCTGCGAGTCCCTTCGTGATCTCCGCCTGAGTGAAGTACCTCGCCTCAACGCCTTCTTTCGGCACTTCGAGCTTTGCCGTCCAGACGATCGCATTGAGGATCAGCTTGCGGAATTCGTCTCGTTCCCAGTTGGCATAGAAATGCCCGCACGTGGTCCCGAACCCACGTCCGCCATTCGCACGCTGCTTGGCCCAAGCCACGACATTTCCATCAGGCTCGCGGCCATTGAGCGCCGGCACCACGAAGAGCGGACTGAGTCCATCGGCCTTCGCCCCTTCCTCCGCGAATCGCAGATTGAAGTAGAACTCCTCCTTCATCTGGAACGGCTTGATGCCGCGCAAAACGGCGTGCTCAGGAGTCCCCAGCGAAATGTCGGCTTCTTTGTGAGTGATCGCCGAGTACCACTTCTTCTTTCCGTCAGTCTCCCAATCAAAGTACCCGCCCGACCAATCGAGGATCTGCTTGGCGTACTGATCCGGGGCGAACGTCGAGAAGTGAAACGTCAGAAACCCACAGCCGCGATCAATCTGCTTCTGCACCGCCGCGACGTTCTCCGGCGACCCAAAGTGCGGAGCCTCCTGATAGAGATCGCCGTCTCGCCCGTCCGAGACGACCATGATGGTGTCGGCATCGTCGAGCGTCTTGAGGTCTCGCGGCATCCCGTCGAGGTGATACTCAACGCGGACCTGCTCGCGAACAGTCGAATGATCGAGCATCACCTTGAGCAGCTTGACCGACCAGGGATAGTCATGAATCCCATTCCCCGTCGGCCCATGACTCTTCGGCCCTGCAACCAGCACCACCTTTTTGGTGCTCGTCTTCGCCGAGTCATCCGCCGCCGAAGTCTCGGTGCAGGTCGCCATCGCGAACCCAAATAAGACCAGGACGCCCATCACAAAACTTTTTCGCTGTGACATTCCGACTCTCCAAAACTCGATCAAGAAATCAACCGGAACGCGTGAGCGTCCGGTTTATGTCATTGAGCCGAACGCGAGTGCGTTCCGGCTAATCAACACGATCCTGTGACCCGTAGCCACGCTCAATCACGCCCTGCCCTTTGCCTAAGTGCCGTGCTCTCTCTCGCGGAGCATCTTCACATGCAGGTCCGCGAAGGTACGAATGTGCTTTCGCATGAGCTGCGAACTGCGGTCCGGGTCACACTTCTTCAATGCCGCAATGATCTCAGCATGTTGCTTTGCCGCGAGCTGAACCGCACCCTTGGAAAAACTGAGTTGATCTCGTAAGAGCATCATGAGATCCCGAAACCGGGAGATTTCTCGAGCCAGCAATTCGTTTCCACTGCGGGCGGCAATCAGGTCGTGCAACGCCGCGTCAAATTTATTCCAACGTTGTCGCTGCTTGGCATCCGCCGGATCGCCGAGCTTTGCCCACAGCCCCTCAATCGTGGCGATGTCTTCCCCAGAGAAGCGGACGCAGGCCAATTCAACCGCCTTACATTCCAACGCTTCGCGCACTTCGTAGATGTTGGCGACATCGAGCGTGCTGAAACTGCGAACGATCGCCCCGTAGTTGAGCCGAATCTCGACAAGTCCATCCCCCGCAAGCCTCCGCAATGCCTCACGAATCGGCGTGCGACTGACGTTGAGCGTTTGCGCCAATTCTTGTTCCAGCAACGGACTGCCACGTTTTCGCTTTCCCGCCAGAATTTCTTCGGCAATGGCGGCGTAAACATGTTGAGCGAGTGAAGTCGGCTGAATCATGATGCACATTGTATACAATGTACATCAAAGCTCGTGCAAGCAGGGCCAAGAGCGACCGACGACTTTCCCGCAGGAGAACTCATCAACCCTCGAGTCTCGCCCGTCGTAGCCACCATCAAGACGACAGAGACCGCGGCCGATCATCGGAGTCACGCAGCATCACGCCGACTTCGCCTCAAGGCAGTCGCCAGTAATCCGACAATTTGATAGGCTGTTTTTTCCGGTTTAGAGCCTGTGTGTCTCCAAGGAACGAAACCCCGTGAAGCAAATCCTGATAACTTGGCTTCTGATTCCGATGTTGGTCATGTCAATGTCCGTCGCGGCGGTCGCTGACGAACCGGTCGCGTCACGCTGCTATTTGATCGGCAATTCGCTGACTTGGGACACAGTGCCGCCGCTGCTGTCCGGCGATGTGCAGTGGCATGTCGATTGTGGAGTAAACCTGCCGTTCATCTACGCCAATCCCGACAAGCCGTGTGTGAAGGAATCCACGATCTGGCCGACCGCCTTGCGGGACAAACAATACGACGTCGTTTCGGTGCAGCCTCACTACGGCTCGACGTTGGCGTTGGATGTCGAAACGATTTCAGCTTGGATGAAGCTGCAACCCAAGGCGGTTTTCGTCGTTCATTCGGGTTGGGCCTGGCAGGCGAAACGTGCGGAGGAATTCGCAAGCTATGCACCGCCGGAGCAGATGTCTCACAGTCCGGGCTATTTCCGCACGTTGATTGCCGAGTTGCGTCGGCTGCATCCCGGACGTGAACTGCGCCAGACGCTCGCACAGAACCTGTTGGCGAAGATCGCCGAGGACATCGCCGAGAAGAAGGCTCCCTTCGACAAACTCGAAGACCTGTATCGCGACGAAATTCACCTGACTCACAGCCACGGCAAATATCTCGCGCACAACGCCATGCGACAGGCGCTGGGCCAACCTCGGTCGGCCGCCGGGTTCGAGAAGCTCGATCCCGAGGTGAGACTGTATTTGGACGGCGTGCTGGCTCAACTGGCGACGACTCCTGCTGACAAAGCGATGTTGGCCCAGATCCTCTCGATCGAGGAATCGGTCGATCGCTCGGCGCTCATCGCAAAGGTGTCTGACCGGAACCTGCAAGGCAAACTCGTCACTTTGCTGCCCGAAATCGAGCGAGCAGCGAAGTTGCGTCGCGAGACGCTCACGCTGGAAGCCGAGATCAAGGAGATCGGCGGCAAATTGATCTGCACGCCGAGCGGTCCACAGTGGCTCTACCTGGCGACCGGCGACATCGGTACCGAAATCTTCGACGTGCCGGCCGCGATCGACCTTTACAACGGCAACAATCCGCTCAAGGGTCAAGGAGGGCGAAATGAACGAGTCACCGATGAGTGGCTGAAGCGACTCTCGGGCCTCACGACGCTGCGAAAACTCGATCTGGCGAACTGCGCCGTTCAAGGTGAAGGCTTGCAGCACATCGCTGTGCTCACCGAACTGCGAGAACTCAATCTGACCTTAACTCCCGTGACCGACGATGCTCTGAGGCATCTCGCGGGTCTGACCGAATTGCGGATCTTAGGGCTGGCCTCGACGCAGTGTACCGGTACCGGTTTCACCCATTTGAAGGGACTTCGCAAACTGGAAAGCGTCAACTTCCATTTCACGCCGCTGAACAACGCCGGGTTGCAAGCGATCTCGCAGGTGCCGATTTCTGGACGCCTGTGGTTCGCTCATACGCGGTTCACAGACGAAGGGGCCGCCTATTTGAAAAATCAAACGCAGTTGAAGCGTTGCGGCATCGGTAGCGCCGACAAGGGGAGTTCCGGTGAAGCCGTCGCTGCGTTGACGAACTTGCCGCTCGAAGACCTGGCGTTGCTCGACAATCAGGCCACACCCGTCGGCCTCGCTCACGCGACCAAGATCTCCACGCTCCGGCGACTCGACGTTTCGCATGCTCCCACCGTGACGGATGAGTCGATGCCGTTGATTGCTCAAATGCCGATGCTGGAAGAGTTCAACCTCGGCAACGCACTCATCACCGATGCAGGTCTGCAGACACTGGCGGCTTCGAAGTCGCTTAAGAGGCTTTCACTGAGTGGCCTTCAACAGATCACCCCCGCTGGCATTGAACAGCTTCGCAAGGCTCGCCCTGAGTTGGTGATTCAAACACAGTGACCGCGCTGCATCGGCAAACGATATTTTTGGAAAAGAGCTAGGGATGACACCACAGACGACAATCCTCACCCTGTGGACGACGGTCCTTATCGCGAGTCTGAGCCTTGCTGCGGAGCCGGTTGGATACGATCAACAGGTACAACCGTTCTTCAAGGCGTATTGCCTGCGTTGCCATGATGTGCAGAAGCAAGAAGGCAAGTTTCGGCTCGATACGCTGCCGCGAGAATTCGTCGATCAAGCCACCGCTCAGCGCTGGGGCGAGGTGGTGTTTCGGATGAACTCCGGCGAGATGCCGCCCAAGAAAGAACCGCAACCGAAGGCCGAAGAATTGGGCTCGGTGGTCGATTGGCTGTCGACGCGAATCAAAGAAGGGGAATCGGCGCGGATGGCCAAGCGCGGACCGGTGTCGCACTATCGGCTCAGTCGCGAGGAGTATGGCCACACCATCCTAGATTTGCTCGGCGTCTATCTCGACGTCAACCAGCCGGGAATGTTCAACGAGGATCCTCGTTGGCATGGCTTCGATCGCATCGGGGCGTTGCTTTCACTCTCGCCTTCGCATGTTGATCGCTACATCCTCGCTGCAGAGAAGTCTCTCGATCTCGCCTTTCCGGCTCAGCCAACGAAGTCTGCCGTTGTTCGCCGCGACGCCAACCAGGGACACGAGAAACTGTTGGCCGAGAAGAAGATCACGGGGAGCGTTCGTCGGCAGGTCTTTCCCGGTCGGCGCGAGAATTGGATGAACATCTCGCAGCCAGGAAACTATCGAGTTCGCATTCAATTGAGCGGTCTGCAACCGCCGCAAGGACCGGCGCCACACCTCTCGATTTGGCATCAACAATTGAAGAAGTCGATCTATGACCAAGATATCCTGGCCCCGGAAGACAAGCCGAGCGTCGTCGAATTTGAATCGGCGTTGTCGCCTGGTGAATTGAGTTTGATCAACGAAGTCGCCGGTGCCTTTAAGCAGCAAGGCGAGGGCGATCACACCGCCAACGTCCTTCATGCCGGCGGCAGCGTCTTTACTAGCACGCACGACATGCGCCGGATCAATCCGACCGGCTACATGCTCTTCACCGATGCTGGCGAGCCGATCTACCCCATGTTGCTCGTCGACTGGATCGAGTGGGAAGGCCCGATCGTCACCGAGGCAGATCAAAAGAAACGCGCGGATGTCTTCCCCGAGAAGCTCACGGCGAAGGACATCGATCGCGGAGAGATGCACGCTTGCCTGAAGCGATTCGCCACCCGCGCTTGGCGACGTCTCGTGACCGATGCCGAAATCGAACGCTACGTCAAAATCGTGGAGAGCGAACTCAGCGCGGGTGAAGCACTCAACACGGCTTATCGAGCCGCGCTCGTCGGCATCCTCACTTCGAAAAACTTCTATTACCTGGAAGAAGGCTCCGTCAGTCTGAAACGCGACAAGGTCAACGATTGGGAACTGGCCTCTCGGTTGTCGTACTTTCTGTGGAGTTCGATGCCCGATGGCGAACTCTTTCAGGCCGCTCAAGCTGGTTCACTCGGCAAACCAGAGGTACTCAGAGAGCAGACCAAGCGGATGCTGGCTGACTCGAAGAACCGTCGCTTCACGGAGTCTTTTCCGAAGCAGTGGCTACAACTGCATCGCGTCGGCATGTTCCCGCCCGACCCAGGGCTTTATCCCGGCTACGACAAATGGCTGGAAACAAGCATGACCCTGGAGACGCTGGCGTTCTTCAAAGAGGTCTACTCGCAGAATCTTTCGTTGCGAGAGTTCATCTCCTCGGACTGGACGATGGCGAATCCGCGGCTGGCAGATCATTACAAGCTGACGTTGCTCGATGACACGGGTCTCCAGAAGGTTAAGCTGCGGCACGAGGATCATCGCGGCGGATTGTTGACGCAGGCTTCGATTCTCTCGCTGACTTCGGATGGCACACGTCATCGCCCAGTGCATCGCGGAGTGTGGGTGTCGGAAGCGATCTTCGGTCGAACTCCTCCGTCTCCTCCGCCGAATGTTGAACCGCTGGCCCCGACTCCGGGGAACAAACCCAAAGCCACCATCCGCATGCAACTCGAAGCACACGCCACACATGCCACCTGCGCATCGTGTCATCAGAAGATCGACCCACTCGGCTTTGCCTTCGAGAACTTTGATGCCATTGGCGGCTGGCGAACGGAAGAGCGAGTGGCCACGGGGCAAGGAAACAATCCTCCGGTGAATGCCAGCGGCGTCCTCGCCAATGGCCAGCCATTCCAGGGACCAGACGAGTTCAAGCAACTCTTGTTGCAGGATCTCGACCGCTTCGCCGAAGCGTTCGTCGAACAGCTCGCTACCTATGCGCTGCGGCGTGTAATGACGATTGACGATGCCGCACAGATCAAGGCCATCGCTGCTGTCAGCAAGCCGGATGGTTACAGACTCCGCACGCTGATCGAGAATCTGATCCTGTCCGACCTGTTTCAAAAACGCTGAGCGAGAAGGACCGCAGAGCCAACATGCACGAAGTAAACATGGACCACACCGTGAGCCGCCGTCGCCTCCTGCAATTGCTGGGGATGATCGTTGCATCGCCGTTTCTGAATGACGCATCACCTCTGCTTGCTGCAGAGACCGATGTCGTGCCGAAGCCAGGGACATTTCCGGCACCGGACGTCGGCGTGTCCCTGGTGGGAGAACTGGTGTCGGTCGATCACGTGAATCGCCGCGGTGCGATTCGGCTGGCCGGTGACACGGACGATAGTCGCTATCACTCCGCTCCGAGCCATCGTTTCGCGATGCTGCCATACGGCACCGTCCGTTATCACGGAACGTCTGCGGAACTACGCGACGTTCCTATCGGGACTCTGCTGCACGGGACGTTTCTGCTGCCTGCCGACGGGATTATCGCCTACCCGCCGATCGAGAAGAACAAGTCCAAGTACGTTCCCGATCAAACTCAGGCTCTGACTCTGGAAGACGACTTCAGCTTCTACGAGCGTCAGGGGCAGGCCTGGAAAATTACCGCCGTTGACGTCGGCAAGGGGACGCTGAAAGTCAGCTCGACCGGACAGCCAGCCTCTGCGGGATTGAAGGGCGATAATGCGTTTGAAATCGATGCAAGTACGCGAGTCTGGAAAGGACGTGCGCTCGGAGAACTCAAGGACTTGGCCCCGGACCAAAGCGTGCAGCTCAATCTGACGTGGGCTCCCGAATGGAAGAACGGAATGTTCCATATTGCTGACGTTTGGATCGACCAGGAAAGTCGAGATGTCGCCCGCGAAGTGCAACGCCAGGTCCATATTCGCCAGATGCGGACGCGCTGGCTGCCGGGATGGGTGGATCATGTGGAGCATCAGCCGGACGGTGGCGGAATTGTGTCGGTCACATTGTTCGGCGGCATGGATCAGACGTTGTACGATGCCGCCCGTGCGCAGGCCAAACCAGGCGGCGGAGCATCCATCGCGGCTGCCGAATGGACGCTGCGTACTTGGTGGCAGGAACACGATTCAAGGAATGGTCCGGTGCTCGACTTCAAGGACACTCCAAATCCCCCGGCGGGCAGTAGCGGATTGCAACTTCGTGTACAGTTCAGCCGTCTGCTCGAAGGTTATCGTGCGGGACGAATCATTCGCTTCCGCCCCAACAGTTTCCCAAGCGTCAAATTGCCGCCCGAAGAACGAATCAACAATCTCGATGAACGTTGAACCGATCTATTTGGCGACGTCTGACTCATCAGCAGAATTAATCATCGCATCGAACTGGAGAATCCGAACATGGCTCACTTCCTCTCGCAGAGATGGCTTCTCAACCGTCGACACTTCTTGCGTGGTCTCGGTGTTTCGGTGGCGCTTCCGCTGCTCGACTGCATGAAACCGCTGGCTGCTACCGAGACCAAGACGCGAGCCAAGCGAAGCGTCTTCATCTATCTGCCGAACGGCGTGAATACGATCGACTTCCAGATCACTCAGGCGGGAGCTGATTTCACATTCTCAAAGTCGCTGTTGCCGCTGGAGAAGCATCGGGCGAGCATCACTCCGATCAGCGGGCTGCATCATCCGCATGGCTTGGGACATCACCACAACTGCAGCACCATCTGGCTCACTGGAGGCAAGATCGGGCAATCGGAACGGAACACGATCTCGGTCGATCAGCTCATGACGCAGGTGACCGCGCCGCTCACACGCTACTCGTCGATTGAGATGAGTAACCAGGGGCACTCCCTCGCCTGCACCGCTGATGGAATCGGTCTGCCTGCTCAAGGAAATCCCAGTGTCGTGTTTCGAGACATGTTCACGGACCCGCAAGGTGGCATCGCCAAGCAACGGCGGGGTCTGCAACGTCGTGGCAGCATTCTCGACGCGATCCTGGGTGAGGCCCGATCTCTGGGCGATCAACTCGGCCAGGAAGATCGCGGCCGACTCGAGCAATATCTGACTTCGGTTCGAGAGATCGAAATTCGCACCAAGCGGGCCGACACGTGGCTTGATACGCCACGGCCCAAAGTGGACGCCGCTGTGGAGTCGCAACTGAATCGCGACATCTCACTCGAACGGCTCGGCGAGTACCTGCGAACGATGTACGACATCATTGTCCTCGCGTTTCAGACCGACATGACCAGAGTGGCAACCTTCAGTACTGGCAACGAAGGGACCGGGCCGGCGGTCCCCGAGATCGGCGTAAAGCAGGATCGCCATTCGCTCTCGCACCACAACGCCAATCCCAAGCTGATGCAGGACTTGACGGCCAGCGACACCTTCAACATCAAGCAGTTCAGCTACTTTCTCGATCGATTGAGCCAGGTGAAGGACGCCGATGGCCCGTTGCTCGATTCGACAATGGCGCTCTATGGCAGCGGCATGGCCTTCGGTCACAGCCACGGCAACGCGAACCTGCCACTGATCCTCGCGGGTGGTGGCGGGCTGGGGATCAAGCACGGTCGGCACATCGACTACAACGCGATGTCTAAGCCGGAAGGCTACAAGTACAACCTCGACAATCCGGGCAATCACTATGCGATCTGCCACAACCCGGTGAACAGCAAGGCCCACCTCAGCAACCTGCTGCTGACAATGGCTCAAAAGATGGACGTACCCACTGAGAAGTTCGCTGACAGCAACGGCACGATTTCGGAGGTGTTGGCGTGATGCGATTCTCCTGCTGCCTGTGGGTCATATTCTTCTCTGTTTGCTGTCTTCTCTCTGGCCCCGCAGTTGCACAAGAGGTCGACAACTACGTTCCAAAGCCTGGGGAGTTTCCGCCACCGAACACCGGCACGTACCTCTCGGGAGAACTGGTGCTCATCGACCCGGCAAATCGTCGGGGCGGCTTGCGCCTGGATGGCAATGAGCCTCACGATCGCTATCAAAGCGGGCCGCTGCATTACTTCGCGATACTGCCCTATGGAACGGTCTCGCTCCACGGGGCTCCCGCGGAGCTACGCGACATCCCGATCGGGACTCATGTGCATGGCTACTTCCATGCGCCGCCAGTCGGAGAGGAAACCACGATCCCGCCACTGCCAAATGACATGGCAAAGTACGAAATCAAACAGAACCACGCCGTGTCGTTGGAGGACGATTTCAGTTTCTACCAACGTCGCGGACAGAGTTGGAAGGTCGTGTCGGTCGAAACCAACAAAGGCAAGATCAACGTCGTGCCAGCGGGCGAAATGGCCAAGGACGGGATCAACACGCCTTACACCTTCGACATCGACGACATCACGACGGTCTGGAAAGGCCGCACGCTGGTTGATCTCGCGGCCATCGCGCCGGAGCAGGTCGTGCAATTCAATCTCGGTTGGTCGCCCGGTTGGCGAGACAAGGAATTCACAGTCTCGAAAATCTGGCTCGACGACGAAAGCCGCAAGTTCGCAACGGATCTGCAGCGTCGACGTCATGTGAAATATCAGAAGCAGCGCTGGCTTCCCGGGTGGATCGACTCGGTGGAAGACAACGACTTCGGTGGCGGCACTGTGACGCTCACGCTGTTCGGCGGCATGGACTCGTCGCTCTATGCCGAGTTGAAAGCGACTCAAGAAAAGGGATTCGGCGTGGCCGTGGCCGAAAAGTCGCTGCGCACGTGGTTTCACCGAAGCGACAAAAAGATCGGCCAAGTAATCGAGTGGAAAGAAACCACAACGGAAACCCCGCCCACCGGCAGCAGCGGTATTCAGGTCCGCCTGAAGTTCACCGAACTGCTCGACGGCTATCGTCCGGGTCGAATCGTCCGCGTAAAGTGCCACGATTGGCTCTTCGTGACGATGCCGTCGGAAGAACGAGTGAAGACCATTGAAGAACAGAAACGATCGGCGGTATTCAGTCTGCCGTGAAATAAGCCGGAACACGCTAGCGTCCGGTTCGATGAAATCGTCGGCAACCGGACGCTAGCGCGTTCCGGCTGATTTGGGTAGAAGCGACGAAATGTCTTCGCATTGTCCCTTTCAAAAACAGGAGTTCTCATGACAAAGCAAGTTCTGATTGCACTCGGCCTGATGTTGGCCGTGACCGCCATTTCGGCACAGGCCGACGAGACAGAATCACTGATCGCCCCCGGCGAGAAGGTGCAGAAGCTGGCGGGAGACATGAAATTCACCGAAGGCCCGGCGTGGATTCCGGCGAAGAAGACGCTCGTCTTCTCCGACATTCCCAACAGCAAGCTCATGCAATGGAAGGCAGGGGAAGGCTTGTCGGTCCTTCGGACAAGCGAGCAATCGAACGGCAACATTCTCGATCTGGAAGGCCGGCTGATCTCGTGTCAGCACGCGGCTCGCAATCTGGTGCGGACCGAAGCGGATGGCGGCATCAAAGTGCTGGTCGACAAGTTCGATGGCAAGCGGTTGAACTCGCCCAACGATGTTGCCGTGAAGTCCGATGGCACGCTCTGGTTCACTGATCCGCTTTGGGGACTGAGCGGCCCAGGCGAACTGCCCGGCCACTGGGTCTTCAAGTTTGATCCGGCCACGGGCAAGATCGAGCCAGTCATCAAGGATCTGGCGATGCCCAACGGCATCAACTTCTCACCCGATGAGAGCCGCTTGTATGTCGCCGACACCGGCGGGCATCCGAAGCATCCCGATCCGGCGTTTCACAAATTGCCGGGGACGATCACCTGCTATGAAGTCAGCAAAGACGGGAAGCTCGGCAAGAAGTTGTTCCAGATCGAGCAAGGGAGCGACGGGATGACCGTCGACGTGAAGGGCAACCTCTACACGACGCACGGCAAGGTCCACGTCTACAACGCCGACGGCAAGAAGTTGGAAACGATCGACGTGCCCGAAGGCCCCGCCAACGTCACCTTCGGCGGCGACGATTACCAGACGCTGTTCATCACGGCGAAGACGTCGCTCTACAGCGTCCGCATGAAGAACGCGGGAGCCAAACCGGTTGGAGCCAAGTGGTGAGCGATATGAAATTCATTGGTAGCCACGCTCGCCAGAGCGTGGGTTTTCTGGTGACACGACCCACGCTCTGGCGAGCGCGGCTACGTTTGGTTGCGACGGTCTTGCTCGCATTGTCCAGCTTGTTGCTTGTGGTCTCAACAACCGCAAATGCGGCCGACGGAACGGCGGCGGGTTTCGACCAATCGGTCCAGCCGTTCTTTCAGGCCTATTGCCTGCGCTGTCACAACGCGGAGACGCAGGAAGGCAAATTTCGGCTCGACACTTTGTCACGCGACTTTGCCGATCAAGCTGTTGCGCAGCGCTGGAGCGAAGTCGTCTTCCGCATGAACTCCGGCGAGATGCCGCCGAAGAAAGAGCCGCAGCCCAAACCGCATGAACTGGGGCGAGCGGTCGACTGGCTCTCGACGCGGATTACGGAAGGGGAAGCGGCGCGGATGGCTCGACGCGGTCCGGTCGCTCATTACCGGCTCAGCCGCGAGGAATACGGTCACACCGTCTACGACCTTCTCGGTGTTTACTTCGACGTCAACCTGCCGGGCGCATTCAACGACGATCCTCGCTGGCACGGTTTTGAACGGATCGGTTCGCTGCTAACCCTCTCGCCGTCGCATGTCGATCGTTACTTCCGCGCGGCAGAGACGGTGCTGTCGCGAGCCTTTCCCGATCAGCAACCACCATCGCAGAAAAACCGCCGCGATGCCAACACCGGCCAAGACAAATGGCTGCAAGAGCAAGGCTTGGCGGGACCGGTACGCTGGCCGATCTGGCCGGGGCATGGCCAGCATCTCGTGAGTGCGAGCGCTCCCGGTTTGTATCGCATCCGCATTCAGCTCAGTGCGCTGCCGTCGTTCAAGGGGCGCTTGCCACATCTCACGCTGTGGCACCATCAGTTGAAGCGCTCGGTCGTGGGCTTGGATGTCAGCGCTCCGGAGGATCAGCCGAAAGTCATCGAGATCGAATCGTTTCTCCCGGAGGGCAACTTTAATGTGATGAACGAGTCGCCTGGCATGTTGGCCGACGGCCAAACTCCGAGCGTCACCCTGGTGCCGTTCGTGAATACCAAAGTTAGCCGTTCGAATCGACCGACCAGCTACCGGCTCTTCAACGACGAAGGAGAGTCGATCTTTCCACTGTTGATCGTCGATTGGGCCGAGACCGAAGGGCCGATCGTTCCCGAAGCCGATCAACGCAAACGCGAAGGATTGGTGCCCAAGAAGGAGGGCGAACTGGCCGAAGCTCGCGAATGCCTGCGAAGATTTGCGACGCGAGCCTGGCGTCGTCCCGTCACCGACCCAGAACTCGTTCGCTATATAAAAATCTTCGAAGGCGAACGTGCTGCCGGCGAATCGTCCCCATCGGCCTATCGAGCCGCGATGGTCGCCGTACTGACCTCGAAGAATTTCTATTACCTCGAAGAAGGCTCGCCCGCGCAGAATCGCGCGACGGTCAACGATTGGGAACTCGCCGCGCGGCTGTCGTACTTCCTGTGGAGTTCGATGCCGGATGACGAACTCTTCAAGCTCGCTGAACAGGGGACGCTGCATCAGCGCGAGGTCTTGCGAACCCAACTGACCCGCATGCTGGGTGACGCGAAGATCAGCCGCTTCGCCGATTCGTTCCCGCGTCAGTGGCTGCAACTGCATCGAGTCGGCCAGTTCCCGCCCGACGCCAGCCTGTTCCCCGACTATGACAAGTGGCTTGAACAAAGCCTGTTGTTGGAAACAACCGATTACTTCAGCGAGATTTTTTCCAAAAACCTGCCGCTCCGCGAGTTCCTCGTCTCCGATTGGACGATGATGAATCCGCGGCTAGCGATGCACTACGGCCTGCCCCGCCCTGCCGCTTCGGGCCTGCAACGCACATCGCTCCGCCCCGAGGACCATCGCGGCGGCCTGCTGACGCATGCTTCGATTCTGTCGCTCACTTCCGACGGCACGCGGCATCGACCGGTGCATCGAGGCGTGTGGGTTTCCGAGGCGATCTTCGGTCGCACGCCTCCACCTCCGCCCCCCAACGTCGAACCGCTCGCACCCACACCAGGCAATCAGCCCAAAGCGACGATCCGCATGCAACTCGAAGCACACGCGACGCACGCAACTTGTGCCTCGTGCCATCAGAAGATCGACCCGCTGGGTTTCGCATTCGATAATTTCGACGCCATTGGCCGCTGGCGCACCACCGAGCAAGTCGCTGGTGGCAATGGCAACGATCCACTCGTCAACGCCAGCGGCAAGCTCCCCGACGGCCGCTTGTACAACGACGCCAACGAGTTCAAGCAACTGCTCACCCAAGACCTCGATCGCTTCGCCGAAGCATTCGTCGAACAGCTCGCCACTTACGCTCTGCGCCGCGTGATGACCATCGACGACACCGCACAGATCAAAGTCATCGCCGCCGCAAGCAAGAAAGTTGACTACAAACTTCGGACGGTCATCGAGAACCTCATCACCTCAGACCTGTTTCAAAAACGATGACGACCTGTTCGAATGACGCGAATTGATTGCTGAATGATCTCCGAAAACTTTATTGGCCCTGACAACTACAAAGCAGAAAGACTACCGATGATTCTCGATGTCGATTTCACAGTCGTAGCCACGTTCGCCAGAACGTGGGTCAACCGACGACACGCCCAAGTTCTGTCGAACGTGACTACGACCGCGCTGCTGTTGGCCCTGATGGTTTCGTGGCCGAGTTCGGCTCGGGCCGCCGAGCCGGCACTGCAACTGCGGAAGGGGGATCGCATCTCCTACATCGGCAATACGCTGGCCGATCGCATGCAGCACTCGGCGTGGCTGGAGACTTACCTCCATGCGATCTATCCCGAACTCGATCTCACCTTTCGCAACCTCGGCTACTCGGGTGACGAGTTGAAGCTTCGGCAGCGCGAGGAGAATTTTGGCAGTCCGGATCAATGGCTGACCAAGACCAAAGCGAGCGTGGTCTTCTGCTTCTTCGGCTACAATGAGGCTCTTCGCGGTGCATCGGCCCTTGATGGCTTTCGCAAGGACCTCGCCGAGACGATCGACGGGATGCTCTCGCAGAAGTACGACGGAGAAACGCTGCCACGGTTGGTGTTCTTCTCGCCGATCGCACACGAGAACCTTAAGAGTCCGAACCTGCCGGATGGGTCAGCGAACAACGAGAAGCTGGCGATCTACACGCAGGCCATGCAGGAAGTTTGCAAGGCGAAGGGCGTCCTGTTCATTGACCTCTTCACGCCGACGCAAAAGCTGTACGCCGCGGCCGACAAGCCGTTGACGATGAATGGCATTCATCTGCTCGATCACGGCGATCGGGCGGTCGCCAATGTGATCGTGAAAGATTTGTTTGGCGTCACGAAGATCGAGAAAGGCGAGAAGGAACTCGAACACCTGCGGCAGGCGGTGCTTGACAAGAACTACCACTGGTTCAGCCGGTATCGCGTTGTCGATGGGTACAACGTTTTCGGCGGACGCTCGAAGCTGGCGTGGTTCGGGCAATCGAATGCCGATGTCATGATGCGCGAGATGGAGATCTTCGACGTCAAGACCGCCAATAGGGACGAGCGAATTTGGGCGGTGGCTCGCGGCAGCGACCGTGCGGTCTCGGACATCAACCTGCCGAAAGAACTCGAAGTCAAAACAAACATCCCCGGTAAGCTGGACGGTGGCAAGCATCTTTATCTCGGCGGCAAAGAAGCGATCGAGAAGATGAAGATCGCGGAAGGGATGCAGGTCAACCTCTTCGCCTCCGAAGAGATGTTTCCGGAGATCGTGAACCCGGTGCAGATGGCGGTCGATACGAACGGCCGATTGTTTGCGTCGGTCTGGCCATCGTATCCACACTGGAATCCGACGGAGCCTCGTCGTGATCGCATCGTCTGCTTGCCCGACGACGACGGAGATGGTGTGGCCGATCGCTGCGTGATCTTCGCGGATGAACTCAACAGCGTGACCGGCTTTGAATTCTGGGGAGGCGGGATGTTGGTCGCCGCGTTGCCGGAACTCTGGTTCCTCAAAGACACCGATGGCGATGACAAAGCCGACGTCAAGATTCGGATGCTGCAAGGCATGAGTAGTGCCGACTCGCATCACTCGGCCAACGCCATGCTGATCGGGCCAGACGGATGGGCTTATTGGTCGCGAGGCATCTTCAACGTCGCGGCGATGGAAACGCCGACACAAACAGTTCGCTCGGGAGCCAGCGGCGTGCATCGCTTCAACCCACGCACGTTTGAAATGGAATTCCATTTCCCGATCGGCCCCAACCCACACGGGGACGTCATCGATCAGTGGGGCTATCAGTTCGCGAACGACGGCACGGGTGGCAGCGGCTCGTACGTCAGCATCGGCAAGGGAGTCGGTGCCAAGCCCTGGTTTAAGATGCGCGTGCGGCCCGTCGCGGCGACCGGCATTCTCTCTAGCAGTCACTTCCCCGAAAAGAATCAGGGCAACTTCTTGATCTGCAACTGCATTGGATTCCTCGGCGTATTGCAGCACGAGGTGAAGTACAACGGGGCCGAGATCACTGCCACGGAAGTGGAACCGATCCTGGTGTCGAGCGATCCGAACTTCCGCCCGACCGACGTCGAGATTGGTGGCGATGGTGCGCTGTATGTCTCGGACTGGAGCAACGCGATCATCGGTCACATGCAGCACAACATGCGTGATCCCAATCGCGATCACGAGCACGGCCGCATCTATCGCGTGACCGCCAAAGACCGGCCGGTGTTGAAGCCATTGAAACTCAAGGACAAGCCGATCGCGGAAGTCTGCCAAGCTTTCTTCACGAAAGAGAACAGCAACCGCTATCGCGCTCGCTTGGAACTGAGCGGTCGCGAGACCAAGGAGGTCACCGCCGCGGTCAGCAAGTGGGCTTCCGCGTTGAACCCGGCGAAGCCCGACGATGCGCAAGCGTTGCTCGAATGCCTGTGGGTGTTCGAGGAACATCGAGTCCCAAATGTTGAATTGCTCCAGCGAGTCTTCACCGCAGCCGAGCCACGAGTCCGCTCGGCGGCCATTCGGACGCTCGGACATTGGGGCACACGTCTCACCAATTGGGAGCCGACGCTGCTCGCGGCAGCACGAGATGACTCAGCGCTCGTCCGAGCCGAAGCCGTGAAGTCCGCCGTCTCGTTCGAGGGACTCACTGCCGCCGAAGCGATCTTCGAGGCGGCCACACGACCGACCGATCCCGAACTCGATACGGTCCTGAATTTCGCGCGCGGCAAGATCAACGTCGACAAGCTCGTGCAGGAGTCGGTCGCGTCGAAGAAGCCGTTGTCGAAAGCGGCTCAGTTGTACGCGTTGCGAAACGCAAGCATCGACGACCTGCTGAAACTTCCGCGCACCGAAGCGGTTTACGAGGCGATTCTGAAACGTCCGAACGCTTCGGCCACCGCGCTGCGTGAATCGCTGAGCGGTCTCGCCGAACTACGAAAGGTCAGTTCGCTGCCGGTCCTCTTTTCGCTCATCGAAGAGCGTGACGCGAATGGGCAAGTCGACGCCGTCGCTGGACTGGCCCAACTGCTCGCCGAGCAACCGGCCGCCGAGTTGAAGAAGGCGCGCGGCCGGATCGAAAACCTCGCGATGAAATCCAAAACGGCTCCGATTCGGCAGCTTGGTTACGTCGCTTGGATCACGACCGACGGCTCCGGCGACGCGGCGTTCTTCGCGTCATCGAAGAGCAAAGAGAGCCTGCGCGATCTGCTCGCCGCCGTGCCGCAAATCACCGACCAGAAACTGCGCGGCAGCCTCTACAACGAGGTCCGCTCGCTGATGTTTGAATTGCCGCCGAATCTCGCCGCCGAACCGGGTGGCTCGGCGCAGCTGCAAAGCGGCATTCAAGTCGACTACTTCCATCCGAACCCGCCGAACGTCGCGGTCGAAACGCTGGCCAAGCTCAAGCCGCAAGCCAGCGGCATCGTGCCGCAGATCGTGATGAACGTCCCGCAGAAGAAAGAATCCGATGCGTTCGCACTCCGCTTCACCGGCATGATCCAGATTCCGAAGGCCGGCAAGTACACGTTCTTCATCGCGTCCGACGACGGCTCGCGCGTCTACATCGATGACAAGTTGTTGATTAACAACGACCGCTTGCAGGGCATGACCGAACAGAGCGCGGCCGTCGATCTCGCTGCGGGCCCGCATCCGCTCATCGTGACCTACTTCGACAACGGCGGCGGCGACGGACTGGAAGTCGCCTGGTCCGGTCCCGACTTCGCGAAACAGAAAATCGCCGCGAGCAATCTCACCGTCAGCGGCGGCGGAGAAACACTGCACGACGTCGCGATCCGCTCATTGACCGCAATCCCCGGCCACGAGGCCGAAAAGTTCCTCGATCTGGCGACGCTCGTGAAAGCCGATCGTCACCGCTCGGCGGCGATCAGCGCGCTACGCACGATCCCCGAACAGCACTGGGCCGCGAAAGAAGTCCCCGGGTTGGTCGACAATCTTGTTGGCTATCTCAGCGGCATCCCCGCGCGCTTTCGCACGGCGGGACCGGCACTGGAAGCGGTCGCACTGGCGAAGTCCCTCTCAACTAAGTTGCCCGCCGATCAAGCGAAGGCGATCGCCGATCGCTTAGAAAATCTCGACGTCCGCGTGATCGCGATCGGCACCGTGGTCGAGCGGATGATCTACGACAAAGAGACGATCGTCGTGCAGGCCGGTAAGCCGGTCGAGTTCCGCATCGCGAACACCGACAACATGCCGCACAACTTCGCGATCGTGCAGCCCGGTTCATTGGAAGAGATCGGCCAACTGGCCGAAGCAACCGGCCGGGATGCGGACGCCAAAGACCGACACTACATCCCCAAGTCCGACAAGGTGCTGCTGGGGAGTCGCTTGTTGGGGCCGGGCGAGAAGCAAGCTCTGAGTTACGACGTGCCGCAGACGCCCGGAGTTTATCCGTATGTCTGCACCTACCCCGGCCACTGGCGGCGGATGTACGGAGCGTTGTACGTCGTCGCGAATCTGGAGGAGTATCAAGCCAACCCCGAAAAATACCTCGCAGCGAATCCGTTGCCGGTTCGGGACGAACTCATGAAGTCGATCGGCCGCAACACCGAATGGAAGTTCGACGATCTCGTCGGCGACATCAAAAAACTGCCACCCGGCCGCTCGTTCGAGGTCGGCAAGAATCTCTTCAAAGTGGCCAACTGCGTCGGCTGCCATAAGCTCAACAACGAGGGCCGCGAACTGGGGCCGGACCTGACCAAAATCGATCCAAAGAAGCACACGACCGAGGAACTGTTGCGTTCGATTTTGGAACCATCGAAGGAGATCGCCGAGAAGTTTCAGTCGAACACCTTCCTGCTCGATTCCGGCAAAGTGGTCACCGGGATGATCGTTTCGGAAACGCCAACGGAGATCAAAGTCCTCGTCGATCCGTTGTCGAAAGGGGAGCCCGCTGTGTTGCAGAAGTCGGAGATCGAAGAACGCAAGAAATCGGCCGTCTCGATCATGCCGCAGGGTCTGCTGAGCAAGCTGACGCGCGAGGAGATTCTCGACTTGATCGCATATGTGTTCGCTCGCGGTGACAAGAAGCACACGCTCTTCGACGAGCATCACCATCACTAACGGCCAGATCCAGTCGAGTGACCTCGAACGAATCGTCGAACTCAAGGACACCCGATGAAAATGATACCGAAAGGCAATGTCGTCAGCGAATTGTTCTAAGGCACCTCCTATGCCCCGACTCGAATTCATGAAACCGTTGCGACGTTGCGCCATCTCACTGATGAGTTGTCTGATCGTCTTGGTCATGCACGCCAGCGTCTCGGCCGCAGAGCTGACGGAGTTGTCGCCAGTGGCTGCTTGGGGGACGTCTTCCGAAGTCGATGAGCCGGAGAGTGCGTTTCATTCGCTTGGGCGGACGATGTGGCATCAGGGGCGCAGTGCGACTCGGATTGCAGCGTTTCATCAGTGGTTGAAAACGAAGGGTGTCGAGCCGGGCAGTCTGTTGCCGCAGGGTTTGAAAACGCCGGACGATGCGCGGCGCGTGTTGATCGAACCGGAACGCTTGCCGAACTGCGGATGGACGGCGACGAAGGATGCGATCGTCAGTCGGCCGGGGCATCGCGGACCCGAGGCGCGGTTGCCGCTGAAGGTCGATCGCGCGGGAATGTATCGGCTGTGGATTCGGCATCAGGGGCATGCCAAAGGAACCGCCGTCACGAGCTTGACGCTTTATCGCAAGGGTGAAGAGGCCGGAGCACCGTTGCTCTACGAGGAGTTCAACACGCAACTCGCCGCGCAGGACGGGCCGAGCTGGCATGATTTGCTAACGGAGCTGGAGGCGGGTGAATACACGATCGCGCTGGGACATGTGGTGCGGTACTACCACGCGCAGACGGCAGTGCCGTTTCTGGAACACAAAGTCGACTGTCTTTATCTGACCGACGAAATCTGGGCGGCGGCTCCGGCGGATGAATTGCTGACCAAGCTGCGTGGATCGTCACGTGACCTTCAATGCAACGCTCGGCCTGCGCTGACGCAAGCGGATCGGAAGGCGTGGCAGTTGTGGCAAGTGCGACCGAGTCACTGGGAAACCGCGCGCGATAACGAGCCGTTGTTTCGGCTCAGTTATGCGTTCTGGCGCGAAGAGATCGCGGCCATCGCCGGTCAGAACTACACCGCTCCGCCGCTCGATCCAGTGCGAGCCGGTATCGCCGATTACCGCGATCCGCGCCGGCAGGTGATCTTCGATCCGATCTGGAACATGGTTGGCAATCCGTTCCGCATCAAGCAGCAAGCCGCTGTCTTGCAGAGCGACATCAACACCGATCCGGCTGCCAAGGACGCCGTTTTCGACTGGATCTACCCCGGACAATTTCCGGTCGTGACCGGGCAGTGGATTCGCGAGGGAGGCGGGCTTTCGGCGGATCACGCAGCGACGAACGCAGCGGCGATTGGTCGTTACACGGTCGCGCGGCCCGGCAAGTGGCATCTGTGGGTGCAATTCAAAAACATCAATTACTTCGAGTACTACGCCATTCACGCCAACACCGAGACGGGGCAGCGAGCCACCTGGGAACGGACCGAGCGGCTGTATCACGGCGGTCGTGCTGCGTGGGCCAAGGTCGGAGCGGTCGAGATTCCCGAGATGACTCCGGAGCAAGTCGCGGCGCACCAAGCGAAGGCCGCGAAGGGCATCTTCATCGACAACGGCGAGCCCGTGTTTACGAGTCGCGTCGGTGACTGGAAGCGTGACGGGCAGGACTTCATCAACGCCGCGCCCGATGCGGTCTTGTGGGCGTCGAGCGGACTGAAGGCTGACGAAGATTTTCGCATCCGCGCGCGGATCACGCTGACCGAGAAGCCCGGTCCCGGCAGCGGCTTCTTCTTCCGCGATCAGCTCGGGCTGCGCGACAACTTCATCGACTTCGATGGCACGATCGTCGGCCCGTCGTTCGAACAGAGCGCGAAGCAGCAACTGCCCGAGCACATAAAAGTTGGCGAGCCGTTCGAATTGGAGATCGCGCGCGAGGCGACAGCGCTCTCGATTAGCATCAACGGGAAGGACGCCGGCAGTGCGAAGCTGGTCGATCAACCGACGCGCCGTTTCGGCTTTCGCACCGGCAAGAACACGCTCCGCATCCATTCGTTTTCGGCCACCGGAAAGCTCGACGACGGACTGGCGATGCAGCGTGAAATCAACATCGCGATCGTCATCAACAAGTACATCAATCCGCGCACGTATCGCGGCGTCTATCGGCTCTTCATCACGGACGATGCCGACTACAAGCCGGAAGGAAACCTGACGCCGAAGCCGAGCCTCGCTCGTTACGAATCGCAACTGCGAGCCACCGGCGGGACGCTCGAAACCGGCTATGTCATGAACCTCGCGCCCGGCATCGGCTCGATCAGCCAAACGTGGATGCCCGGTCCCGAGCCCGCTCGACCGACGCTCGCCATGCCGATGGTGCGCGACACGACTCGCTCGGCAAGCTTGTTCTTTCGCAACGTCCGCAACGAACCACTCGTGCTGCGCATCACGCCCGAGTCACTCACCAGTGGCAAGCAAGCCTTTGCCGATCGCATCCGTTGGCGCGCGGTCGGCTTCGCTCCGTATGGCGACGGTCGCGAAGAATGGACTCCGTTCTTTCTGCTACGTCGTCCGTTCCTGATCATCCCGCCGCGCAGCGCGGCCCAAGCGTGGCTGACATTCGATTCGACGGATGTGCCGCCCGGCGATTACTCCGCTGCAATCCGCATCGACGCAACGGACCTCCTGGGCAAGACGAGCTTTCCGACTCGCACCATCGCAACGAGCGTCAGCGTGGCCGATCTGCGCATCGAACCGCGTCAGCCGATCCTCGTTCACGGTTGGGTGAACCCGCCGCCGGGCGAGCAGTACCTTGTCGACTGGTTCAAACGCTTCAACGTGTGGCAGGGACCGTTCTTCTCGAAGGCCGAAATGACGAAGTACGGACTCCAGCAACAGATCTGGTGTCAGCGCGGCGGGGACGCGAAACAGATTCGCGACATCATCGCTCAAGCAACCGCGAAAGGTCTGAGTCACGGCGATTGGATGACGTCCGTGAACGACGAACCAACCGGCAAGACGCCCGCTGAACTAGCTGACTACTTGGCGATCGGCAAGCTGATTCGCGAGATCGACCCGCAGCTCAAGATCACGATGAACCCCGGCGAGGCAGCGAACGCTGCGACGTTCCAAATCCTGCAACCGCTGGTCGATTTGTGGAATCCGTACAAGTTGCATTTGTCGTACGGCCCCAGCGGCCGCGACTACTTGAAGAAGCCGTGGATCTGGTACACGACGCCGTGTTACCAAGACAAAACGCCGGGTATCGCCGCCGAAATGTACGACCAGATTCGCTCGGTCCTGCGTCAACCGGGCGACTGCCGAGGCACGGCGTTCTTCGCTCCGTACTACCCCTGGCGCGACCCATGGGACACCGCCTACGAGCACATCAAAGACGTCTCTGTCTTCGTGCTCCCGTCGCGTCACGGCCCCGTCGCCACTCCTGCCTGGGAAGCGATTCGCGAAGCCGTGCAACACGCCAACTTGGCCCGCATGGTCCGCGAACGAGCCAAGCCCGACGACACCGCCGCGAAGTCACTATGGGAGCAAGGCAGCGTCGAAGCTCTCCGCGACTGGCTGCTGACGTATCAGCCAGTCCGTTGAAATCGGCAAAGGGAATAA
This sequence comes from Planctomyces sp., assembly GCA_031375695.1. Lineage (GTDB taxonomy): Bacteria > Planctomycetota > Planctomycetia > Planctomycetales > Planctomycetaceae > SXKJ01. The sequence continues at coordinate 32,489 of JANMIF010000015.1, forward strand.
GAAATGGTCGTCATAACGCAGCGATGGAAATTAGTCGGGGCGTTGTTTTTCATCGGTTGCTCTTGGATCATCGCTCATGACGTGCTGTCGGCCGCGCCGCCGGAGGTCGAGTTGCAACGTGACCTCGTCGGCTATTGGAAACTGCAAGGGGACTGCCGCGACTCGTCGGGGCGGAACAATCACGGCACGAATCACGGTGTCGATCTGAAGACCGGACGCTTCGATGGACGCTCTGCCTTTGTTGAAATTCCGAGTCAAGATTCGCTCCAACTGGGACCAGGGGATTTTTCGATCTCCGCTTGGGTCCACACCGACCAGATCGTCGATGACACGTTGGGAGATGTTTTCAGTTGGTACGATCCGCAGGCTCGCCGAGGGGTGACGTTGAACCTCAAGGCGAGTTCCGGAGGCTATCAGTCTTCCGGCGATGACCGGCACGTGTACTTCGGCATCGACAACGCGAAGCTCGGCACGTGGCAGGATTGTGGCCGACCCAGTCCGACCAGCAATTACGTCAGCAACTCGCTCACCGTGTTCAACGGCCACTTGTATGCTGCCATCATCGACGCTCAGGTCGAAGCTGACTGGTGTCATGTCTTCCGATATGACGGCGGGAAGAAGTGGATCGACTGTGGCCGTGTCGGTTCGCGAAAGACGACTGGCGTGATGGGGCTCATCGCCCATCAGGGGCACTTGTACGCGGGGACGTCCACCTACGATTGGACCCGAGTCTTCTCCGGCGAGTACGAACCCGCTCGCGTCTATCGCTACGAAGGCGGAACGTCGTGGACCGATTGCGGTCAGCCTAGCGAGATGCTGCGCATCAACTGCATGGCGACCTATGGCGGCAAGCTGTACGTCGGCGGCGATCGCGGCCTGCCCCCGCCGGGCGAGAAGCAATGGACCGGCCGCCCGTATCGCGTCTATATCTGGGAGGGCGGGACGAAATGGTCCGTCGCCGGCAGCTTGCCCGCCGAGCCGCCGAAGAACTGCTATCCCCACGCGATGGCGGTTCACGACGGCAAGTTGTACGTCGGCTACCCCAACGTCTACGCCTTCGACGGGCGCACTTGGGAATTCGCCGGCACACCGATCGGCAACACGCCGCTCGATCAGAAGCCGTTTCTGCAAGTGCATTCGTTGGAGGTCTTCCGCGGCAAACTCCTGGCTGGCATGTGGCCGGAAGCCCGAGTCGTCGAGCATCAAGGTGGTGAGCACTGGACCGATCGCGGCCGCTTGGGCGACGGCACGGAGATCAACGCGCTGACGGTCTACAACGGCAAGCTCTACGCCGGAGCGATCCCGCGCGGCGAAGTGTCGCGCTACGACGACGACCGAGGTTGGACGTCGTTGCACAAGTTCTTCTCGCCCCCCGGCTGGGAACCCGGCCCACCGACCGATCCCGTTCGCGAAGAGATCAACAATTGGACTCGGGTCACGAGCTTGACCGTATATCAGGGCCTTCTCTTCGCGAGCATCGGCAGTTGCACCAGTGCCTTGCGGGACGCCCCCGCCGGCGTGCGCGGCAGCGTCTATTCCTTGAAGGCCGGCGAGTGCATCTCCTTCGACGAGAATCTCGGCGCCGGTTGGAAGCACTTGGTGGCCCTGCGTCGCGGCGGAGAACTGCGGCTCTATGTCTCTGGCCGACTGGTCTCGAAGTCCGCTCCATTCGGGTCCGAGGATTACGACCTCTCGACCAACCAGCCGCTCCGGATCGGCTCCGGCGAGCAAGACTTTTTCACCGGCAAGATCCGTGAAGTGCGGCTCTACCGTCGCGCATTGACGGAATCGGAGATTCAAACGCTGTCACGGAGTTCGCTATGAATGGTTTGCGTCAAAGCGTCTGCATGAAGTTGCGATTGAGCCGATGATCGACACGAAATCCATTCTCGAAGACTTCATCACGGCAGATGCCTTTTCCACAACAACGAAGCGGCTTTGTCACCGCCTGAGGCGATGTTTCGGCTAGCCGGGTCGCAGGCAACGCAGCGGACATCGCCGGGGTGGCCGAACAGGGTCTGGCTTTCGATCGCGGTTTCCAGGTTCCAGATTTTGATCAACTGGTCCTTCCCGCAGGAGACGACACGTTTGCCGTCCGGTGTGAAGGCTGCGTCATAGACCGGCCCCAGGTGGCCTGCGAGTTTGAGGACTGGCTTGCCGGTTTCGATATTCCAGAGGCGGACGGTTCGGTCTTCGCTGGCGGAGACCAGTTGCAGGCCATCGGGACGAAACGCAATGGCATGAACTCCGCTGCCATGTCCGACGAACGCCCGTTTCTGCTTGCCGGTTGCCACCTCGTACAGGCGGATGCTCCAGTCCCAACTGCAGGTCGCGATCGTCTTGCTGTCCGGGGTGAAGCAGAGGCAGTTCACGAGATGAGTCGGGAACTCACGCTTCAGCTTGCCGGTGGAGGCGTCCCAAATTCTGACCGACTTATCCCAGGCTCCGGTGGCGATCAATGTGCCATCGGGGCTGAAGGCTGCTCCGTCAACGCGATGAGTGTGTCCGTGAAGCGTGAAGACCTCGACTCCCTTTTCGACATCCCACACCTTGGCCGTGTTGTCTTGAGCTCCCGTGATGACTCGCTGGCTGTCGGGGCTGAAGTTGACCGCCATGATGTGCCCTTCGTGACCTTGCAGCGTGCGCCGCAGCGCCCGGTCGTCGGCCGAATACAGATGACAGAGCGTTGTCGTCTCCGGCGGAAGCGAGCCAGCGGCCGTCCGGACTAAAAGCCATGCAGAAGACCGGCTTCTTGGGACCGACCAGCGGGATCACGATCGGTCGCACGAAGAAGTACCAGATGCTGCCGGCACCCAAACCGCAGACCAAGAGAATGCTCGCGGCGACGATGATCTTGGTCCGCAACGAAGTCGAAGGCGTTGGGCGATAGACATACGGGCGAGCTGTCGTCTGCGCCGCAGGGACAACGGTTGCTGGCGTCGGTGCCGCCGGCGCAACGACGGCGAGCGGTTTGGAAGTTGGTTCGACCGGAGCCGCAGGCGTAGGAGCGGGAGCCTGCTTGGCCGGTTCCGGTGACTTCGTGGAAGTCGCAGCGGCGCTGCTCGAAGTAGGCGTGAAGACTTTTTTGAAGTTCCGGGACCGCGGCCACTCGCAGCCACTGCTCTGAACCGCCACGACAGACCTCGTCATCGGGGCCGAGCGTGCCGTTCTTCGCCAGTTTATTCAACGCGGTGATTTCGACCGGGCCGAATTCTTGTCCAAGACTGCGCCACTTCCAGTTGTTCATGTTGGTCTCGCACGGCTCACTTTCGGTTCAACCGGACTTTTCGTGGGATAGGCTTCCAGCCTGTCATAACGCTGTTCGAAGGCTTCTTTTCTCCCAGAGCCGACAGGCTAACAGGCTTCACCTGAAGGGGTTATGCCGGTAATTTGTCGTGTGATTAGCGGCCTGAATCCGCCTCTTGCGGAGAATCCGCACCAAATTCTCGCGAACATTCTAGAGATGACTCCGGTTGTTATCTGCGGCAGTGTTGTGGGCCGGTTTCTTCGATTCAAGGGTGTCTGTACTAGCCAAAGTGACGTGGCTAATGAAGAATGTCGCGAATGATTTTTCAGTGGGAGGCGTGTCCATGAGTGTTCGGAAGTGGCTTCAAAAACAGGGACTCGAATTGGGATCGGTGATTGCCGTCATGTTAGCCGCTTCGTTTCTGTTGGCGGCTGATGAGCAGGGCAAAGACAAAGAGGCGAAGGAAGCCATCAAGCCCACTGCCAAAAAGCGTGAGGAATTCACGACCGGCTCGTCGGACGTGCTGCTAGCGTTTATCAACCAGCAGACTCGGCAAGGCTGGTCGGACAACGAAGTCGAACCGTCCGAAGTTGCGAGTGACACGGAGTGGATTCGGCGCGTCTATCTGGATATTGCCGGACATGTGCCGCCAATGGAAGATGTCGAGAAGTTCTTGGCCGACAAAGACAAGGCCAAACGCTCGAAGGTGGTCGACAAGCTGCTCGACGATCCCGCCTACGTGCGGCATTGGACCACCGTGTGGACGAACCTGTGTATCGGGCAGCAGACGCCGCAACGAGTCAGCCGGAAAGGGATGCAGAAATTTTTCCGCGAATCGTTCGCGAAAAATCGCCCGTGGAATGAAGTGGTCGCCGACATCGTCTCGGCCGAAGGGCACTTCGAGGACAATGGCGCGGTCAATTTCATGCTGGCTCAAATGCAGATGCCAGACGGCGGAGTACAAGCGACCGCGAAGACGACCCGGCTGTTCCTGGGAATGCAGGTGCAATGCACTCAATGCCACAATCACCCGTTCAACGATTGGCAACAGCGGCAGTTTTGGGAGTTCAATACGTTCTTTCGCCAGCTGCAAAAGCGAGACGTCCAGAAATATGACGTCAAGGCGGGTCGTAATGTGTTCGACTTCGCAGAACTGAAGCGGATCGACAACGTTGAAGAATTCGTGCTGTACGACAAGCGCAACGGCACGCAAGAGGCCGCGAAGCCACGATTCGAAGGCCAGGACGTCGATGTCAAAGTCAAAGACGAAATTGGCTGGGACGTCAATCGCCGAAAGCTGCTGGCCGGATTGATCACGGAAGGCGAAAAGCCGCTGATCGCTGCCGCAATGGTTAATCGGATGTGGGGTCAGTTCTTCGGATACGGCTTTACCAAACCGGTCGATGACATGGGCCCCCACAATCCGCCATCGCACCCGGAACTGCTCGATCGGCTGACGAACGAGTTCGTGAAATCTCGCTATGACGTCAAGCAGCTAATCCGCTGGATCACGAACTCCGAAGCGTACAACTTGACCAGCCAGGCGACGAAGTCGAATGGTGAAACCGACAATCCCAGCGCGGGAACGCCGGCAATGTTCACTCATATGTATCTGAAGTCGATGTCGGCCGAGCAGCTTTACGATTCGCTGCTGGTCGCCACGAACGCTCATAAGTCTGGCCGGTCGAGCTGGGATGCTGCCGAGACCAAACGGCAACAGTGGTTGCAACAGTTCGTGATCGCGTTCGGCACCGACGAAGGGGACGAATCGACGACGTTCAACGGCTCGATTCCGCAAGCTCTGATGATGATGAACGGCGAATTGGTGAAAGATGCTACGAGTGCCGAAAAGGGGAGCTTCCTGAATACAATCCTGGTCGACACACCGAAAGACCAGGACCGCGTCAAGAAGGTATTTGTCGCCACGCTGGGCCGGATGCCAACTGCCAAGGAATCGCAAGGGACGCAAGTTCTGATGAAGCTCAATAACTCCGAGAAGTTGGCGGCGTACCAAGACTTGTTCTGGGCACTGCTCAATTCCAACGAATTCATTTTCATCCACTGAAGTAACCCGAAGCGTCAGCGAGGGCGGGCGCTTCACGAGACTTTAAATTCAACGCGGCCCGAAGTGTCCGCCCTCGCTCACGTTTCGGGTCACTTAACGAAATCTAACTCACTTTTCCAAAGGGTAAACCAATGAACCTGATCCCATCTGGCATGACTCGCCGCCACTTCATGCAGCACATGGCCGCGAGCGCCGCAACAATCCCGGCTGTCCAATTCATCAATCACCTGCACGCTCACGCCGACACCGTGCGCAAGAACCAAAAGGCATGCATTCTGATGTGGATGGGTGGTGGTCCGCCGACCATCGACATCTGGGACTTGAAGCCAGGCAGCAAGAACGGCGGCGAATTCAAGCCGATCAGCACCAAGGGCGATTGCCAAATCAGCGAGCACATGCCGAAGACGGCTGGTCAGTTCGATGTGCTGAACGTCGTCCGTTCAATGAGCACTCGCGAGGCCGATCACGGTCGCGGCCGATATTACATGCACACCGCATATGTTCCGAACCCAACCGTTGTGCATCCGACGTTCGGCTCGGTCGTCAGCCACGAACTCGGCTCGAAGCGGAAAGAACTGGAGATTCCGTCGTTCGTTTCGATCAACGGCGATCCAGGAAGCCCCGGCTTCCTCGGCATGTCGAACTCAGCATTCGTCGTGGACACGAATGGTCGCATTCGCAACGCCGACGCCGACGGAATGGACGCCAATCGGCTCCGCCAACGGCTCGGCATGTTGAGCGTCATCGAAGACAACTTCATCGCGTCTAAGCGAGGCGATGCGCCGCAGGCTCATAAAGATGTCTATGGCAAAGCGATCAACCTGATGACCTCCAAGCAAATGGAGGCGTTCCGGGTCGATAAAGAAGACGCCAAGATGATCGAAAAGTACTGCGGCGGTGCCGGGCCGATGGGTGGCATGGGCATGGGTCGCAACGATTTCGGTCGTGGCCTGCTGATGGCTCGTCGACTGATCGAAGCGGGCGTGCCGTTCGTGGAAGTCGGCATGGGTGGTTGGGACTTGCACAACAACGTCTTCAACACACTCAAGGACCGTAATCTGCCGGGAATGGATCACGCGATCGCCGGCTTGGTGAGCGACCTGAAGGATCGCGGCATGATCAAGGATGTCGTTGTCGTGTGGATGGGTGAGTTCGGGCGCACGCCGCGCATTAATCAAGACGTGGGCCGCGACCACTGGGCTCAAAGCTGGTCGGTGATGATCGGTGGCGGCGGAATGAAGGGTGGTCTGGCCGTTGGGGAAACTGACGAAGATGGCCTGACCTGCGTGTCGAAGCCATATCAGCCCGGTGATATTTGGGCCACGGCTTGTGCGGCGCTCGGCATTCCGACCACGACCGTCCACACATCGAAACGCGGTCGCCCGATGAAGATCGCCAACGGAGCGACGCCGATTCCTGAATTGATTGCATAACGTCGTCGAGTCGCTACGCGACTCGCGTGCTAAACATTGGAGCAACATCCGGCCGGTGGTGGATCGGAAACGGGGGCCAGAAAACGCCCCCGTTTTCGTGTTTGTTCTCAGGAAATTGCAACATGAAAATTGCAAAATCATCCCGGTCGGTTGGATGGCGAAGTCCCTTCTCGGAGTGGCCTTGCCCGTGACCTCGACATCCCAAACTCAATCATCCGACGACGATTCTGACTCGCTCGACAAAGTGCCGAACGGCGAGTTCGTTCAACTGTTCACAAAGTCACAGAGGCGGTTGTTCTTGTTCATCTTGGCTCAGATCGGCAGCGCGAACGATGCCGAAGATGTGCTTCAGGAAACCAATGTCATCATCTGGAGTAAGTTTCATCAGTTTCAGCCGGGGACCAGCTTCTTCGCCTGGGCGGGAAAAATCGCCAGCTACGAAATTCTCAAGTATCGTGACCGGCTACGAACTGCGAACCGAATCAAATTCAGTGACGAATTCCTGACGCTGGTCGCCGCCGAGGCAATTGAAATTAGCGATGAACTCGAACTGCGGCGAGATGCATTGAGCGATTGTTTGCGGGGATTGAAGGCAGTCGACCGCGAGTTGATTCAAGCTCGGTACAGTCCGGGCGAGAACGGTTTGAAGGTGGCCGAACAGATCGGGCGGCCGGCCAATTCGGTGTATCAGTCGGTTGGCCGAATTCGGAAAGTCCTGTTCGATTGCGTCACGCGAAGACTCGCCGCCACCACGCGAGCCACCACGTAAATCTGAGTGCTGCGGCACGACGCAACACGACATTCATTTGGAATGACCACTGGTAATCATGAGTCCGCGAGATACGACATCACAGCCTGAACTCTTCGAGTTACTCGAAGCGATGTGCGAAGACCGGCTTAGCCCGGCCGACGCTCAGCGTTTGGAGCGGCTGGTGTTGAAAGACGCTGCCGCACGGCGCACGTATCTGGCGTACCTCGACCTGCACGGCACGTTGCACTGGAACGCCGCTTATGGTTCCGACGGCGGCCGCTTTGAACCGGCTGTTACCCCGCGTGCTGAGGCGGCTTCGCCCGTCAGTCGCAAGTCGGTGATCCGGCCGCAGTTGATGTGGTTGATGGCCGCGTCGGTGTTGATGACGGCTGGGCTGTCATTTGCGCTCGGTCGCTGGGGCAGGACGGGAGTTGACGGCACTCCGCCAGTCATCGCTACGAACGGATCGGATGCCAACTCGAAGGACAATCAACACGATTTGTCCGGGCAAAACGTTCCCGATCCGAAATCGGGGTCTACCGAGATCGCTACCAACAACTCCGCCAACAAGCCCGTTCGCATCGGTTCGACGTTGACCGATTCGCCGAAAGCCCCCGATTTGCCCAACGAAACAACGCCGAACACACCGATCATTGCCAACGACAATCGGGCGCAGCGACCGACAAGCGAATCGAACAAGTCACCGCGAACTAGTGGATCCGTTGCGGCGGTCGTGTCGGTAATCAACGAACATTTGTCAGCCGGCTGGAAGTTGAACGGCATTGAGCCGTCCGCGCCGGCGGATGATGCCGAATGGATGCGGCGAATTTATCTCGACGTTGTTGGTCACATTCCGCCAGTCGATGTCGCCGAGCACTTCCTCGCCGACCGCAACCCGCGCAAACGGGAAAAGCTCGTGGACACGTTGCTCGACGATTCCGGCTATATCCGCAATTGGACGATCGTATGGAGCAACTTGTTAATCGGGCGATCCGATGATCGGAACGTAAATCGCGCGGCGTTACAAAAATATTTGCGAGAAAGTTTCGCTCAAAATCGGCCGTGGAGCGAGATGGTCGCCGACTTCATTTCGGCCGAAGGGCGCTTCGACGAAAACGGCGCGACGAATTTTCTGCTGGCCCACTTGAACAATCAGGCGGTCCCGGCGGCGGCAATCACCGCAAAAATTTTCCTCGGCAGGCAGATCGGCTGCACCCAGTGTCACGATCACCCGTTTAACGATTGGAAGCAGGATACCTTCTGGTCGTTCAAGAGCTTCTTTGAACAAACCGCTGTCGCGCGAGTCGATCGCCGCGACGATCATACCGGCCAAATGAAATCGCAAGCAGCGGTGCTTGAACGAAAGCCAGTCGGAGGCGAAGTCACATTCGAGAACCGTGCCGGCTTCATGAAAGCCGCGCGTCCTAAATTTGAAGGGACGGATGTTGGCGTCGAAGCGGACGTCGACCGCCGGCACGAACTCGCCAAGCTGATGATCGCCGGCGAGAAGCCAATGATTGCGGAAGCCCTCGTCAACCGGATGTGGGAACATTTCTTTGGCTGCGGCTTCACGCGCGACGTTGCCGATCTCGGCCCGCATAATCCGCCGAGCCATCCGGAATTGCTCGATCATTTGGCTCGTGAGTTTGTCGCCAGCAGTTTCGACTTGAAACAACTCATTCGCTGGGTCTGCCTGAGCGATGCGTATCAGCGAACTAGCCGATTCGGCTCAACGAATGCTGCCGACGATCCGGTCACGGGAACTACACCGCTGTTCAGCCGCGTGTACGTCAAAGGGATGACCGCCGAGCAGTTATACGATTCGCTGCTGCTGGCGACCGGAGCGGCCAAAACGCCGCTCGAATCGGGCGACCACGACCGCCGCCGCCATGAATGGCTACAGCAGTTCGTGCGGGCACTCGAAACCGAAGAAAACGACGAATCGGTGACGTTCGAAAGCAGCATCACACAAGCCTTGCTGTTGATGAACAGCGAACTGACCGAACGAGCCGTCAGCCTCGATCGAGGCACTTTCCTCGAAAAACTGATCCACGACCGAGACTCGGAAGCAGACAAGCTCAAACGCCTGTGCCTGGCGACCCTGTCGAGATACCCGTCGCAGAAAGAACTTCAAGTCCTTCGCAAACTGATCCACGACGGAACCGCCTCACGCCCGAATGCCGGCTGGCAAGACGCCCTGTGGGCGTACCTGAACTCCAGCGAGTTCATCCTCGTGCATTAGATCGTTTCCAGCGCGGCATGGCCGCGTCGGACAACAAAGGTCAGTTACCAAATGCGAACTGACCGTTCGCTCCATTTCCAAGAATTCGTGTTCGACCTCGAGGCGAATCACAACCAATTCGTATTTCGTCGTATGAATCGAATGTGGATGTTGACTTGGTCCCAACTGGAACCGGCTTTCAGATTGTCTTTGTGCGTTTCTAGCCGTCAGTGGAGTTCGTCATTCTGGTCTTAGGTGAGCTACCAAGCCTCCGGCTCATAGGCAATCGAATCCCCCGCGTCTTCCGGAAGCTGAATGCGCTCGGCAAGACTGAGCTTCCGGATTTCTGTGGCAGTCATTCCTCCTCTCAGCGAATTGATCACTTCAAATCGTTAGTTTCGGCTGGGCTTCCCCGCGTTTGGTGGGCGCTGGGTTAGGGATGAAACAGACAGGGTGACATGATCAGGAACTCCAAAGGAGTTGGTGTTGCCGTGGGGAGTCTTTTTCGCCGTGAGTGGACGTGGAATTGTCAACAGACACTCACGGCGAAAAAGGCGGCCACACTGGGTGCGATCAGAAACCGCTCGTGGACTTCTTTGGCAGGTCGATCAAGCATATCTTGGCGGACGAGTTGACAGGGAAATTCTTTCAGAAGCACAAATGGAAGTGAGGCAACTCGGGCATGACGCACCAAGCAACTCTGCGAACACTCACCGAAGGCCGGACCATCGCGGTGGTCGGTGACGTGTACCGCTTTCTGGCAACCAGTGAGGACACGAACGGTAAGTACGCTCAATGGGAAGCCATTGTGCCACCGGGCGGCGGGCCTCCCCCACACGTTCATAGTCGCGAGGAAGAAGGTTTTTATATCCTCGAAGGCGAGATCACATTTCAGATCGGCGACCAGCGTGTCGTCGCGACGGCGGGGATGTTTGCGAACATGCCGGTCGGAACGCCGCACTCGTTTAAGAACGAGACTCAGCGACCGGCCAGGATGCTGATCTCGGTGGCTCCTGCGGGTCTGGAGCAGATGTTTTTTGAAGTCGGAGTTCCGGTCGCTCCAGGAGCCACGTCTGCCCCGCCGCCGTCCAAGGCAGAGATCGAGAAGTTGCTCGCCGCGGCTCCCCGCTACGGCGTCGAGATCAGGTTGCCGCATTGAGTCTGAACGAATTTGTTTTCCCAACATGAATGAATTACCGATGTCACAGTCACCGCGAATCCTGGCCTTCGCAGGCAGCACTCGCAGAGAGTCCTTCAACAAGAAACTGGTGCAGATCGCCGCTGCTGGAGCCAAGGAGGCCGGGGCCGAGGTCACCGTCATCGACTTGAAGGATTACCCGCTGCCGCTGTTCGACCAAGACCTGGAGGCCGCCGATGGCTTGCCGGGAAACGCCTTGAAGCTCAAGCAACTTTTTCTCGATCACCAAGGCTTGGTGATCGCGTCTCCGGAGTACAACAGTTCGATCACCGCGGTCTTGAAGAACACGCTCGACTGGATTTCTCGACCGGCCCCCGGTGAGTCTTCGCTGACCGCGTTTCAAGGCAAGGTGGCGAGCATCATCAGTGCTTCACCGGGCGCGTTGGGCGGTCTGCGGGGCCTCGTCCATTTGCGGGCCATCCTGGGCAACATTGGCGTGATCGTGTTGCCCGACCAGATTGCTGTTCCCAAGGCGCATGAGGCGTTTGATGGCGATGGCAATCTGAAAGAGGCCAAGCAGCAAGCCAGCGTCCAAAACCTGGGCAAGAAACTCGCCGAGTCGGTTCGCAAACTCAACTCGTAATCGAACCGACAGCGAGGTCATGAATTCGGAATCGCTGAGGAGCTGTTTCATGCGACTGCCCTGCGGTGTCACTGGTTTGTTGAGCGGCCTCATCGTTCTGGCGAGCGTGATCTCGATTCAGGCCGCGGAGTTTCACGCGACACCGAGCGGCTCGCCAAAGGGAAACGGATCGGCGGCCGAGCCGTGGGATTTGGGGACCGCACTGGTCGCGAGCGAGATTGTGAAACCGGGAGACACGGTTTGGATTCATGCGGGAACGTATCGCGGCGGGTTCGTGTCGCGATTGAGCGGGCGGCCCGGTCATCCGGTGGTCGTGCGGGGCGAGCATTCCGGGCGCGTGACGATCGACACTCACCCGCGCGATGAAAAGGACAACGGACAGTTCTTGTTGCTCGGAGCCGACGCGGTCTATCGCGACTTTGAAGTGACCTGCAGTCATCCGCAGCGAGAAACCAAGATCGCCGGTCCGTGGCCCGCCGACATTCGGCGCGGCGACGTCGATGTGCGAGGGGATCGCGTCGCCGTGGTGAATCTGGTGGTGCATGACTGCGGCAGCGGGTTTGGTTTTTGGGCCGAGGGGGAAGGAGGCGAGATCTCCGGCTGCCTGATCTACAACAACGGCTGGCGCGGGCCGGATCGAGGTCACGGCCACGCGATCTATGCGCAGAACGCTCGCGGCACGAAGCGGATTGTGGACAACGTCGTCTTCCATCAGTTCGCGTATGGCATTCACGTTTACGGTTCAGAGAAGGCGTCGCTGAAAGGCTTCGAGATCGACGGCAACATCGCCTTCGAGAACGGCTGCCTCACACGCCAAGGAGACAACGCGCCTGGCATCCTGGTGGGCGGCGGCTCACCTGCCGAACGGATCGCGGTGCGCGACAATGTGATCGTCGGTGGCGCGATGCGACTGGGCTATCCGTGGGGCACGACCAACGAGGATGTCGTCTGCACTGGCAACTACTCTGAGGGCCTGGTCGTCCGGGACTTCCGCAAGGCGACGGTCAGGAACAACACACTGGTTGCGTCATCCACGGTCGTGTCGCTGGAAGGGGCCGATCGACTGCTGCTCGGCGGCCTGCGCTGGAACGAGAACGATTACTACGTGACCGACGGCCGTTGGGGTGAGTGCTCGGTCATCGAAAGTTCGAAGAGCCGCGGCCTCAGTTTTACAGAATGGCGCGAGACGACCGGCCTTGATGCCAAGAGCACGTTCACGAAAGGCTCCCCGTCCAAGCTACGAGTCATCGTGCGGCCCAACGCTTATGAGCCAGGCCGAGCGCACGTTGCGGTCCTCAATCCACAGAAGCTGTCCGAAGTCGAAGTCGATTTGTCGCGCGTGCTGAAGCCCGGACAGCGGTTCCGCGTCGTGAGCGTCAAAGACGTGTTCGGCGAGCCACTGGTGTCGGGTCTCTACGACGACCGGCCCGTGCGAGTTCCGATGAAGCCCATCAAACCGCCACCGCCAATCGGAATGCCGAACGCAGAACTACCAGTCACCGAACCCCAATTCGCAGCCTTCATCGTCTTGCCTGAGTGACTTACGGCGTGCAAGGTGTGTCGCTGGCTCGACAACTTGTTCCGGAAGCGAAACTCGTTGCGCTTCGAGCGGAGCGCGGGCTTCAGCAGCGACCACACCTATCACCCGCTTCGCCAATTGCAGCCCCAACTCCGCCGTCCGATCCCGGAAACCTGGCGCGGGTGGCTGCTCTTGAGCCGGCGCCATGAGTCCGCCCGTCAACACGCTGCCGAACACCAACCAGCAAAGGAAGTGACGGCTGAGGAAACAACGGTCAAATCGAGATTCTTGTCGCATCACAAAGGTCCTCTCTGCGGTTCCAGCCACCGCGATCATGCGAGTTTGCGTCGCGACCTTCAGCACGCAAGTCTCAGTCCGTGAATTGAAACGAGAACAGATCGCCGTCGCGGAGCACGAAGCGCAGCCGTATGGGCCGAGACAAGAGACTGACGTCGGAGCGATTCTGCCACGAGACGAATTGGCCCGTGGAGTCTCCGTAGAGTTCGTCGGCGTCGGCGAGGGAGAAGCCGGGAATGGGTTTGCCAGCGGCATCTTGGACTTCCACCCGAACACTGCCCGCCGCAGAAGTGGCATAGTTCAGCGAAAGACGCTCGCCAGTATGTGTGAACGGCCTGGTCGTCAGTTCGCCGCCAGACAGCGGCGCGTGCAGGGAAACGAAGCCGTCGAGCCGAATCGTGTAGCGTCGCAACCGGTGCATTTCGTCGCGCCACGAGCCTTCGTTGAAATGCAGCGAGATCTCGTTGGGCAGTCCGGCGGTGTCGGCCTTCGTTTCGAACAGGCCGTAACTCTGATAATTGTCGCCGTAGATCCACCGACCTTCGGCCTGCGGACCCGGACGCAGAAATGCCTCGTCCCAACGACGAAACGTCTGGCCGTCGCGGCTGGCGATGAGCAGGCCGTCCGTCACCTCCGCCCCCGTGTAGGCATCGCTCCCTTTTACCGAGGCCACGAATTGCGCCCGCGTCTCGACTGGCTCCAGACGCTTCGCATGCTCGGTCAGCGGACGAGCCACGAAGCGCGTCGGAAAGCCGAGCAGCAGTTGCGGCGAGCGGTAGTACGGCGCGATCTGATTTGTATACATCTGCTGAGGCGGCGAGTTCGGATACGTCAGCCCGACCGGTTCCGACCAAGTCTTGAAGTCCGTCGAATGTGACATGCCGATGGAACGCAGTCCTTTGAATTCCCCTTCGCTGAAGTACCGGACATACATCGCATAGCGTTGGCGATCCGGATCCCAGAAGACCGTGTTGTGCGAATCGAACGCGCCATTGGTGACGACCGGCCCGTCGCTGAGCTTCGACCAGTGAATACCGTCGGCCGACTTGAACGTGAGCAGACCTTTGCTAGCGGTCGTTCCGCCAACGGCCTTGTAACGCTGATCGGGCGGGCAAGCTGGATTGGTGTCTTTGAACGGAGCGAAGTTGTGCGTCTCGTAACCGCCGCGCCACAGGATGTTGTTCTCTTTCGCGCCGGTGTTGTTCATGGTCGGCGGCCAGTCGAACAAACCGAGGTTCGGCTTCACCCAATGAACGCCGTCGCGGCTCTCGGCGTAGCAGACGACTTCCGACTGGGCCTGCCGCAGCGGCGGAGGGTCGATGATGTAGCGATGGCCGCGGTAATACATCCGATAAACGTCCCCGTCCTGGAATACGGTCGGATAGCCGCTGGCATTCCCTTCCCACGGCTTCTCAAAAGTGATCGCGATTTCGCGCGGCGTCGGATGATGCAGCCGCAATTCGGCTCGCCCATCGAGCCGCTCGATCAATGCCTGATCGACGAACAGTTCCCGCCGCGAACCGATGACGACCGAGTCATCTGCAGCGGCGATGCTGACAGGTACGAAAAAGGTAATGATGACGAAATAGCTAAGCAGCGTGCGCATGTCGTCCTTCCTGAGGATCAGAACAGGTCGACCAACGGCTTGCCTTCTTCGAGCAGGTTGTAGGGTCGGTTTTGATTGTCGATCGCTTCAAAGTTGTGAATGTCCATCGCGTGATAGACCGTCTTGGTGACGTCGGCGGGAGTGACAGGGCGAGTGGCCGGGTATTCGCCGTAGCGGTCGCTGGTTCCGTAAGTCTGACCGCCTCGGATGCCGCCACCCGCCAGCACATCGGTGAGGCAGTGCGTCCAATGATCGCGGCCGGCTCCTGTTACGCCTCCCGAACGCGGGTCGCCGATCTTCGGCTTGCGTCCCATTTCGCTGGTGATCATCAGCAATGTTTCATCCAGCATTCCGCGCTCCGACAAGTCCTCAACGAGAGCCGAGAAACCGCGGTCGAACTCGGGTAACAGATCCTCTTTCAAGCACGCGAAGTTGTTGCCGTGAGTATCCCACCCGCCGCCGCTGAGGCACTTCTTGGCAATTGCTTTATCCTCTTCAGACCAGAAGACGGTCACGAACGGCACACCAGATTCGACGAGTCGGCGAGCGGCCAGCAGGCTCATGCCGTTGATCGTGGCACCGTAGCGGGCGATCGTTTCGGGCTTCTCGCGAGAGACGTCGAAGGCGGTGGTCGTCGCGGCGGACGTCAGCAGTGAGATCGCTCGCTCCTGCTGGCTGTTCCAGGTTTGAACTGCGGCAAACTGATCGAGATCGCGCCGGACTTCGTCGAGTCCCGACAGCAACTCCTTCCGCATGCCGAATCGCCTTCCGGGCACGTCAGCCGATAGGACAAGGTCAGGAGCCCGAAACTCGGTCGGCTTGTCGCGACGTCCGAAGACATACAACGGATCGTGCTTGATGCCCAACCGAGCGGCGAACTGTCCGGGACGGGTATAGGGAGCTTGACTTGGCTTGTAGGGCAGCGTGACCGCATTGGGCATTCCAGAGTGTTGCGGACGCTTCGACGCAACAACACAACCCATGTAGGGCCAGTCGTCGGGATACGGAGTGCGATTGTTCCCTTGGGTCAAGAACGTCAGATCGGGGACATGCCCGGTCAGGTTGTGGTAGTAGCCGGCGTGATGGTCATTGGTGTTGACCGTTGCTCCAACGGAATTGATGAGTGCGATGTGGTGCGCCTGCTTCGCCAACAGCGGCAGATGCTCGCACAGCCGCACGCCGGGCGCTGAGGTCGCGATCGGTTGAAATGGCCCGCGATACTCCAACGGCGCGTCCGGTTTTAAATCCAATACCGTTCAATTCGTCTTAACAAAATCGCAGCCTCCTGCGACTGTGTGGATGTAACAAGTCCCACGTAGCAAGGAGGCTGCGATGAGTTTTTTTGAGTCAGGATGCCGACGTTGCAGTGCGCTGGTCCACGGCGGAG
>JANMIF010000021.1:0-12346 GCA_031375695.1 Planctomyces sp.
TCCCGCCGCCTGCACTCCCCACATCCGACCGAGCACATCACAAATGCGACGAACATTCGCGAGACCATCATCCGCGCAACATCGCTCAACCCCAACAATTTAAAAAACTGCTTGAATCCGGGCTACAAATCCACGACCATAATCATAAGCCTCATGGAACAGTTGAAGTGCTCGATCAACCCGATTCGCTGGCAGCGCAAGTTTCCCAGTTGTGTTCACAACTGGCCGAGGGAGATGTTTGCGCGCTCGGTGAACTATTCGAACTGACGGCGGCTCGGCTGGTGCGATATGCCGAGACAGTTTCCGGGCGTCGCGAGGATGCTGAAGACGCGTTGCAAGCGGCCATGATCAAAGTTGCGCAGCATCCCGAACGAATCGCGGCGGCGGATCAGCCGTGGGCGTACTTTGTGAAGATCGTCCGCAACGAAACGCTGAAATTGGCCGAATCTCGCCGCAGTCGGTTGCGAGTCATCGAAGTCATTCGCTCGTGGACGTCCCGATCCCGCAATTGGTTGATACCCGATGACGATTGGCGAGAACTTGTGCAAGCCGCAGTCAAACGGCTGCCGCCGGAGCAGGCCGAAGTGATCGTGCTCAAAATCTGGGAAGAGATGACGTTCGCCGAGATTGCTGAAGTCATCGGCGAATCAATCAACACGGCGGCCAGCCGATATCGGTATGGCTTGGAAAAGCTATCGCAAACGCTGGAGCCGTTGGCCGAGGAGGTGTTGCATGGCTAAACACCGTTTCGGACCAAATGATTTCGCAGGTCGCGGCGTGAATGACTTCGCCATCGAAACCGACGGCGTGAATGGGCTCCCGAAGTTGTCCGCCGCGCTGCGCGACCGCGTGCTGGCTGCGGCCACGAATGCCTTTCACGAAGCTCGTCGTTGGACGCAAGTGAAGCAATCCGCGTCGCTGTTGAGTTTCTGTCTGTTGGCGTCGTTGCTGCTCGCGCCGATCGCTTCATTGCGAGATTTGCAGACTTCGTTGGGCACTCCGCTTGCTGCGAAGGGATCGCCGTCAGCGAATCTGTCCGTGTGGTCCTTGCGACAGAATCGTGAATTACTGGACTTGCCGCCAGAAAAAAAACCGATCACGTCACCAGCGGCCGTGTACGCAGTGCTCGCCGAATCGAGGACAGAACAGTCGGCCGGGCGGTCGTCCTCAGTGCCGCGCGCGAGACTGCTGGCAGCCGTCCCCACTGCCGAAGGCTGGGAATCAGTGATCACGGTTACGGCTTTACGTGACAAGCTGCCGCGTGCGTTCGGAATTCGCAAGCTGTAGATGTGATCGCAACGTAACGCTCGGACGGACCGAGCACCGGCAGTCAATCCGGCCAAGGCTTTGTCGGCCTACACATCAGCGTGCTGGACGCGGACAAATCCGGATTCAGTCTCGCGCAGTCCCCCGAACTGGACCAACTCAAACAGTTCTCCGACCGCATGGTCCAAGACGCCATGCAGTCGATGTCCGCATCGAAAGTGACGGTGCCTGTAGAAATCCCAACGCGTGATTTCAGTGTGAGGCGATGTGCGCACGGCCCCTCAATGCCAATTTGAGCATGAGGCATTGCGTCCGAACTGCCGACGAGTGTGTCCCTCGAAACAACCGCAGACTCAGTGTTTGGGCTTGTCATGGATTGTAAATCCTGCGACGAATCCGCTCGCGCTCAGAGGGGAGTTGATTGTGGACAAGGACGTCGTGATTTTTGGTGGCGGGGCGGCCGGGTTATGGCTGCTGGATGAGCTGACTCGGCACGGGTGCGAGGCGGTGTTGATTGAAGCTCACGCATTGGGCGCTGGACAGACGGTAGCGTCGCAAGGAATCATTCATGGCGGTTTGAAGTACACGTTGACGGGGCTGTTGACCGACTCGGCCGTGTCGATTCGCGAGATGCCGGCGGTGTGGCGCGAGTGCTTGAACGGCCAGCGTGAACCGGACCTGAGTGCCGTGCGGCGGCGGTCTGACAGTTGTTATCTATGGCGAACCGATTCTTGGTCGTCGCGGCTGGGGATGCTGGGGGCGAACTTGAGTCTGCGAGTCGCACCGCAACCGGTGGCCGACAATGAGCGGCCGAATGTTCTGCGCGGCTGTCCCGGCAGCGTCGCTCGGTTGCCGGAACAAGTGATCTCGCCCGTCAGCTTGATTGAAACTTTGGCCGAACGGAATCGCGAACAATTGTTGAAGTCAGAGCCGAGCGGCATGATCATCAAGGCCTCGGCGTCGGGACAAGTGACTTCGATTAAACTGCGATCACCGAGTGGTTCGAGTGATGCACGTTCGCTGATGCTGCGACCTCGGCAGGTGGTTTTTGCTGCTGGAGCTGGGAACGCGGCGTTGCGGCAAACCGTGGGGTTGCCGGCCGAGTCGATGCAGCGTCGGCCGTTGCACATGGTCATGCTGCGCGGCGCGTTGCCGATGTTTCAAGGACACTGCGTTGATGGCGCTGCGACTCGCGTCACGATCACGTCGGAAACCGATTTGGCCGGGCGAGTCGTGTGGCAAGTCGGCGGACAAATCGCGGAACATGGCGTGGCTTGGGACGTGCGGACGCTGCTGGCAAAAGCTCGCGCGGAATTGTTGGCGGTGCTTCCGCAACTCGATTTGTCGACCGTCGAATGGTCCACGTATCGCGTCGATCGCGCGGAAGGCCGAATACCGGGAGGCCGTCGGCCGGAGAGTGTGCAAATTCTGCGAGATGGAAATTGCCTGACCGCTTGGCCGACCAAGCTGGCTCTTGTCCCGCAGTTGGTTCACGAGTTGTGCGAGCAGTTGCTCGGCGCAGCCACACTAATCCGAAGCGCGAGCGAGCGAGAACGCTTCACAAGACTCGCAAATGAAAGTCATTCGGAGCGCTCGCCCTTGCTTGCGCATCGGGTTAGCGAGGCGAGTTGGCCACGACCCACGGTGGCTCTGCCGCCGTGGGAAATGTACATCGATTGGATTCGCGATGCCGACTTGGCGATCAGCGAACATTCGTTGGCGGCGAAGGCGGCCTGATCATGCAAACACGAAACTTAGGCAAGACCGGGTTGCAGGTGACTCCGCTCGGCTTCGGCGCGTTCAAGATTGGCCGTAACGAAAAAATCAAATACCCGCAGCCGTTCGACTTGCCCGACGATGCGACGGTCGAACGGTTGTTGAACGGTGTCCTGGATGCCGGGATCAATCTGATCGATACAGCACCGGCGTATGGGGTGAGCGAAGAGCGGATCGGACGTTGCCTGGCTCATCGCCGAAGTGAATTTGTGTTGTCGAGTAAAGTGGGCGAACGATTCGTGGCCGGCGAGTCACAGTTCGATTTCAGCGGCGCGGGGGCGCGAGCCAGCGTCGCGGAAAGCTTGCGGCGGCTGCGGGCCGATCATCTCGACATCTTGTTGATTCACTCCAACGGCGATGACTTGGCGATTCAACAACAGACCGACTTGATTCCGACGCTGCAAAAACTGAAGCACGCGGGCTATGTGCGGAGCATCGGTTTTTCCGGCAAGTCACTTGCCGGGGCCACAGCGTCGCTCAGTTGGGCCGACGTCGTCATGGTGGAATATCACCTGGAAGACCAGTCGCACGCGGCACTGATTTCCACCGCAGCCGAACAAGGTCTCGGAGTGATTATCAAAAAAGGGTTGGCCTCGGGAACGTTGCCGGCCGAGCAAGCCATTCGATTTGTGCTCGCGCATCCCGGAGTCAACAGTCTGATCATTGGCGGCCTGAGTCTGGCGCATCTGAACGCGAATCTCGTGGCGGCATGCTTGCCAAGTTGAATGCGACGGTGTCCGCGTTTTGTGGAGCACTCGCCCTCGATGACGCTTCGGGGTAGTCTGGAGTCGCTTGATTCCTGCGAGGCTCATGATGCACATTCAAGATGGTGTTCTTTCTCCTGCAGTTTGCGCGGCCACAAGTGCGATTTCGTTGGGCGCAGTGGGGTACAGCCTGCATCGGCTGAAGCAGTCGGTCGCAGATCGGACGATTCCGCTGACCGGCATGATGGCGGCTTTGGTCTTTGCCGGACAGATGGTCAACTTCCCAATTGGTGCTCCAGTGAGCGGCCACTTGCTGGGCGGAGTGCTCGCCGCGACGGTCGTAGGGCCGTGGGCCGGTTGCATTGCTATGACGCTGGTGTTGTTCGTGCAATGGGCGTTGTTTTCGGATGGCGGGCTGTTCGCGTTGGGGGCGAATGTGCTGCACATGGCGGTCATCGGAGCTTGGGGCGGGCACGCGGTTCGACTGTCGGTTCAGCGACTGTTCGGCGGCAGCCACAAAGGGATTGTAATTGGTTCGGTGATCGCCGCGTGGTGTAGTGTGATGGCGGCGGCCGCGCTGTTTTGTTTTGAATTCCGTTTGTCGTTGTCGGCTGACAAGTTCGACTTCAGCCGATTGTTCGCTCTGATGGTCACCTTTCATTCGTTGATCGGCGTGGGTGAGGCGATGATCACCGGCTTCGCGATCAGCTTTGTGTTGAGCCAGCGGCCAGATTTGATTTGTCGCACAAATGCCAACTCGGAATTCGTTAACTCGTCTGGGAATAACGAGATCGGCACGTCATCAATCACTCGGACCTTGCTGACGGGTCTTGTGATCGCGCTAGCCGTCGCGGCCTTCTTGTCGCCGTTTGCATCGAGTTTTGACGATGGCCTGGAGGTCGCGCTGGAAAAGCTGAACTTTGAGCCGTCGCAATCCAACTCGGTTGCCGGCGTGTTTGACGACTACGATAAAGTCCCGGTTCCAGTCGCTACGTGGGCCGCGATTGCCGTTTCGTTTGCCGGAGTTGGCGGAACATTGGCGGTGTTCGTTCTCGCCTGGCTGCTGAGTAAGGCAGTGCCAACAACCGCGCCCAGCCTGAGCTGCGAGTCATCAAAGTCCCTGACTCGTTACGAGCGCCAAGCGCCCCTTTGACTTCACTTACTCCAATCGAGTCTTCACCGACCCGCGCTCCGATTTCTCGCGACACCGCACACTTTCCCCGTCGGCAACAACCCGGCCGATGTCCCCGCCGACGGTGATTTCGCCACTCACATCATCAGTGGCGTCTGCCCCTGCGACTGCTTCGTAGATATCGACCCCTGTTCTACGGGCTGCGATCTGGCTTCGACGGGGCGAATTTGATCTTCTCAACATAACGCACGATCGTCTTGCCGTCGGGGCTGAGTCGTCCCGTGCAGGCGCTGATCGTTTTCACGACGTTGTCGAAGGCCAGGTGATAGTCGGCATCGATCTCGACTTCGACATCGTGGCTGCGCGGCGCATTTACTCCGCCGATCAACTTAAGGATTTCGTTGTTCAGTCGACCGAAGACCGCCGCGTCGTTACCGAGATTGCGCTCGCCCAATCGCAACGATTCGAGCCGCCCGTCGTCATCAGCGCTCAGCCGGACTTTGATGTCGGGCAGAATTTGCTCGCCGCTCCCCTGCCCTGCTGGCGGCATGTTGATGTTGAAATCCCCCTCTGGCCCGACGATCCGCAACGTACACATGAAGAACGTCAGCAACTGAAACGTCACGTCGATCATCGGCGTCGTTTGTTGCTGCAAGCTGGCGGGGGATTGTTGCTTGATCTTCATGTTGATTTCGACTCGTAACCCGAAGCGTGAGCAAGGGCGAACGCTCCAAAGAACGTCATACTCGTGCTTAGTGAAGCGTTCGCCCTCGCTCACGCTTCGTTTTTTTACGGCACTATCGGCTGCTGCGCCCGGAGTGCGAACTTTTCGAACTTCGCATCCTGAGACATCTTGATGAAATCCTGAACCTGGCCGGTCGGGACATCGGCATCGGCGCGGACGATCACCGTCACCTTGCTCGGTTCGATCCCTTTGATCTTGTAAATCCGCGCTTCCTGCATCAGCCGATTCCGGTAGTCCAGGATGCGAAATTCCTCGCCGGGCTGAAAGACGAACGGTTGCGGATCAGTCTTGCTGCCGTCTTTGGCTCGCTTGTAGCCGATGTTGACCATCAATTCGTGTTCGACTTTGACTTCCGGCGGCCGAGCCAATTGATCGGTCGGTAGCCGCACACGCTCGTCCACTTCGATCTGATCGAAGCTCGACACCATCATGAAAAACGTGATGAGCTGAAACGTGACGTCCATCATCGGAGTCATGTCCATTTCGGCCGTCGGCATGGAGGGAGAACGGAACTTCATAAGGGGGAAATCCCCAGATCCAAGTACCAAATTCCAATGATCTCTTTTAGTGGCAGTTGACTTGGAATTTGATTCTTGAGACTTGGTTCTTGTTCTATTTGGGATTTGGTTCTTCGGATTTGGTGCTTCTATTTTGCATTCGCTTCAACAAATCGTCACTCAGCTTGCCGATGTCGAACATCAGGCGGGTCAGATGATTGCGGAGTAGGCTGTACGCGATCATCGCCGGGATCGCGACGATCAAGCCTTCCAACGTCGTGACCAATGCGAGCTGAATCCCTTCGGCCAATTCCGACGGCTTCGGGGTTGTTTGCGACGTGGCGATTTCATCGAACGCCTGGACCATGCCTTGCACCGTGCCCAGCAATCCGAACATCGGCGCTGTCGTCGAGATCAGCGCCAGCCAACTGAGCCGATGCTCCTGAGCCATGTTTTCGTCTTCGCCCAATTCAGAGATTGCAGCGGTCGCTTCTTCCGGGCCTTTTTGCAGTTTGGCCATCCCCACAACCAGCAGCCGAGCCAACAGCGAATCATCGGCCTTCGCTAGGTTGAACGCTCCCTGAAAATCGCGAGCCGTCAGTTTGCCTTCAAACTCGGAGACGAAATCCGGCGGCATGAAGACCGGTCGGCGAATCTGCAACAAGCACATGATGATGATCGCCACCATCAAAAACGATTCTACGAAAATGCACGCTCCGAATGGCCCCGACGCATCGATCAACCATTGTAGAAAACTTTTTGGTACGGCACTCGGTTCTGATTGTGCCGGTGCGTTAGCGGGAACTTTTTGATTGGCCGCAGCCGGTGCTCCGTCACCCATCGAGTCTTGGAAGCCGAATGCGTTCATCGAACCGACAGTCATGGCGATTGCAGCGAACAAGACCATCACCAGTAATGACGCTGATCGCCGCCGTCTCCCCGACTCCAAACATTCCCAATCCATCAAGTCACTCCCTCAATCGGTAGCTCAGTTGCTCCCGCAACTGAGATTCCCAATGCGATCAGAAAGCAAATCCAGCGCATCATTGGGAAGTTCATGACGCTCGAAATGCGAGTCGCGGGAGCAACTCGCCAACCTAGTCGCCATTCGCTATTTGTCGTCAGCCGGTTTGGCATCGTCTTTCTTTTCAGGCGTGTCTTTGTTTTCTGGCTCAGGTTTCTTCTCGGCCGCGTCTTTTTCAGCGGCCTCTTTCGGAGCTTCGGTCTTGGTTTCGGCGGGCGCGGCGACGGCTCCAAGTTTCTTGGCCCATTCGCTGTTTGGGAAGTTGGACAGCAAGTCATCGCGAGCTTCGTTGGCTCGGTCGGGTTGGCCGATCGCAGAAGAGATCTTTACCAAATGAAACAGGCTTTCGGCATGCGGGCCTTTTTCTTTCGGGTACAACACCGGAACGTGTAGGTACGCTAGCGCGGCCTCTTTCAATTTATTTTGAGCTTGGAAACAGTCTCCTTGCCGAACATACGCCTCGGCCATTGTGGCGTCTTCGTCGGACGACGTGTTCTGGATAATCTCGTCAATCAGCTTGGCCGCCTCGTCGAACTTTTTCTGTTTGACGAGACAGCTCGCCTTGCCCGCTAATGCCTCGGATTTCTTCGCCTTCTCGGCATCGGATTCGGCGTTTGCTGAAACGATGCCGTCGAACGTGCTCAAGGCTCCGTCGATGTCGTTTTGGCGAAGCTGCATCTTGGCGACCTGAATCTTGGCCGACATCTGATAATCCTTCCAAGGAGCCTTGCCGAGTGACTCGAACGACGCTTGAGCCTTCGCGAAATCGCCGCTGTTTCCTTGAAGTTGGCCAAGAAAGCTCATCGACTCGAAGAATCCGAGGTGATCTGACTGCGCTTTCGTAAACGCCTCCAGTCGCTTGATCGCCGCTTCCAGTTTCGAGTCATCTTCAAGCGCCTGTTTGGCCATCGTCCGCGAGATCAGGAATTCCAGGTACGTCTTCAGTTTTCCGGAGGCGTCTTTTTGAACTTCCGTGTACGTGTCGATCGCCTTGTCGAAGTGACCTCGTTCTTCGTCACCTTTCGCGATCGTGAGCTTGGCCGGTTCGCCGTCCCACTTGATCGCGGCGATATCGTTGGCTGGAATTTTCACGGCGTCGCCGGTCTTGGGCTTGATCGTAAGTTCCGTTTTCGTGATCGCTCCGATCTCCCCGAAATGCTGCTTGTTCGTACTCCGCTGAGTCACGATGTCGATGGCCCACGCCGGAGACGACATCGCCAACAGGCCGATAAAGAAGGCGAATGATCGAGAAAGATTTGGCTTCATGGCGAGATTCCTCAACTTGAATTTGATCGACACGACTATTTGGGACAGGAAGATGACGACTGTCTTCAATTTCCGTCTTCATTTTTCCTGTCGTGATTGTGGTTCCTTGTCCTTCTTACGAACTGCCGCAGCCGGTGCTGCCGCTTTTCCGGCCAACGGGATTTTTTTCTTTGCGCTTGTTGCCGGGCGAGCGGTTGCGAATTCGGGAATTCCCGAAACTGGCGCGGCAAGCTCGTCCGGATTGCCAAGGGTAAACGGTGAGTCATCAGAATCCGAGGCAACGCGGATACGGCGCGGCGGTTTCTTGCCGTTGACGAACATCCAGGCCGCCCAGCCGCCACCGCCAAGAACCAGCAGACCGAAGATCGTGTACGTCCAAGCGGAACTCGATTCTGCTCGTTTGGCTGCGGCTTTTTCTTTCGATTTGGTTTTGGCGACAGCCATCTTTTCAGCGGCAGCGACTTCCAATTTATCCGGCTTCGTCCCGGATTTGGCTTTCGCAGCGGCGGCGATTTGTAAGTAATCCTTGGGACGTTCAAGCGGCTCTGGCGACTGATTGAGGTCGGACTGAATCTGGCGATACAGCCGATCGAACTTCTTGAACCAGTCGGCCGGGATGTCGAGTGTGATCCCCACAAAGGTTTGAATCACCTGCTTGGCCGATTCGAGCTCTGCCTGCTTCTTAGCGGTCGTCGCTTGAGCCAAGCCCAACTTGTGCCGACAGAACGCCGTGTTGAACCACGCTTCATAAGGTTTGTCGCCGAATCGTTCTCGCGTTTCTTGCCGACCGTCACCAAGCTGGCGTTGCAGCCGAGCTGACAAATCGGTCCAGCCCCAGACATGCGCTTTGTCGCCGAGCTTCCCGCCGCTGACTGCCTTCTTGAAAAACTCAGAGCCGCCGGTCAGACCCTGTTCCTGCCAGAAGTACGCCGCTTCGAACTGCACATCGGTCGCTTTCGGACGTTCGACCAACAGCACGGTCAAAACTTCTTCACCCGTTTTGAAATCACCCTGCCGGCGCAAGCAATTGACCAGTCGCAGCCGAATTCCGGCCAAACGGTCTTTGTCTGCGAATTTCTTTTCCTTCTTCGCCCGATCCAAGATCGTACGGTATGTCTCGGCCGCTCGCTCGAAGTATTTCGTCGAGATCGCTTGTTGATCGAGCGTCGATTGACCCAACCCAAAATACGTTTCGGCAATCCAGGTCAGCGACGAGTAATTTTGATCGGGCCGCTTGAACATCGCGTCTAAAAAATCCTCGAATGAACGCCGCACTTCGTCAAACCGTTTTTTGTCGCCGGCCGCCTTCAGCCGATTCAATTCCTTTTCGAGCTCCCGGCCAAGCTGTACGTAAACCGCCGTGACCGCATCTGCTCCGCCGCTGTGTTCGGCAAGCTTCTCCAAATTGGACATGACTTCGCGAGCCGCATCCAACTGCTGCAAGCCGACTCGGCCACGCAACAGCAACTGATAAACATGCGACGCGAATCGCGCACTGCGAACGCTCGGATGCTGCGGTCGGCGCTGTTGATCATCGACATGAATCGCAACCAGCACCGAATGCGGCAGTTTTTCTAATAGCTCAATCGCCGACGAATAATCGCCAGCCGAGAGCAACACTTCCGCCAGCGCGACTTTCGCGGCGACCAGCTCGTCCGGAGTTTGACCCGCTTCCGGCAGCTTCTTCTGAGTGCGTTCGACACCCGCCCGCAAATACTTTTCGGCGTCGGCTCGCCAGCGGCTGAGTTCATCGGGAGTCGCTCGCAGCGACAGATCATCGGTCAGCGACGACATCAAATAATGCTGCCACAACGCCTGCCCCGCCGCCGCTTGAGCTTCCGGGAAATTCTCGGCTGCTTCGGGCACTTTCAAAAACCACTCGCTCGCTTCAAGTGCTCGATCCATTTGTTGCAGCGTGCGGCCCATCAACTGCCGCGACTCATTGGCCTTCGGATGCGACGGCCACTTCGCCGTGATGTGAGTCGCCAGCCGCATCATCAACTTCACATCGACATCTCGCAGCGGCTTCAAGTCGGCCGGAATCTGATTGATCCCTTTGATGTACGCCGCCAGCGCAAGATACGCCGCGTCGAGCGCGGTCTGTTCGTCCTGCTTGTCCTTCGCGACATCAAACGCCACCGACTCCGCCGCGATCGCCGCTTCATACGGCTTGTCGGCGAGGTAATATCCGTAGGCCAATAAGTATCGAGCTTGCTTCACGTCCGCTTTCGGTGTCGCTCCGTTCGCCAATCTCAGCGTCAACCGAAAGACGCGGATGTGCTCTTTCAACAACGATTGGAAGTCCGCTTTCAGTTGCTCCGATTCGTCGCGCGGACGTTTGTCGTGCCCGGCCGAGTCAACCAGTGCCTTTTTCTCGCCAACTCGTTTGACCAGATCGCGACCCAGCGCGAGAGCCGAATCGAAATCTTTCGGATCATCGCTGCCATCCTTGCCTCGCTGACGCAGCGACAACTCGCGAATCCGCTGCGTCGCAAGTTCGCGATACGGCCCCGGCGTTCGCGCCAGAGTCTTCAAGTGCGAAACCGCAAATCGTAACAGCTTGTCCTTCTCGGCCGCCGTCGTCTGAGCGCTATCGGCCAGCTTTTCCTGAGCGACTACCAACTCCCAACGAATTCCCTGCCCAGCCTGACTTCGCTGATCAATCGGTCGCGCCTTCGTCAGCCATTCGTCGGCCTCGACGATCGCCATCGCATATTCACGCCGTTGATCGTGATTCAGGCAGATCATACGGAAATGCCGGACTTGATCCTGCAACGCCTTCAAGCCTTCCGGCGGATGCCCGAGAAGTTCGGCATATATTCCGAGCGCCCGTTGCGGATCGTCCATTTCTTCATAGCACTTCGCCTGCCACATCTGAGCGTGCAGGCCCCCGACCGTCGCACGATATTTCGTGAAGATCGCGTGAAAACCTTCGTTGGCATTCTTCAAGTGAAACGAGTTGTTCGCCGTCCCTTTGTCGTGCGTTTGAGCTTCCTCAAACTCGCACAACGCGAGGTCAAGCTGTGCCCGCATATATGCCACTTCCGCGTGCGAACGAGCTTCCCACTTGGCCGACTCTTCCACCTTGTCGATGAATTTCGGAAACGTTTCCCACTTCGCTTTGTATTGCTCGTGAGCCGTCTCGAAAACTTTTCGTGCCGCTTGAATCTGAACTCGCGCCCGTTCTTGATGCTCACTGCGTCCGTCTTTGTTCGCCGGCAGTTTGGATTGCAAAATGTCGACGCGAGCTTTGCTGAGCAATAACCCGGCCCTCGTACTATTGGCAGTCGCCGCGAGCGGATGCTGAGGACTCTCCTTCGTGAACTGCTCCAAAAACCCGAGAGCCTGATCCAACTGCCGCTGCTGCGTGTTCGGGCTGACCGAATGCTTGGCCGATTCTGCCAAAGTCATCGCTCGTTCATACGGCAAGATCGCCCGAAGCTCGGCAGGCAAGTTGGGCTGATCCTGAAGCTGCTCCAAATACAGCATCGCCCAATCAAAATACTGCCGCGAACGCATCCCATCGAGAAATTCATGGACCGGCTCGGCCGCGCGCAGCGAACAAGCCGCCAAACACAACCCCGCCGCAACTAAAACAGTTCGCCAAACGCTCCGCTTCATGGCATCTCAACCCCGTTCCGTGTTCGAACGAAGATTACGCGCACAGATTACGGATCGCAAGAAGGGCGAAGTGTGTAGCCAGGGCGAGCTAGTTTTTGAAGATGCGTAATCTGTTCTTCAAGAGGTCGACTTTGAGGGCGTGTTCGCGGCAGAGATTTGGGATCGATTGGTTGAGGCGGCGGGCGAGGTTGATGGTCATGCTCCGAACCGCGTGGAGGGCGCGGGCGGCGTGTCCGGTGCGGGTGCGGTTGGCGTCGTCTCCCAAACTGACGTCCAACACATGGAACCCGCGGTTCTCGATGTGCCAGCGGCCAC
>JANMIF010000552.1:0-25914 GCA_031375695.1 Planctomyces sp.
CAAGGTTTTGGTGCTCGACACCGAGGTCTATTCGAACACAGGGGGCCAGATGTCAAAGGCGACTCCTCGTGGAGCTGTCGCCAAGTTCGCGGCCGCTGGCAAGCAGGCTCCCAAGAAAGATCTTGCACTTATTGCTATGACCTATGGGAACATTTATGTCGCCCGAATTGCCTTTGGAGCGAACGACGCTCAGACGCTGAAGGCTCTCTGCGAAGCCGAGGCATTTGACGGTCCGGCATTGGTCATCGCGTTCTCGCACTGCATCGCGCACGGTTACGACTTGCGGCATGGGCTTGATCAGCAGAAAGCCGCAGTGAGTTCCGGATATTGGCCGATGATACGCTTCGATCCGCGACTCGCCGCTGAAGGAAAGAACCCGCTGCAACTCGATTCTGGTGCCGCAACGATGCCGCTGAGGAGCTATATGCAGCAAGAAGGTCGCTTCTCATTCCTGACTCACACGGCACCGAATAGTGCCAATGAGTTGCTGCACTCCGCCGAACTCGATGTGACGGAGCATTGGCGACTCTATGAGCACTGGTCGCACTTGTTCGACAAGCAATTGCAGGTGAAGTGAGAAATTGCCATTTGGCTCTCATCTGTTGTTTGTAGCAGCAACGTGGCGACCAGTGACTTCAGTCTATCAACCACACACACCTGACTCCGGACACACAATCAACCATGCCCAATCTCAGCACGACCTATCTTGGCCTTGAGCTTCAAAACCCGATCGTATGCTCGGCGGGACCGCTTACGAAAGACGAGCGCATGTTTGCCCGTATGGAAGATGCAGGGGCATCGGCAATCGTAATGCACTCTCTGTTTGAGGAGCAGTTAACTTCGGTCAGCGAGTTCATGGACTCGAATCTTTCCCGCGGCATTGAAAGCTTCAGTGAGGCATTGAGTTTCTTCCCTGATCTCGGTGACTACAACCTTGGGCCAGACGGCTACCTTGAACACATCACTCGTGCGAAGCGGACGATCGACATTCCGTTAATTGGGAGCTTAAACGGTGACACTCGCGGCGGCTGGGTGCGATTCGCGCGGCAGATCGAACAAGCCGGAGCCGATGCGCTGGAATTGAATGTCTACAACCTTCCTGCGGATCCGTCAGAATCCAGCACCAGCGTTGAACAACGATTGGTCGACCTTGTCACCGAAGTCCGATCCCAGATTCGCATCCCTTTGGCTGTCAAACTGGGGCCGTTTTTCAGCGCACCAATCGCCTTTGGAAAGCAGCTTGCCGAAGCAGGCGCGGATGGATTGGTTCTTTTCAATCGCTTCTATCAGCCAGACTTCAACATCGAGACGCTCGAAGTCGTGCCCACCTTGCGTCTGAGCACTCCCGAGGAACTACGATTGCGTTTGCACTGGGTTGCTCTGATGTACGGACATGTGCCATGCGACCTAGCAATTACCGGCGGCGTCCACTCGGCGGAAGACATTCTCAAGTCGATGATGGCTGGTGCGAAAGTCGCAATGATGACGTCGTCGCTTCTGCATCACGGGGTCGGACACATTGCGACACTCATCGAAAAGATCAATCAGTGGCTTATCGATCATGAATACGACTCGATCCGCCAGATGCAGGGCAGCTTGAGCTTCCGTTCGGCCCCCAATCCGTCGGCTTTTCAACGCGTGAACTACATTGAGACGCTTCGGTCATATGGCCAAAGGAAGTCAGCGGGATAAAGCATCTGAGAAATCTGATAAGCCGTTATCAGCCACTCCAGAAAACAATCGAAGTTGCACTACCTCGCGTTTGCCTATCTGGCGGCCTCGGTGAGTTTTTCGCCGGTCAGGCTGATCTTGAAATCTCGCAACCGTTGTTCGTTGAGCCAAAACGGACTCGTATATTTCCTTGAAGACATTAATGGCGGCTTAAATTCCCTCGGCCCAGGCGACCGCGATCAGCGTGATATCGCAGGGAAGCACTCGATTCCAAGCTCGTACATTAAACAGTTCAGCGCAATTCAAGCGGGCCGTTTGGTCCTGCATGCCCAGCAAGAATGAATGTAACCGCCCCGCGGAGAACGACGAGTTCAGCCATTTGCTCAGAGACGCTCAGTTTGGTGTAATCGTCAGTCCGTGGAAACCGGTGATCGAAAGCATCAACTGCGCGAGATACGCCTTGTCCGTGCGCGGGCGAAGTTTGTGGACGAAATCCTCGCCGGGTGCTAGCTGCCGAATGCTTTTGACAACAGCAGTTGTGTCGCTTCAAACCGTTTTCCCAGTGACTGAAGTGGCTGCAACCAATCGAGGATTCTGGCAGCACCGAAGGAATCCGCCCAGGCAATTAGACCGCGGTACGATTGGGTCATACCCAATCCATCTCGTAAGGCAATGTCGATAATGGCTGGTCTTTCCACCAATTGTTCCTCCAGAATTCGAGTCGCTTCCAGCAACATTGGCAGGAACAGGCGGCGGGTAATTTCCTCTGTGGAGAAGCACTGATGGCCTCGCTGCCTCTCAGAGATCATGTGCTCGATGCCCGGTGCCAGCTTTCTAGCACTTGTATCCTGTTGAGTTGCATAGAATCCGCTACCTGACTTCCGCCCCCATTGGCCCGCCTTGTACATGGCGACTAGTAGTTCAGATGGCACGATGCGGTCTGGAAATGTCCAATACAGTGTCCTGCCGACGGCCAATGCCACGTCGATTCCGAACTCATCGAAATGGGCGAGTGGGCCGAGCGGCATACCAAACTCCATCGCAGCCTGATCCAGCGCTTCGACACTGGCACCGTCCAGCAATAGTTCGAGTGCCTCGTTCATATACGGAACCAACAGCCTGTTGAGCAGAAAACCAGGACTGTCGCGTACAACAATCGGAGCCATCCCGATTCGTATGGCGTATTGGTATGCCCGGTCGAGTACGGAGAGATCTGTCGATGCTCCATACACGACCTCGACTAAAGGCCGTTCGCTGACCGGGTGACAGAAATGAAGACCGCAGAGCCGACTTGGATCCTTCAATGCTGAAGCCAGTCGCGCGATGGGAATGCTCGATGAGTTGGTGGCGATGATAGTGTGATCGCGCAGATACGGTTCGATGCTTGTCAGGACCGCTGACTTGGTGGCGAGTTTTTCGGAAACTGACTCGATGACTAAGTCAGCCGCGGCAATTTCTGAATCGCTCATGGCCACGGAAATCATCGGACCGTCAGACTGGGCCACGGACGGCGGGTCTTCGCGAGGTCGTGATGCGTGAGCCGCCAGAATCTGAGCGACGGCATCTGCTGCCACTGCGCTGTTGGTGTCACTGATGCGGACGCGAATTCCAGCGCGCAAGTTGACTGCGGCGATGCCACGACCCATGACTCCCGCACCGATGATGCTGACAGTCTGAATGGAATTGAGAACGCACATCTCTTTTTCCATCAGGCGGCCAGTCGGCTTCGTTGGGAGGCCCGCGCTGGTTCGTCATATCGTGAAACGATCAGTGCGGCATTCTGCCCGCCGAATCCGATGTTGTTGGTCATCACATGCCGGCAAGCGACTTCACGCGCGTTGCGAGGAACATAGTCCAGATCACACTGTGGATCCGGCCTTTCGTGATTAACGGTTGGAGGAATGACTCCTGACTGCAGACTGAGTAGGCAGACAGCCAGTTCAATGGCTCCGCAGGCGGTTGTCGCATGTCCCAGCATGCTCTTGGTGCTGGAAACAGGAATCCTGAAGGCATCCTGGCCAAACGCGTGCTTGATGGCCAAGGTTTCGATTCGGTCGTTCAGAATGGTCCCCGTTCCGTGTGCATTGATGTAGTCGATGTCCTGAGGATTGAGCCGTGCGCTGGCCAAGGCACGTTGCATCGCCGTCGCAGTTCCCCGGCCCTCCGGATGAGAGTCCGTGACGCGGAACGCATCCTGCGCCGAACCATAACCGGTTAGCTCGCCGAGAATGTCGGCCCCGCGTCGAAGGGCATGTTCTAGCTCTTCAATGATGAACGCTGCTGCACCTTCACCGATCACAAACCCATCGCGATCGGCATCGAACGGACGGACGGCTGCTGAGGGGTTGTCGTTCCGAGTGCTCAGTGCCGACAGTCTTTGAAATCCCGTGACTCCGAACGGATGAATCGTGCTGTGCGCGCCGCCGCACAGCATCACGTCCACTTCATCTTGGCGGATCATGCGCGCCGCCTCACCGATTGCCTGCGTACTGGAAACGCAAGCGGAGATGCAATTCAAGATCGGCCCTTGTGCGTCCAGCAAGCCTCCCAAATGGATCGCTGGCATATCCGGTTCGAACTCACGTTCCGTGTCAGGATCAAACAGTTGCAGCGCGTGCTGCATGAAGCTGTCCGATTCGTGTTCGCAACATTCCAACGAATCATGAATGGAAGTCGTGAACGCCCTGAAATCTTCAAAAGGCTCACCGCAGCCCAAATAAACGCCGAATCGTTGTGAATCGATCCGCGACTCACGAATTCCGGCCTGTCGAGCCGCCTGCAGTCCGGCACCGATCGCAAACGATGTCTGTCGCGGACAATGTTGCCACCGGCGCGGGTCTTCTCCGACTCGGCTGAGATCCCAGTCGCGAACTTCGGCAGCAATCTGCACCGGAAAGTGACTCGCGTCAAACAACGTCAATTTGCCCACACCGACACGTCCAGAATAGAGACTCGACTTCAGTTCGGTGATGGTGTTGCCAATGGGCGTGACACATCCAATGCCTGTCACAACGACTCGCCGTCTCATTACCAAGCACTCCTTGAGAGATGAATCCTCACTCGCGAAACGTGCCGACAGCGACACAACTTGCAAGCCCTCGGCCAAACATGCTCAGATTGAGAAAGCTGTTTCCGGCCACAGCGTCACAGCTCGTGACCGGCTCTACCGGACACTCCGGATCGGGTTCACTGAAATTCAGAACGGGAAACAAGTGGCCGTTCCTGAGCGCCAGAAGGCTGGCAATCAGTTGCAGCGCTCCCATGCCCGCTCCGGCGTTGGAAAGTTGACTCCTGACGGCCACAACGGGCACAGTTCTTACGGCTTCACCTAGCACCTGACAAATGGCCCGAGCCTCCGCGATGTCTGACTTCAGCGTTCCCAGGCCATGCGCATGAATGTGGCCAAGGGAATCCGGTCGGAGACCAGCTCGTGTCATTAACTGTTGCATTGCACTGGACAGCGCTTGGCCGCAAGCTGCCGCGCCATCGTGTCCGATGCGCGCCGTTGACGCGGTGCCAAGAATCTCTCCATAGATGTGGGCACCTCGCCGCAGAGCAGCGC
The DNA here is from genome assembly GCA_031375695.1 of Planctomyces sp. Classification (GTDB taxonomy): domain Bacteria; phylum Planctomycetota; class Planctomycetia; order Planctomycetales; family Planctomycetaceae; genus SXKJ01. The sequence goes on from JANMIF010000552.1 coordinate 5,234, forward strand.
GTGCATCTTCCAGCACGACGACACCCGCCCCTTCGCCCGGCCCCGATCCGTTGCGGCGCTTGTCGAACGGACGGCACACCGCATCGCCTGTTCCGTCGAAGACTTCGTCTTCAAGCCTCGCATGCATCAGGTTGAAGGCACTCAATGTCGTTCCCGTGGCACCCACAAGCATGGCATCCGCGTCATCGTCTTTAATGGCGCGGCACGCTTCAGCGATCGCCATATTGGCCGCGACGTCACGCTGAGTGATCGTGTTATTGGGGCCACGTAGGTCGTTCAGGATCGCCAAATGACAAGCTGGCATATTGGGAAGGCACTTCAACAGCCACAACGGTGCCACTTCTGGAATCCCCTCCTCACCCCAGCGTTCCACATCAAAGCTACCATTGCTATCAGAACAAGCTTGCACTCCCGACAGAAAGTCCTCCGGTTTCACCGAAGCGTTCTCAGCGCCGAAACAAACTCCGATTCGCTCAGGGTCGAAATCCTGTAACAGTCCGCTATCCAGCAGAGCCTGCTGTCCCGCAGCGACCCCCATCTGTGTCTCCCGATTCATCAGCTTCAAAGCTTTCTGAATCGATTTCCGAATCGCTGTGGGGAGTTCACAAAAATCGTCGATCCGTCCGCTGAAGTCGGCAGCGCCCGAGGGTATACTTTGTTCCTCCGCGGCCAACGATGACTGAGTCAGCGGGTGGGTCAGTGATTTCCAAAATGTCGCTGGCGTTCGACCACACGCACTCACGACGCCAATTCCGGTAACGACAATCCGTCGTTGATTACCAGCATCGCTGAAGGGTAGTTGCAGCATTTGACATCGGTCTCAGATCAGCACATCAAGCTTGTTAATTCAAATCGTGACAGGTTGACTCTAGGAAATATCGGCGGCGACTGTCGGATGAGATAACGCAGAAGGTGTCATTCTTCAGCTAAGAGCCTGGAATCAGAATCCCGACATGTCGTCGTCGCGGCTCCCGCCCAACGTGGAACCTGAAATGGGCGGTCTCGCTCAACGCGCGCAACAATGTGCTCAGTCGGCACGCTTCAAGAAGAACCTGAAGTTGCGATCAATCTAAGCTTGCTCCATGACGAACTCATTACCGGCCGCCGACGCATCTCAACGCAAGTCAGGAGGGCCGGTTGGTCCGGGAGTTTCAAAGGCGGGCGATTGCCATTCCTGGACGGATCATGCCTCCGCTCACCACCGAGGCCATGTAGCCGCAGCGTCCAACAATGATGTCCTTCAAACGCGGATCGATGACGTCGAGGACGTAACACGGCTTGCGTGGGGCTTCGAGTCGCACGACAACCTCGCCAATACCAAGCAGCGTTCCTTCGGGAAGGTCTTGAACGTGTAAACCCTCCACGGTGAGGTTCTCGCCGATGGTTCCCGGTTCAAGAGGAAATCCCTCGGCGATGAGTCGTTGCAGAACTTCGAGATCGAACAAGCTCAAGGCTCGATCGAGCCGGTTGTGCTTATCATGAGCGTGCAAGTCGCCGCGAATGCCCTCGACCGTCACTTCGGCTTCAAGCAACGGATGCTTCGGGACGCCACCAGCCGAAGCGCTAACGGCAACGACGCGCGGAACTGTTTGAGAACTCGATTCACTCATCTCTGACCTCTGACTATCTGCGATCTCAGAACCGTAGCCGCGTTCGCCAGAACGTGGGCCAACCCGCGATAACCCACGTTCTGGCGAACGTGGCTACGACGCAATTGGGTTTTCAAAACTGCCGCTACATCGCCGACGTCCGCATTTCCATCGGTTGCTTGAGCAGCCACAGACTGAAGACGCTGAAGGCGATCATCCCGGCGAGCATCGGAAGTTGACTGCGGAAGGCGGCTTGGCGTGAGCCGAAGATTCTTACGGACGTTCGCTGAGCGACCCACAGGCTGTAGACGTGGCCGACCAACACGAGCAGCACTTGCAGGCCCCACAGCACATCGAGCGAGACGAGAGGCGGGACGTTCCAGCGCGCGGTGCCGAACCAATTCTGGCCCCAGCCGAAGGGATCGCTGATCAAGGTGACGACCTTCGGGCCTTCCATCAGCAGATGCTCCAGGTTGTGAGCTAGGTGATAGAACAACGCGATCGGCAGCAAGGCATAGGAATAACGCACGAAGTAATCATGAAACGCGAGCGGCTTGTCGGTCAAGCGACTGCGGCCGAGAAGGCAGGAGATCCACACCAATGCCGCGTAGATCAGAATCGGTGCCGCCATGAGCGCGACCATGCCCAGCGAGAACGACAGCAAGCGGCCGGCGGAGAACGATGAGTTGAGCCATTCGGTCAGACGCGCCCAATTCGGCGTCATCGTCAGGCCGTGAAATCCGGTGATCGACAGCATCAACAGCGCGAGGTACGCCTCGTCGGTGCGCGGGCGATGTTCGTGGACGAGATCTTCGCCCCACGGTCGCATGTTCAAAGCGAGGTTGTCGTGCGGGCAAGCCTGTAAGCACTCGCTGCACTGGATGCAGTACGTGTTTGTCACGAGGTTGCCGGGATACAGAAACGTCGGACACCCGTAGGCGGTCTCGCTGCCGTGGACGCATTCTTTGGTCCGGCAGTCTTTGCAGACGGTGGCTTCCTTCGACCGAATCTCGACGCCGGAGAACATCGCGTACAAACCGCTGACTCGGCCGACGATGCAGGCGTAACGGCAGAAACCCTTCTTCTCGAACAGAAACGCGCTAACGATCGCCATCAGCAACATGGCGATCGCCAGATAGGCGGTGACGACTGGTCGCATCGTCACGCCGAAACCCAGTTCAATCCACGTCAGGCCCACGAACAGCACGGTTGCGACGACGACATTCCGCGCGGCGTGCGGCCACTTCAGATTCAGGCTCAGCCCTTCGTTGCTCTTCTTCCAGAAACGCACTTTCTCCATCCAACCGGCGACCGCATCCCACGGGCAAATGAAGCACCACGCCTTCCCTGCGAACATGATCAAGATCACCAAGCCGCCCCACCACACGGTCCAAGTCAGGATCGGAGCGATATTCATTGCCGGGTTCTGATTGCCGAACAACCCAGCCGCGATCACCAAGAAGAAGAGACTGACGACGATCAGTTGCAGAACGAACCGAAAGGGGCGGTTGGTCACCAACCAGCGAATGACTCGCGAGTCGAGCACGTTCAAGCGGTTCGGCCGGGCCGCGTAGCCACGATCGCCACAGCCTGTTGAATTTCTCTGACTCTCAACGAGACTTAAGGACTTATGGCGAAACCATTCGACATAACTCCTTATTACTCGTCGCGAGTAACCTTTGAAACGGAGAAATCCGACAGTCTGGCCAGAACGTGGGGAAATCAAGCTTGATCCCAATTCGCCCACGCTCTGGCGAGCGTGGCGACTTGGCACCTCGCCGAGAAACGGCAGTTGCCAGTCCTCACGACGTCGGCCAGCAGTGATGCGATCGATGCTCTCGAACGTGCCGAAGCTCACAACTAGCACGCAGGCGATCGAGACGTAATACATCCACGATGGGATGCCCCACATTGTGTGCATGAAAAAGGCGGCCGGATCGGCTTTGAATTGCTGTCGATGCTCTTCGCTGCAGAGCCGATAGGTCTTGCCGAAATACGTCGCCGTCTTGACCACTGCTTGATCCAGCAGTGATTTGCAGACGACACAGCGGTCGCCCAGGTATTTGCTCGGCGTGGCTGCGAACCGATCGCGACACGACTTCGCGCAAAAGTAGTAGTCGTGTCCGTCGTGCTTGGCGGTGAAGCCCCAACTCGGCGTGACCTCCATGTGGCAAACCGGGTCGATGTGCGTCTGGTTCGCGTCCACCGTGGGGTGACGATTCGACAGCCAGACCGCCACGCCCATGGCGATCAGCAGCGAATACGGCAGAAAGATTTTGAGATAGGCTCGCATGGTTTGTCAGCGTTCCGAAGGCAAAAGGCTGGTCGATGGATGTGGGACTTCCACCGTTCGTTGATTCGCCGCTCGTCGCCGATCACGTTTCAACTTCACCGCTCGCACAACCAGCAAGAAGATCCCGAGTCCCGCGACGATCGCGATCACCACCGACTTCGTGGCAGTTGGCTCGCCGGCGATCATCAGGAACGGGATCACTTCCGGCTTCCCTTCGACTTCCATCGTCAGCTCAGCGATGTACTCGCCATCGTCGGGGAACGTCACGAAATACTTGTGTTGGTTGCCGGTTGGTTCGTGAACGGTCGGCTCGAAGATGAGCGTGTTCTCGCCGAACGTGGCGGTCTTCAGAGCCCGCAATGTCACCGGGAGTTCATACGGCAGACCGGTATTCCGGTCCTTGATGTAGAACGCGATCGTCGTCCGCTCGCCGGGAACGGGATGACCGGGGAACGACGTCATGAGTAAGTCGTAGGGTCCAGTCGTCGCGGGATATTCCAGCGTCGGAGCCTGTGGATAGTTTTCTTTATACGAGTAGTGCGGCAGGCCGAGAATGTGATGGGCCTCGGCAACGGAAGGGATCAACAAGGTGGCGAGGGCGATTAGCAATGACGAATGACGTGCGGCTTGAGTCAGTTTCGTTCGAGCTTCGTCCTTTAGCGTTTCGTCATTCGTCATTTTCCCGCCACCGATCACCGGCAGCATGAGTCGGAACCGCAGCGCATCGTCATTACAGGCTTTGACGCAACTGCCGCAATTCGTGCATTCCATGCCGGTAATCTGGACCAGCATCGGTCGCAGGTCGAACTGGCAGACACGGACGCATTCGCCGCATTGGACGCACTTGTTTTCGTCTCGTTCGACACGCACAACTCGAAAGCGTCCCAACAGCGAATAGAGCGCGCCGCCGGGGCAGATGTAGCGGCACCACCAGCGTTTGCTGACGAACAACTCGATCGCGCAGATTGCCAGAAGCACATACGCGCCGATGCCGACCGTTGAGCCGAACACGAAGAGATGCACTTCGCGGCTCATGACGGCGGGCGGGTAGAATAACGCTACGAACGGCACGCCGGTGACTCCGACCAATCCCAAAACCACGGCTAGAATTAAGTATTTGTTCTTGAGCGAGAATTTGACGTCATGCTCGTGAATCTCAGCGATCCGCAGCAGTCGCCGGCATTTATCGACGACTTCCAGCAGCGTGTTCATCGGACAGATCCAGCCGCAGAAGACTCGACCCAGTAGCACGGTGACGGCGACCGGGATCAACAACGACCAAAGCATCGGCTTGTAGAACGAGCGGCTGCTGATGATCGCTTCGGCTCCGGCCAACGGATCGGAGAGGCTCACACCGAACAGCCGCGCCGACCAGATCGTGCCTTGCGTCTGTTGCACCAGTCGTTGACGACTCTCGTCTTTGTTGACGACTCGTTCGACGCCGCGAACCGCCACGTTTCGCCAATTGTTCTCACCAAGGTCGTGAATGGCATGCGCTTCTTTGAAGTGCATGTAAAGCGCCATGATCGGCAGCAACACGAGCACGCCGAGACTCAACACCTGCACGCACCGCCGCGTGATGGGGACCAGCCAACGAGTCATGACTGAACCTCCTCGTGGCTGAATGAATCGAGTGGCGCAACACGGATCGCGCGGTACGGCACGATGCAGACTTCCTCGCACAAGCCGCAGCCGGTGCAGAATTCCGAATGGACTCTGGGTGCGTTGTAGAGTCCCTGCGTGATGGCTTGGCCGCGCATCGGGCAGGCGGTGAAACAAGCTCCGCAAACTCCCGTTCGCAGGTGCGACACGCAGATCGACTCGTCAACTACGGCCACTCCCATGCGGACGTCGGTCTTCTTGGTCAGCCGCTGGAGTGCCCCGGTCGGGCAAACGTCGCCGCACTTCAGGCACAGCGTGCAGCCTTTCTCACGCGGCAAGATGTACGGCGTGTGCCAATCGGATTCGCCGTCGGACTTCATTTGAATGCATCCAGCCGGACAAACGTCTTGGCACAAGTAGCAATGAATGCAACGGGCGAGAAAGTCTGGCTCAGGCAATGCTCCCGGCGGGCGAAAACTGAATTCGAGTTTCTCCGCGACACGCGGCTGAGCCGTGTGTCGCACACCGCGACCGACTCGCAACAGACGTCCCAAAACGACAACGAACCCGCCCACACCCGCGACCTTTGCGGTGCGGCCAATGGCTCTCAGGAGTTGTCGGCGATTGATGGGCATGATGAGGTTGATCGTTCTCGGTCTAAGCGTCGAATCGTTGTCGTTCTCCCACTTCGACGCGGATCGCGTGTGGGTAGCGGATGCAGACCCGCTCGCACAGACCGCAGCCGACGCAGGCGTCCATATCGACGATCGGGCGGGCCCACATGCCGGTCTTGAGCGCGCCGACAGGGCAGGCTTTGAGGCACGTCCCGCAAGTGAAGTCGTTGTACGAGTAGCATAGATTGAGATCGACTTTAGCTTTACCCATCTGCGCCTTCTGCTGAATGTCGATCAGCGTCTTGGCAATGAGTTGCAACGCACCGGTTGGACAGGCTTCCGTGCAGCGAAGGTGTTCTGTCTCAACGCGGCTGCACAACATGCAAGCTTGCTCGCGCGGCTGAATGAACGGCGTGCCGGCTCGTACTGGCCCTGCTGATTCGGGAGTGGCCTTGATGCAGTGATTCGGACAGGCGTCGGCGCAGCGCTGGCAGCGAATGCAGGTCGAGAGGAAATCGGCTTCCGGTAAAGCTCCCGGTGGACGAATTGGCGCGCGAGCGTTGGCCGGTTGGTTGAACAGGCCGACGCCCACGGCCCCCGTCGCGGTGGCTGCGCCGAGGCCGAGCAGATTGAGAACGAAATCGCGACGATCGAGTGACATCTCAAATCTTCTCCACTCGCGCGGCTAGTTTCTTAAAGTCCACTTGGCCGCTGACGGGATCCCAGGCGCGATGGCTGGTCGCGTTGGAGAGCCATTTATTTTTGTGTGGCTCGGCGCTGTCGGCGACGGAGAGGTTCCACGGGCTGAACATGTAGCCTTCGGGAACCTCGCTGCGCGACGGCCGCAGTTCGCTTTGCAGGCCGACGGTCACTTTGCACTCGAAGCTGCCGCGGCGAGTCATCACGCGGACGAGATCGCCGTCCCGTAAGCCGTATCGTTTGGCGTCTTCCAGATTCATCTCGACGTATTGCTCGGGGATGAGCTTCATCGTCGTCGCGCCACGAATTGTTTTCGCGGAATGAAAATGTTCGTAGACGATGCCGAGGCCCAGCCAGAACGGATAGACGTCCTCGCGCTTGTGGTCGGCGAGCGATTTCGTTTTGTCGTCATAGATGTGCAGGTCAGGCAACTCCGGCGGCAACGCCATGTCGCGAGCGACCTCCAGGATGTTCTTGCGACCTTCCTTCGTGGCGAGCGCCAACTCGTCGATGAGGAACGGTCCCTCGCCGGGCCGATCGCGATGGCCGTACGTCATCAGTTTGGCGGTCACTTCGTGAATCTGGCTGTAGTCCTGTTCGCACAGTTTCATCTTGGCTTTGCCATCGAGATGAGCGAACGCGCCATACGGCTTGCCAGCCCAGCCTTCTTGGCCAAGGAAGCGTCGCGGAGTACCGCCGGCCTTCGCGATCTCATAGGTCGGCGCGGGCCATTGAACGCCACGCAACTCGCGGATCTGGTCGTACAGGCCGATGCCGTCGCGCTTCTCGACTTCGAGCATTCCGGTCAGGTCGGCGTCGCTCCCTTTGCTGGCGATGACGATGTCGCGGAACACGTCTTCCGGGTCGTAGATCATGATCCCGTTGCCACTCTTGATCTTCTTCTTGTACGGGAAGATTTTGTCGCCATCGAGTCCCAACTTCTTGGCGAGCAACTTGCACTTGTCGATGGCCATATCCATGTCGGGAATACAATTCGGGGGCGGGTTGTTGGCTCCGTCGCAGACGTAAGCTCGGCGTTCCGACTGGATGTACGTGCCGCCGTACCATTCGCCCCACGTCGCAGCCGGGAAGATGACGTCGCCGTAAAGTAGATTCGGTGCGTGCCGATAAATCTCCTGCACGACGACGAACATTTTCGTCAGCGCGGGCCGCACCAGCGTCTTCACCTCCGGCATGTGGACGTGAGTCGTATACATCCAAAACATCGCCAGCAATTCGTCCTTGAGCGCCCGCTCCATCATGCCGACGACAAAGCCGGGGTTCGGAAGCGACGCGGTTTGCTTGAGCCGTTCGCGCGGGACTCGCCAAGCATCGGCGATGTGATCGCGCCACTTCTCGTTGGTGATCGGCTGATTGAACGGCAGCCGGCTGGTGAGACCCCCCATCAAGCGTTCGCTCATGGCGTTCGGTTGACCGGTTTGCGAATGACTGCCGCAACCCGGCCGACCCATGTTGCCGGTCAGCAGATGCAGATTGATGATGCTGATCGTGTTGTGCTGGCCATGCAGCATCTGGTTGTAACCGATGCCCCAGAAGCTCAAGACACCGCCGCGCCCGCGACGTCGACCTTTCAGAGTCGCCTCGGCCCAAGTCTTTGCGATTTGTTCGATTTGCTGTGGTGTGATGCGGCCTCGGTCAAGCAGTTTCAGTCGCTCACAGACTTGTGCCGGCGAGTAACGCTCCTTCACACCCGCGATGTATTCCTGATAGCCATTCACGTTTTGAGCCAGCCAATCCTCCGGCATGATCGCTTCGGGATACTTCGTCAGCAGCACATGCGCGATCGCGTTTTGATAACTGATGTCGCCATTGAGCGTCTGCAGATGCAGGCTGTTGCGCGGATTGATGTCTTCCAGCCCGATGACAGTGGCCGTGCGACGCGGATCGGCGACCAGCGTTGGGATGCCCGCCTTCTGTTTGTAATCGGCGACTCGCCAGAACAGGATCGGATGTGCCTCGCGAGCGTTATGTCCCCAGAAGGCGATGAAGTCCGCTTCTTCAATGTCTTCGTAGCTGGTCGGCGGAGCGTCGCTGCCGTAGCTGGCCATGTAGCCGGTCGCGGCCGATGTCATGCACATTCGGGCGTTCGCTTCGATCGAATTGCTGACGAGGATCCCCTTCATCAGCACGTTCTCGATCCACTGCGCCTCCATCGTGAGCTGCCCGCTGCCGTCGAGTCCAACCGCATTGCCCCCCTTCGCCTTGATGATCTCGGCAATCTTCTCGGCGACGAGTTCCTCGGCTTCGGCATAAGGCATCTTGATGAAGACGTCGTCATCGAACCGTCCCTTCGTGGCCGACACATGCCCGCGCAGCGGGTCGCTCATGTCTTTACGCACGAGCACGTCGGTCAGCCGGTCCTTGTAGATCGGCTCGTAAGCGTTGAGCCCCTTGATGCACTGGATGCCCTTGTTCGTCGGATGCTTCTTATCCGGCACCATGCCAACGACTTTGCCGTTCTCGACCTTGATAAGCGTCCCGCATCCGACGCCGCAGTACGGACAGGCTGCCTGTAACAGTTTGATGCCCGGCCCTAACGCAGCTCCTGGCTTCGTGGTGGGAGCCGCGTTCAAGGCTTCGAGATACTCCAGCGGCAGGAAGGATGTCGCGGTCACGGCCACGCCCGTCGTGGCGGCCATCTTCAAGAATTCGCGACGATCGAATTCAACGGGCATAGTTTGCTTGGGCATGTCTTATTCCTTGTTGCTGGTGACGCCGGGAAAGGCTTCAGTTCGTTGGAGTGGTCTCACATCCGGGCTCCATTGCCGGATGAAAGCGACGATGTTGTTGATGTCGGATTGATGGAGATTCGCGAGGCCGTGGCCGGAGGAGCCGAACGCTCGCATCGCGGTGCCGCGGCGACCGCGGATGATCGTGGCTTGCAGATAGCCGTCGGTGGCCGCTCGCAAGAAGCCGGGGTTGTTGAGTTCGGGGGCGAACCCACCTTTGCCGTTGTCGCCGTGACAGCCGGCGCAGAAAACGGCGTAGTCAGCCTTGCCGTGTTCGGGGAGAGCACCCATCACGAAGCGATGCGAGATTTCTGTACGGTCTTCATTCGACCGCAGGTAGGCGATGAGGTCGTCGATCTCGGCCGCCTTCAGTTCGACGATGCCCGAACCCCGATGGCTCATGGAACGCATTTCGGTCCCATCACGACCGAGCACAATCGTAGCTCGCAGGAAACCGTCGCTCGCCGCGTGCAGAAACGCCGGGTTGCGAATGCCGGGGCCAACGGTTCCTTCTCCCTGCGTGCCGTGACAGCTCACGCACATTTCGCGGTACAGCACCGTGCCGCGCGGAGCGTACCCGAGACCAATTCGTTCGCCGTCGATTGCCTGTCGGCCGCGTAGTGAGCGAAGGAACGTCACGATGTCTTCGATCTGTGACTTCGACAAATCGGCGTTGCCTTGTTGCCCACGCAGATGCGGACGCATCTGAGTCCCCGGCCGGCCGAAGCTGATCCATTGAGTGAGAGTCGCGTCGTTGACCGTATCGAGAAACACGGCGTTGGACAGTTGTGGTCCAAGTGCTCCTTCCGCGTGCGGGCCATGACAACTCGCACAGATGCCGGTGTAGAGCAACTCGCCGTTTTGCGGATCGCCTTGCACACGGGTAGCGGGCAGTTCCTTCGACGGCTGTGTCTGCCATGACCGCAACAATGCAATGACGTCGGAAACCTCCTCGCTGCTCATCTGACGCCACGCAGGCATCGCCGTACCCGGTCGACCTCGCACGATTGTGTCGTGCAAGAATTCATTCGGGACGACCGACAGCACCGCTTGATTGTTGATCGACGGCCCGATCTTCCCTTCGCCGTTCTCGCCATGACAGACCGTGCAACGGCTGCGATAGAGCTTCAGGCCAGTCGCGACGGATGCGTCACTAGCCCGACGCGCCAGCGAGGAAGGATCGTCAGCGTCGCGTTCCTCGGAAGTCCCTCGCTCACGCTTCGGGTTACTTAGCATTGCCAAGACTTCTTCGCGATTCGACCGCAGCGGTTGCCAACTGCGGATGAAGGCCAATATGTCGCTGACGTCGCGGTTATCGAACTGTCGCCAAGCGGGCATCGCGGTGTTGGCTCGGCCGCGTAAAATCGTCTCGGCCAGCATGTCGTCACTGACGATGGCCAGGAAACCGGGAGCTCGGAGTGAGATGCCGATCTGGCCCCCTTCGCCGTTCAGACCGTGACAACCGGAGCAGTTGGCTCGATAGAGCGCGCCGCCGATGCGAGGCTCACCACGTGACGCCGAGACGAACGAGCGATCCGCTTCGTTCGGTTCCCAGCGGCGAATGAAACCGACGAGCAATTCCACTTCGTCGTCGCTCAAGCCCCCCTCTGCCCTCCAACCCAACATGCTGGTGTTGGTGCGTCCGTGAGTGATGACGTGCCGCAGATAGGCGTCGCTGGCGATGCCCAAGGTGTCGACGTTCCGCAACGACGGGGTCAGCAGTTCGCGCGGGCGATCAATCAGCACCGCGCGTAGCGACGAGATCGAATCCGATTCGCCACCGGCTGTCGGAGTGAAATATTTCGCGGCTTCGGCATCCCGCACGATCGCACCAATGCCGTCGGCTCCATGACACGATGAGCAATACGTTGTGTAGAGCGTCTCGCCGCGTACCGGCGTAGAGTCCACCAGTTGCGGCAGCGGCGTGTACGCAGCCGGAGCGGATTTGTGCTTCAGACTGATCATGTACGCGGCCAGGTCGCGAGCCTCGCCGTCCGACAGCTTCAGGTCGGGCATCAGCGTGTTGGGAACCACGGCGGTCGGCGATTTGAAATGCGCGAACAGCCAGTTCTCGACGGTGTGCTCGCCGTGGACGTGTTTGAAATCGAAACCGTGCGCCGTCTTGTCGCCGACGTAGGTGATGTCCGGGCCGAGCTTGCCGCCTCGGCCGCGATACTTGTGGCAGCCGAGACAACCCTTCTCAACCACCATGTGTTTGCCACGAGCGATATTGTCCGCGTGCGGCAACGACGACGCCAACTCGCCTTCAGTGATGTGTTCGATCGGCTTCACCGTGCCGTAAAGATCGCTTTGTCCGCCGTAGAGATCATTCTCGTAGTGGCAACGACTACAACTGGTGTAGACCATCGCACCGCCGAGCAACGGCTCTGGCCAATGCGGAACATGACCATGAGCGTCCGCCTTAACGGTGGCTCGCCCCTGTCCTTGATGGCAGATCGTGCAGCCGAATTTATCCGATGGATGATGCTTGAGAATGTCACCCGAATGCGTCTTCATTGGTTGAGCCGCCTCGGCGAAACGCGGGTCATCAATCGCGACATGACAGGTCACACAGCGATCGATCTTCTTCAGTCCTTCGAGATACACCTGCCGCACTTCCAGTGGATATGGAACGCTCGGCTTGCCAGAGGATTTCGCCAAAGTCATCAACTGAGCGGCATACGCGGACTGATGCCCGCGCCACTCGGCGGTGAAGTTTTCCTCGAACGCCGCCAGCAGCAGAAACACCAAGAACATCAGACTCGAACCGAGCAGGATGAGCTTCAGACGTTTGATGTCGGCAACACGCATGGTGATGATCAACTGAGGTCAGGGACGGAGTCAGCCAATTGGCGGCTTCTGATTTCGGTTCAATGCACGGGCCATGCCGATTGAGACCAATAAAAATTCCAGTTCGGCCCGCGATGCACGGTCGCGAAGTAAGTCAGAATCACGAATGCCATGAGGAAGCAGGTGAAGAGGGCCAATGCTCCCTGGCGCGTCGAGTTCGTGGTCTTCATCACGAACAACGACCACAGCGTGAAGATCGCCAGCATCACCGTGCCGGGGTTGATGAACGTGATCACGATCTGCGGAATCTCCGGCGACCACGTTCTCAGCCAGCCGTAATTGACCGTGAAGATCAACATGCCCACGACGACCGCCGCCGTGAAAATCGCCGAGTTCAAACAGATTCGCTTCCCTTGCGGGCCACTGAACCAAACGCCGATGTCCTGTCGCTCGCGGTCGAGATAAGGCACGAACATCAGCCCCACGACGACGATTGCCGGGATCGCCACGCCTCCCATGAAGGCCGAGTAACTCACCAACTCTTGCAGGCCGAGGAAGTACCACGGAGCTTTCGCCGGGTTCTCCGGGACCAAGGGATTGGCGAGTTCAGTCAACGGCGCATCGAAGAAATATCCCAAGGCCAACGTCAGCGCGAGCGTCAGCATCGTGAGCGCGGCGATGGCATACAGGCCGTTCGGATACGTCGGCACTGTGTTGGCAATGCTGCGATCCACCATCGGTGTCTGGCCGCGGACAACGGCCATCAAGCCGTAAGTTTTTGAAGGGGAATTGTTCGCAGAGCGGATCGCAGGGTTCTGAGTACTGAGTACTGAGTGCTCAGTGCTGGTCTTCGCTGGCGGCAACTCATCCGCGCTCGCCGGTCGCGTCAGCCCGCCGTCCTTGCGGATGCGCCAGAAATGCACGGCGAGGAAGACCGACATCGCCAGTGGCAGCACCATCACATGCAATAGGTAGAAGCGCGTCAGCGCCTCTTGCCCAACTTGGTTGGCCCCCAGAATCAAACGTTTCTGGAACCCACCGATGTCGCACCATGACGTGATGCCCAACGAGTCGGTCACTTCACGCGGCGACTGCGCGATCTCGGAACCAATCGTCACGGCCCAATACGCAAGCTGATCCCACGGCAGCAAGTAGCCGGTGAAGCTCAGGGCCAGCGTGAGCACGAACAGGATCATCCCCACGACCCAATTGAACTGTCGCGGAGCTTTGTAGGCGCTCGTGTAAAACGCTCGCGCCATGTGCAGCATGACGCAGAGCACCATGCCATGAGCCGCCCAGCGATGGACGTTCCGCACGAAGCGGCCGGCCGGGACGACGTACTGAATCTCCTTCATCGAGTCATACGCGAGATCGACCGAGGGCTTGTAATAGATCATCAACGGGATGCCGGTCGCGACGAGCACAAAGAACAGCGCCAGCGAGATGACTCCCAAGCCCAACGTCGCGCGGATGCGGAGCGAGTACCAGTGCATCCGCGTCGGCATGATGTGCAGGAACAGATTCGTGAACACCGCCTGCGAGGCCGCTCGATCGGACGTCGGCCGCCCGTGTCGAATCAGCGAATCGCGAAACTCGCGCGGCGTGTCGAGCAAGTTGCGGAAGTAACGCCGCAAGGCCGAGTCTTTGTCGTTTTGAGGTTCCAGTTCCACGGACACAATGGCTGCCTTCCGTCCTTTGACGATCAGATGCTGGCTTCAGAACGTTGCCTCTTTCAATTCGTATCCGTCGAGCATTCGATCGACGGCGAGATCGACCGCCTCGGTCCACTGTTGTTCCAACGCTTTGGACCAATCGTCGCCATGAAACTCCTGAAGCGTGTCGAGCATGCAGTCACGCCAGTCGTCGTACAGGTTCGGCGAAATCTCCATCCGCTTGTGGCGGAAGCCGACGATTCGCAAATACTCTTCCATCGCCTCGTAGCGATGGCGGTAATACTGCTCGACCATTGTCAGCGCCATCCGCAGCATGACGGCCTGATGACTCATGTCCGTTTCTGCAAAAAAGCGGCCGACTTCGGGATAGCGGCCGAGATACTTTTCATAAAACAAATGAGCGATCGTCCCATTGCCGCGAAGGATCGCTTGGCCGCTGTCTGCAATATCCATGATGGCCCTCAGGATTGGTCTTTTTCTCAATTGGCCACGTCCTCATGCGTCTGCTGATTTCTCGACTCCGTCCGTGTGTTCACAATTGTTCTGCTCTTGCAGCGAGTCACTCTGAATCCGCTCACGCTTTCAGCCGTTCGGTCGCGGCCACGGTCTTTTGTTTGTCCACGACCAATTGGCCGTCGGGAGAGAGGCTCAGTTCGAGATACATCAACGCCTTCGGTGCCGGGCCTCCGGTCACTTTGCCACGCGCGTCGAAGCGACTGCCGTGACACGGGCAGAAGAAGCCCTCTTCCCCGTTGCTCGAAACCAGACAGCCCAGATGAGTACACACGGCCGAGATCGCAAACAGCCCTTCCCCATCCACGTAGATCCACAGCCGCTGGTCAGGGACGGCTGTGATCTGCGTGGACAGGAAACGTTCCACCGGGCCGAGCTTCACTCGGCTGTTGGACTCCGGAAACACCGACGGCATCGGCAACCGAGCGGCACCCAAACCGGCCACCACCAACGCACCCGCCGCCGAACCAATCGCCGTCATGCCGAGAAAGTCGCGGCGTTCGACGGGCTTCTCGAAGCGTCTGCTTTGGCCGACGTCGCCGTGCATCGAAGACTCCTGACTCATGATGCTGCTCCGCCGAGCGACCAACAACTCGTGGTCAGCACTCGCTCCATCGTGATGGCTCCGACCGGGCAGCGGTCGGCGCACAACGCACACCGAATACACTTCGTTTCGTCTTTGACAATCGCTGAAAACTGTTCGCCCTCATCTCCTTGCATACGCTGTTCCAAAGCCTGCTGAAGATCACTGCCTCCTTCCAAACGGTTGAGCGACACCAATTCGAGACAGATCTCCGGACAGACATCCGCGCAACCGCCGCAGAGGATGCACTTGTCCGAATCGAAGATCGTGTTCACGCCGCAATCGAGGCATCGGCACGCCTCACGAACCGCCTCACGCTCGTCGTAACCACGTTCGACCTGAGCCGTTTGGCTGTGCCGCCGCTCGCTGACGTCGAAGGCCGCGATCGGCGTGCGCTGCAGCTTTTCGTAGTCTGGCTCCCGCAAGTAGTCGGGAATTTCGAGATGCACGAGCTGCACGTCTTCGACCAACTTCTCGCCCCGCAGAAACTCATAGACCGTGCGAGCCGCCTGCTTACCGCTGGCCACCGCATGGATGAGGAGCTTCGGGCCGTAAGATACGTCTCCCGCGATGAAAACATCCGGGGCCGAGGTCGTGTTCGTCGCAGCGTCGCACTGAATCAGCCCGCGCTCCGTTCGCTGAAGGTCGCCTTGGCCATCGGCAAACGTCAGATCCGGCTGCTGGCCAACTCCCCACAGAACCGTGTTGGCATGAATGGTCGTGAGATCGTTCGGATCGAACTGCGGAGCAAACCGCCGCTGCTCATCGAAGACTCGCGTGCAACGCTGAAACACGACCCCCTTCACGCAGCCGTCCTCGTCCAGCAGAATCTCCTTTGGCCCCAAACTGTTGTGGCGGACGACCCCTTCTTCATCCCCTTCGAGAATCTCGGCATCATCGGCCGGCATCTCGTCGAGACTTTCCAGACTGCAAAGATGCACGGAACGCACACCCGCCTGCCGCAACGCGGTTCGTGAGATGTCGACGCCAAGCTGCCGAATCACGGTTCGGGCGATGTCGTAAGCCACGTTGCCACCGCCGATGACGACCACGTCACCTTTCAGCTCGACCGGTCGCTTCAACGCCACGTCGCGCAAGAGTTCGACTCCGCCCAAAATCCCCTTGCCGTTGGCTCCGGGGATCGGCAGGCCCCGCGACTTCTTGAGCCCCACGGCGATGATCGTCGCTTTGTGCGTCCGCCGAATCTCCTCGAACGAGATATCCTGGCCAACGCGCGTGTTGCAACGGAACTCGACTCCCAGCGAGCGAATGAGTTCCACCTCGGCCGCAATCAAATCGCGCGGCAGGCGATATTCTGGAATGCCGAGCGCTAACATCCCCGCCGGCACCGGCTCCATTTCAAACACGGTTGGTCGAAAGCCGAGCAACGCCAGATCATGCGCCGCCGCCAAACCCGCCGGCCCCGAACCGATAATTGCGACTTTCTCACCGTCGGCGTTCTTCGGCAGATGCTGATCCGACAAGAAGCTCTGAAAGCCAGACAGCTCTTCCGACCGAGAACTCTCGCGATTCCGCACATTTTCGATGAGTCGCTGAATCAGTCCCTTGGCTTTCCCGGCTCGCTCCTGATCTGCGTGTCCTCCAAAGCGATCGGTGACGAACCGCTTGAGCGCCCGGATCGACACCGCTTGATCGATCTCTTTCCGCCGACAAGCCGCCTCGCACGGCGCGCCGCACACTCGCCCACAAATCGAAGCGAGCGGATTCGGCCCGCGAGCGATCAGATAGGCATCTTCAAATCGTCCGTCCGCGATGGCTCGCACATACCCGCGCGCATCCGTATGCACGGGGCAAGCCTCCTGACACTTGATCTGCCGACGCCAATAATCGTCGGTTGGTACTTCCACCCGAAAGTGCTGCATGATGTTGTGACTTGAGGCAACTCGCGTGCCGCGTGCGGTCATTGAGACGGGAGACGTAGGGCTGACATGTCTGCGTCGGTGAGGTCGGAAACAATGCACACCCTTCGGTGTCTCACTTTGGTGCGCGAAAGCAGCGCGCACTGTCCGATGACGCACACCGCCCCGCGCGCCAGCGGATGCCGTGCGGAGCAATCCAACAAACACGACGCACTTTCAGTTCAGCGCCTGCGTCTGATGTCCGTCGCGTGATGAGACGCAGCGCGAACCACCTGTGTGATCGGTGCGGACGCCCTCAAACACAGCGAGTGAATCATTGGGGGCGTCGTGATTGGTCTGCTGCGGCACGGCGATTTCAGGACGTTGCGGTGGGCATTGGTCATTCCTGGCCGATTCCCACCCCGAAGCCCTTTCGTGAGGAGGATTTCCGCAATGCTCAAGAGCCTGTTGGTTTTGCTCAATGATGCGCGAAATGCGTATCAAGCGTCCGATTTGGCGCGGTATTGGGCGGGTTCGCACGAAGCGCTGGGTGTCGGTTTGAGTGTTCTGGATATTGAGAACTTGTGTGGTGATGAACCAGTTCCGATGGCAGGCATGTCTGCGAAAGAGCAGCGAAATGAGAAGATCCTGGAGGACGCTCGGTTGAGGTTGGGGCAGGTTCGAGAGAAGTTTCGGACTCTCTGCACACAAGCCAACGTCGTCAGTCAGTTGTTGGACGAAGAGGGCCGGCCAGCGGACGTGATCGCTCGCGAGGCACAACGCTGTGACCTCGTCCTGATCGATTGCCCTCAGTCACGCCCGGTGCTGGGCGGATTGACGACCGATCAACTGGTCGGGGTTGTGAAGCACTGTCCCCGTCCTTTGATCGTGGTTCCCGACCGTCCGACCTCGGAGACCGATGTTGTGATTGCTTACGACGGCAGCTTGCAGGCAGCTCGCACACTACAGGCGTTTGCTCAATCAGGACTCGCGGCCGATCGGCAAGTCCGGGTCGTGGGTGCTGCGGAACAGTATATTACCGCGACTCGCCGAGTGGACCGCGCCGTCGATTTCCTTGGCCGACACGGCATCGCGGCCAAAGCGGTCCCAACTACCTCCGCCGAAGAACCTGCCGCCGTCCTGCTGAATCACTTGGCGTTGTATCCAACCGGTCTGTTGGTCATGGGGACTTTCGGACAAAACTTTCTTCGCGAGGTGCTGTTTGGTTCGGTAACGCGCCGCCTGCTGGAACACTGCCCGGTCCCGATCTTTCTTTACCACTAATGTCGATCGCCGACTCAGAGTTCTTCACGTTGACGAGAAGCGATCACTGATAGACCAATGATCTTCGGCCAATCCGATTGAGGAGTTACATGATGAAATCACGAATCTGTGCCAGTCTGTGTGCGGTTGCGGTCACAACCGGTGTGCTGTGTGTCACGTTCGCTCTGTGCGGGGAACCTCCGAGTGACGCAGCCAGCCCGCCGAAGAACAAACCGAAGGTAGCTCCGGTCAAAGAATCGGATCGCGTGTCAGTCGCGGCGGCGCGTGAGCGTGCCAAGCTGATGCACGACATTTACGACACCACGTTGGATGTGATGCACCGCCACTTTTTCCGCCGTGAACGTGCCGTGCTGCCGGCTCGTGCGATGGAAGACATCTTCGCCGATATGGCTCGGCAGTCGAGCATTCAAACCCGATGGATTTCGGTGAACACCAAAGCCATGAGCGTTCATCACGAGCCAGAGACCGACTTCGAGAAACAGGCCGCCAAAGAAATCGCCGCAGGCAAAGAGGACTTTGAACTCGTCGAGGATGGCTACTACCAACGAGTCGGTCGCATCTCTCTGGGAGGCGGCTGCGTCAGTTGCCACACCAATCAATTCTCGTCTCCTTCGACCTCTGCCAAGTTCGCCGGGTTGGTGATTCGTATCCCCGTCAACGATCAGTGAGCATGGTTAAGACGGGTTTGGGCCAAGTTCTCTTGCAGCAGTTGCCACGAAGTGAGGTCCAGCATGAACCGCAATTCCCAAATGATGTGGTGGACGCTGTCGATTGCGACTGCGCTCACGCTAGCAGCCATCGGAGCCGGCGCGACCCCGCCGAGTAATTCGAGCGATGTCTCAAACGACAAGCCGAGCGCAGAGACAAAAACTGCGTCTCTGCCGTCTGTCGAGGAGGCCCGTGGCCGTGCGCGGCTGCTTTACGAAACCATTCAATCAATGCTGCAAGTCGTCCATCACGAGTACTACCGCGAAGACGAAAAACTTCCGATCCCCGCGCGCACGTTCCAGAAAGTCTTTCGCGAACTGGCGAACAACCAGAAGGTCGAGCTCCGCTGGCTGGCCGTCACCGGTCAAGCCATGAATCAGGATCACGCTCCGCGGAACGACTTCGAGAAGCAAGCCGCCAGCGCGATCGCGTCGGGAGCCGAGGAGTATGAACTCGTTGAGAACGGCGTCTATCGGCGTGCGGGCGTGATCACACTGACCGCGGAATGCCTCAAGTGCCATGTGCCGAACCGGACCAACCTCAAGAACCGCGCTGCGGGACTGATCATCGCTATGCCTATCGGGGCGAAGTGAACTCCCGGCGAACGATCACATCTGAATGCCATCGCTGCCGATTAACGGCGGGTCGATGAACTGGTCCCACTGGCTAACAGCCTGTTGAAATACTCGTGGAGCAGGATTTCATCCTGCTCGATTGCCGAAGTTTTCAGGCAGGTTGAAAACCTGCCGCACGTTTTTCAACAGGCTGCTAAAGAGCTGCAAGCTGCCACCCAACGTGGCGAAGACCTCGGCCTGAACGACGACAAAATCTGCACCTACGACGCCCTGGCCACGAACTAGAGCGCCGTGAAAGCGATCCACAATCGCGAAGCCAACTCCGAGTTCAAGAATGTTTTTTCCCAGTTCACGAAGGATCGCGGTTTCCAAGTTCTTCTCCGAATAGGTCTCCTTGAGTCCCAGGAAATCTAGAAACTACGGGTCGCGGAACACCATGTCGGGACTGAGACGATCATCATTTCGCAATGCCGCTAATTCCTTTTCGGTGAGCTTCGCGGGGATCGTGGTTGGCGCAAATGTCGTGCCGAACAGTATTAAGTCGCGCTCACTTTTTCCACCCCGAGCTGCGTTCGCTTTTGTTCCTTAGAGAGTGTGCGGGAAGATAAGCGTTCTGGACAAGGAGGTCCTGTCGACCTTGCGAGTCCGCCGGTGTGATTTGGTGTGACCATCAACCCGAGGCGGAACTGCTGTTCGACGTGATCGCTACCGCCTATTAGCGGCCCTGGACCGTCTGACTCAGCGCTGCCACATCCAGGAGACCAAAGGCGAAAGCTACCGACGCCAAGATTCAAAACGCCGAAGACGTCGACACGACTGACCGACAAGACAACGCCCCTGAATCTTTAGCCGCGACAGATCCCCTGACCCACGGAGACCCTAACAAGCCTACCCAGCGCCACCATTTTCGGCCGCCTCGCGTCGCCGTTTTCAACCGCCGTCAACACTAGCATTGGTCGATCAGTTGAAGCAGTCGTTGGCGACCTGCACCGAGAGTCAAGAAAGTAAGAAAGATGAATGAAGAAGGCTAGCAGCCAACGTCAATAACTTCGAATCGGATCATGAAAAAGAGATAGACGAAGTCAAGGGCGATGAGATCACCAACGACTCGATAGCCGCGATCAAACGCTGCTTCTTGTCGTTCTCTTT
>JANMIF010000049.1:0-8068 GCA_031375695.1 Planctomyces sp.
ACCGGGACACTAACCCAACGCGCGAGCGAGGGCGTGCGCTCTGAATGACAACGATTCCACGTTTCGTGAAGCGATCGCCCTCGCTCGCGCTTCGGATTAGTGTGAACTTATGTCGGACAAGCCGAAGCGCATTCTGCTGAAAATCAGCGGCCAGAGTTTTTGCCGAGCTGGCGAAACCGGCATCCACATGGAAGAGATCACGACGATCTGCCAGCAGATCAAAGGAGTCGTCGATCAGGGCAACATTCAACTGGCGATCGTGTGCGGCGGCGGGAACATTCTGCGGGGCAAGGAATTCGCCGCCGTCAGCGCCGCGATTAAAACCCCTACAGCGCACTACATGGGAATGTTGGCCACGGTCATCAACGGATTGGCCTTGCAAGACGCACTGGAGAACGCAGGTGTGGCGACTCGGCTACAAACGGCGTTTCACATCGAAAAAGTTGCTGAGCCGTTCATTCGCCGTCGCTGTTTGCGCCATCTGGAAAAAGGCCGCGTTGTGATCCTGGCTGCCGGCACCGGCAGCCCATTCGTGACGACCGACACCGCCGCCGCGCTACGCGCTCGCGAGATTGAAGCCGATGTACTGCTCAAAGCGACGAAGGTGGACGGGATCTATTCCGAAGACCCAGAGAAAAATCCGCACGCGGTCCGGTACTCGGAGATTTCGTACCAGGACTTCCTGCGACAGAACCTGAAAGTGATGGATGCTCAAGCGATTCATCACTGCATGGAACACAACATCCCGATCGTGGTCTTCAACTACAAAAAGCCCGGCAACATTGAACGCGCCGTCGCCGGTGAACGAGTTGGTACACGCGTTCTGCCAGCATCCGAAATCGGCAAGGAATAATTTCTACGATTAGCTGGTATTTGCGACCAACGATCGTCTTTCCTATGCGTTCTTCGCTGCTCTGCATTGGGACTTTTTCCGCAGCGCAGAGAAGGCACAATTATCAAGCTGAGTCCGGTCAACGTTTGCAAAACCCATGAGGAGTTCAGCGTGAGCAAGCCAGTGAATGTCGCCATGATCGGGTTGGGGTTCGGTTCGGAATTCATTCCGATTTATCAGGCTCACCCGGATGCCAACGTCTACGCCATCTGCCAACGGAACAACGAGAAACTCAACAAAGTTGGCGACCGATTCAAAATCGAGAAGCGTTTCACCGAATATGCCGACGTCTGGAAAGACCCGCAGGTTGATTTCGTTCACATCAACAGTCCGATCTCCGAACACGCGCGGATGTCGATCGAGGCGCTCAAGGCGGGCAAGCATGTAATGTGTACCGTGCCGATGGCCACGACCGTCGAAGACTGCCAGCAGATTTGCGATCTCGTGAAGCAGACCGGCCTCAGATACATGATGGCCGAGACCGTCGTGTACTCACGCGAATTTCTATTCATCAAAGAGATGCACCAGAAGGGTGAACTTGGCAAAATTCAGCATCTCGCCGCATCGCACCCGCAAGACATGGACGGCTGGCCCGATTACTGGAAAGAGATGATCCCGATGCACTACGCGACGCACGTCGTCAGCCCGTGCTTGGGTTTGATCAACGGCCGTGCGGAATACGTTTCGTGCTTCGGCTCCGGCACGGTCCGCGACGATATCGCTCAAAAGTCCGGCAACAAATTCGCCGTCGAATCGTGTCACATCAAAGTGAAAGACAGCGACGTCACAGCTCACATTTGGCGATTTTTGTACGACGTGGCCCGGCAGTATCGCGAGAGTTTCGATGTCTACGGCACGAAGAAGTCATTTGAATGGACGCTGGTCGAACACGAACGGCACGTCCTCCACACGGCGAAGATGCCAGAGCCGGAAATCCCGACGCGAGTCAATGTGCCGGATTACGCTCACCTGCTGCCGGAGCCGATCCGCAAGTTCACTCAACCGGCAGAGATTCACGACAGCGAGCATCTCTCTTTCATCCAAGGTGGTGGCCACGGCGGCTCGCACCCGCACTTGGTCAACGAGTTCGTCAGTGCCTTGCGCGACAACCGCGACCCGTGGCCGAACGCGACCTTGAGCGCGAACTGGACCTGCGTCGGCATCTGCGCGCATCAGTCAGCCCTCAAGGGGGGCGAGATCGTGCGGTTGCCGGCGTTCACGCTGGAGTGACGCTGGAAGTGAGAAGACAGCCGCTGCGGAGGACCGATCCCAGCTGATTCGATTCTAAGTCCCTTGTCCCGCTCCGGTCATGCGGCCGACGAAGCCGCCGGTGCCGAGGTCTTTGATTCGCTCGCCGACTGTTGGTTCGCCGTCGGTTTCGAGATGCTGGCCGCTGAAGGTGGAAAGCCAGAACTCCGCCGCGATCACAACGAACAAAATGTAAATCAGCGGACGCCAGATTTCATGTTCTTGGCCGATGCTGCCATGAGCTTGTTGCGATTCGGCCGAGGCGTCGATGACTTTCAATTCGATGTTCGGCAGCAATTCCTTGAGCTGCGTTTCGTTGATCATCGCAAAGTTGGATTCTTCGCGCGCGAGATTCACGGCGAACGACAGCGATTCGTGCTTCGGTTGTTCGATCCGGCCGCCACGCACATCGACGTCGTAAAAACCTTTCTCGGCGGTCGCGGAGAACGCGCCGACTTGGCGGCTGACGGACTTTTCGAAACTGACCGGCAGGCGAATCCCCGACGTGTTGACGACTTCGGCTTGCGGATTCGACCACGTTTTGGCGACGGAGATTTCGGCGACTCCGTTGGCCGCGACAACGCTTGGCCCTTCGACTCCGCCGCGCTGACGAATGTGACTGACCATACGCAACACCAGCGGCACGAATTCCGGCTTCAGTGGCAAGTTGGTCCAACTGGAGGTCATCGGGAACGCGGCCAGGATCACGCGACCCTCGCCGTAGCGGCTCTCAGCTAACGCGGCTGTGCCGTTTCCGAATTGGAGCATCGGCCAAGTGTTGCCTCGTTCGGCGGGCAGTTTCAGTGGGAAACGGCGATACACCGCGACCTTCGTCAGATATCGAGCCTCGCGGTTTTCAAACACCGACAGCACCGGATGCGCGAAGTCGATTGAGGCAATTCGCTCGAACGTTTCCGATTTCTCGACATCCCCTTCCGGCGGCTGCAACTGCGCGGCGGTGATGAATTGGTCTGTCGTGCCGGGGATCGCAAATAGTTTTTTGTTGTATTGATCCTGATTGACCTTGTCGCCCGGAAGTATCATCAGCCCGCCACCGCGCGACACATGATCTCGCAGCAAACCACATTGCTGGTCGTTGAGCTGTCCGCAATTCGCCAAGATCACGACGCTCGCCTCCTTCAGCGAATCGGCGTTGACCTGGTTTTCCGGCAGTTCGATCACATCTAGCGAACGGACGAAATGACGATCGGCCTCGGTCGACAATGCTTTCGTTGGGCCGCTCGTTTTCGGCAATGTTGTCGGATTCGCAACGGGTTTCGTCGAATCGTTTGCCTCGTCTGATTCGGTCGCGGTGAACGCGGTTTGCAAATACAGCGCTTCGTTGCTGAACGGGTCTTGTGGATTCTTGTTTGGATTGCCGTTGACAATCACCACGCGGACCTGCGGCTCAACCGTCAGTGTGAACAGGAACGCATCGTCATCGGGAAATCGGTCGGCGGAGATTTCAAACTGACAGCGATGCACTCCCGGTTCGTTCGGCACGTACAGAAACGGCGCGGTCGCGGTTTCGCCCGGTTTCAGCGTCAGGCTTTTGCGGCCGATCTCTTTGTCGTCGATCCGCAAGCTGACCGTTACGTCCTGCGGCTGATCCTTCGAGGAATTGACGACGCGCGCCCTAAGCGGCAACGGCAATCCGGCGATCGCTCGCGCGGATTCAGGGACCTCGCCGACAACCGCTCGATTCGGAATCTCACCCGCTGACGATCCAACATCGACGACGAACAACCTCGACCCGCTCGGCAGGAGTCCATCGGCCGATTGTTCGCGCAGCTCGCGCCAGCCGCTCGCCTGCGAATCGGTGAAGAAATAGACCCACGGCTTCAGCGATGTCGGCGATCCGCCGCCGCCGAACAATTGCGTGAAAGCAGCAAACACATTCGCTCGCGACGGGCTGCTCTTCAACGCGGCGACTCGTTCTTGAAGCAGATTCGCGTCGGCGGCAACTTTGGAAAGGACTTCTTCCGGCTTCGCGGCGACTCGCACCAACGTGATCCGATCGTCACTCCGCAGCTTGTTGACAACAGCCGAAGCCGCCGTCTTCGCCCGATCAAACGCCGAGACACCGTCCGTCACCGCATTCATGCTGGCCGAGCAATCGACCAGCAGAAACACATCGCGTCCGCCCCCGGTTCCGCCAAACATCGAACTCCAATGCCGTATCATCGGCCGAGCGCAGGCCAGAATCAAAAACAGCAAAAACAGCGTTCGCAGCAACGCGATCAACGCATCCATGAGTTTCATTTTCCGCCGCTGTTGGATGTACGTGTCGAACAGAAATCGGAACGTGCTCAGCTCGACCGTTCGCAATCGATGCAGCGTCAGCAAGTGCAGCAACACCGGAACCGCGATCAGCGGCAGACACCAGGCAAACAAGCTTAGATGCAGCAATTCCATAAGTTTTCATCCGCGTAGAACAGGCGGCTCGCCTGTTCGGTATTGCTCAAATGATCACAGGCGAGTCGCCTGTGCTACGTTTCGGTGGGACGGCAGTATCGAATGTCCAAGGCACAAATTCCAATGACTACGGAATTCGTCCATCTGCGTCGCGGCTACGCCTCGCCGCGAACGTCTTCTAGTTCCGGCAAATCGTCCGTTTCGCTGCTTCGATCCATGAACGCGGCGTACACCAAACCGAGCGTTGCCGCACCGTCGATGGTCTGCCGTCCGAGACCGACCGCCATGTAAAGCGATTGCATACGCTCACCGCCTATCCCCCCGATGAATTGAAACAGCAGTCCGAAGACCACTATTCCCGCGACGAGATTCAACAACATCACGATCAGACACCACATCGCCAGATTGGCGGCGGCCGGAGATCGCTGACGAAAAATCGAAGTCATCACCAAACCGGCGATCACGGCCAGCACACCCGGAAACGCATACGCTAACTGCTGAACCAGCGGATTCATCATCGTATAACCTCAGCTTGGGAGTCGTCGATCGGCGAGTTCCGAAATTCCACAGTCCCTGACCACGGATGGACAGCCGTATCGAATGTCGGGCCGCCAAACTCCAATGAGTCTGGGAAAGTCGTGAGCTTGGGCGATCCGAAGCTGGCCCGATCTGTTCATCATTTTTTCCAGCCAAACAAGATTCAGTGATTCAAGCAAAACTCGGTCGAAGCCAGCAACGCCCAGGCGAGATGTTTGAGCGCGATTTCCTTTTTGTCACCAGCCCGCTGAAGCTGATCGGCTACTTCGGGGACTTCTTCCGTTGTCGGCCGACGCGACAAGATGTTGAAGTACAGCTCGTCGGCGATTTGATCCGCAGCCGACAGGTCTTTCAGCCGAGTCATCAAGTTGCCGGGTTGAGGCTCCAGCAATTTGAGCATGTCGGGGTCGTTCATCAGGTACAGCGCGGCTCGGAGCGACGGGGCGAATTCTCCTTCCGGTTCCATCGGCGGGTTAGCGAAGGCTTTGAGAAACTTTTGCCGCAGCGCATCGAACTTCGCATCCGGTAGGTTGGGACTCTGTCCCGAACGCGTGTCTGTTGCTGCCGTAGTATCAGACGATGCGACTGGCTTCGCTGGTTCAATGTTCCCCGTTGCATGCAACGTGCTGAGAAACAATTGCTCCGCCGACAGCGGCTTTTCGAGCGCCACGGCAAATCGCTCGGCCAGCGGCGCGGCTGCATCGGCCGGCAGAACGCTCGATCGCTGATACGTTTTGGTCAGCAGCAGTTCGCGGATCAGCCACTTCAGGTCGAACTTTTGCTCAGACAATTCGCGAGCCAACAGTTCAAGCAACTCTGGATGCGATGGCGGATTCTCAGCGTGATGCATGTCGAGCGGATGCACGAGTCCGCGGCCCATGACCACGAACCACATGCGGTTGGCGATGTTTCTTGAGAACGCCACGTTCTCGGATGACGTCACTTCAACCGCGAGATGTGCCAGCGGACTGAATTTCAAGCGGCCGGGTTCTTTGGTCTTTGCGTCGGGCAGTTCGAGATATTCCTCGCCCTTGGCGAATTCCGGGATCGCGATCTCCGTGCGACCGGGGACTCGCGGGCCGACCGATTTCTTTTCCGGGTTGAAGACTGATTGAAACTCGATCTTCTTCGACATCAACTTCTCACCGACCGCCGGAAACTTCACGTCGTTTCGCAGCGACGTGTTCACGAAGACCGTGAACAGCCCCTGAAAGTCCGCTTGCTTGTACTCTTTGATAAACAGGTGGTCGTGGCACTGGCAACATTGCAGGTCCATGCCGAGCATCAGCCGGCTGACATCGCGAGTCAGTGTGGCGTGATCAACCGGGTTCTGGCCGTAGTTCTCCAACCGCTTGCTCAAAAAGAACCCGGCTCCGCGAGTCTGCTCGTTCTTCGAATCGGGTGACAGCATCTCGCGACACATCTGGTCCCACGGCTTGTTCTGCTGAAACGACGCTTTCAGATACGCCAGCCATTCAGGATGCTCGCCGCGACGCTCCATCAAATGGACGTGCATCAACTCCGTCATCCGTCGCGAGAATTCGTCACCGCCCAGCAGCCGATCAATCAACTTGGCTCGTTTGTCAGCGGCCGAGTCCGCCCAAAACTCGCGAGCTTCCGTCACGATCGGGATACGGCCAATCAGATCGAGAAACACCCGTCGCAAGAACTCCGCGTCATCGCTTGGCCCCGCGCTCGTTAGTTCGCCAAGCTTCACTTCGATCAACGCATCGACTCGTACGGCCAGTGGCTCATCCGAACCGAATGACCGATTGACCAACCCCAAACAGACCAGAGACAGCACTGTCCAACCAACAATTCGAGAGCGTGTGAGCATCGCGTCTCCTGTGCATGAAAAGTCGAGGCGGGATTTCTTCGCAGGCCGTGAGTATAATCCGATCACCCCACACTTTGGCGAGCCATCATTGAACGCGATCGGGGAACGGTCGAGCAAAGTTAATAGCCAATGACAGAATTCCGCTCCAAACAACGGCCAATGTTCACGGACGTCCGCACCAAGCGAGTCCTGCCGGTCCCGACGCATCTTCGCGACGGCCACTATCCCGGAACGAAACGACTCGGCCACGGCGAAGGCTATCAGTACGCTCACGACGCGCCGGAGGCGCTGGGTCGATCAAGACTACCTCGGCGTCGAGCGAACGTACTACCAACCCGTCGATCGCGGCTTCGAGGCCGAGTTGAAGCGGCGAGTTGAGGAGCAGCGAGCGAGAAGACAACGAAAAAATGACGCATAGGCGGCGCGGTTAGGAAACCCGCTGCGCGCGCGTTTCCAATTTCTTGGCACACCGTTTGAATCAATTAAGCTGCGCCAACCACGACAAGGACTTGGGCACCATTAAAAAAGGGCCGAGCAATGGAATTCGTATCGGGTGAATCTCAGATCCGAGACAACGCCTTACGATTTGATGGGTATCGGACTTCGCAAAACCTATCCGAACAAGAGTTTTTTCGCCTGAGACTCGCGTTTGGTAAGAACTTCGTCTATTTCAAGAATGGCATGAACGACATTTTCTGTCCCAGTCGGTTCTGCGGATATCGCAACAATAATGCGAGAGACCACGAGGCAAATGAAACGAAGCATGGAGGTCGTACTACTCCAGCAATTAACAAATATTTGGTCAGGTTAGTTTCAGATGCTCACATCGACGCACTGTATCGCGAGTTGTGCGCACGCGTCGGTGCGACTCCCGCAGACAACCTGCGGAAGTATTGGTTGATGAGGCCGCTTGTAGATCATGACCGCGCACCTGCCAGCGAAGGATTAGTTTCCGAAATAAATCTGATTCCCGAATTCGAACCAACTCCACATGACACGGGCATGAGCTTGGAAAACTCCGTTTCGCAAACGAGTGACTCAGCTACTTCCCATGTTGAAGACCAAGACTCACTCTTTGCTGAGGCGGAAAGTGAAATTGCCCTCGAAGGCGGCTTCGATCCCACGAACGACGATGATGC
>JANMIF010000050.1:0-7678 GCA_031375695.1 Planctomyces sp.
CCGCATCGGCCAGGTGCTGGATGCATTGGATCGCCTGAAGCTGACGGAGAATACGCTCGTCATTTTTAGTTCCGACAATGGTCCCGCTCGCTCGACCCGCTCCGGTGGCGGTATCGTAGCTCAACTCCAGTTCCGCCGGGCGGGCCGAGCGAGCGGGACCATTGTCGGAACTAAAAATGACGAGCGTATTCTCCGTCAGCTTCAGGCGATCCAATGCATCCAGCACCTGGCCGATGCGGTCATCGGCGTGCGAGAGCACGGAGGCGTAAATCTGATCCTCGCGACTCGCCATGTCGCGGAAGCGCCATTCGTATTTCGGCACCGTGTGAAATGGCGTGTGCGGCTCGTGCATCCACAGGTTGATGAAGAAGGGCTTTTTTGCTGCCGCATTCTTCTCGATGAACGCGACGGCGTGCCCCGCATCCTCATGCACCGGCATCTGCTCGCCCGCGCAGTTGAAGGCCCCGTATTCGTCGTAGCCATAGACTTTCGGCAGCGGCGAATCCGGAATCATGTCGTTTGAGAGATGCCATTTGCCAAAGTGCGCCGTCGCATAGCCCGCCGAATGCAGCATCTTCGGCAGCGTCGGCGTCTTCGGGTCGAGCCAGTCCGGCATGTTGCGCTGTGCGTTGTTCTTCGCCCATGCAAAGTGGCCATCGATGTTGTAGCGCGCGGGGAAATGTCCCGTCATCACCGCCGTGCGGCTCGGCGAGCACACGCCGCTGGCGACGGTGAAGCGCGAGAAGTCCGTCCCCTCCTTCGCGAGCCGATCAATGTTCGGAGTCTTCACATAGGAATGTCCGTGACACGACAAATCGCCCCAACCCCAGTCGTCCGCAAAGATGAAAACGATGTTGGGCTTCGAGGAGTCAGCAGCAAGCAATGAGCCGAACGGAAACAGGATCACAACAAGCAGTGCGAGAAGGTGTTTCATGGTTGTTCTCATTGTAGATGCATGGCGAGTTCAAGTCTGGTTCGCGGCCTGAGATGCCAGGATGGGATATTTGACCATTCAAGCACGGGCTGATTCTTCCGGCGATTGGTCAACTTGTGAGTGACGTTTTTGAACTGAAGACGGCGTTGGTTCGCGGAGCGAACCACGACTATCCCTCATACCGCCGGTAGTAAAACTCACCGGGCTTGAGTCCGGCTTTCTCTGGGTTCTGTTCGATGTAGGTTCGCAGATACTCGTACTGATCGACGCTACGGACGAGATGATCGAACGGCTCTTGCTGCCAGAAGTGGTCCTGCGATCCGATCAGCGGATTTATTCGAAACGCGGTGTAATGCAGCCATGAGTCGAACTGCTTCTCCATCGTTTCCGGAGTCGCAAACGCCGCAAGCAGATGCACGTGATTGGGCATGATGACGAAGTCGCCCATTCGATATCGCTCGCCATCAAAGTGCAGCAACGAGTCCGCAACGATCTTCGCCAACTCGGGACGTTTGAGTACGCATGCCCCGAGGCATTCATCGAGCTTCGTCTCCCGACAGCGATTGAAATGAAAGTCGAACTCATGCCGCTGCGTATCCGAGAGTAGCGGTAGAAGTTCCGACCAGTGCCGATAGTCGTGGTTCGCTCCGCGAACCAACACGTCTTTCTTCGTCGGTGATCCGCGCTGGATTGCGGCATCGATAGTTCCCGCCTCACCCTGCGACGGCGTTGGTTCGCGGAGCGAACCACGACTATGCAGCACGCGCTCTACCCAATCTTGCTTTTCGCGAACCCAGCGGTGGACGACTTCTTTCGAGATCGAGTCCGCCGTGCGAAACGTGACAAATACAACCGCTCCCGCCTGTGACCAATGCGGCCTCAGCCGATCATGAATGAAGAGTTCCGCCTTCGGATCAAACAACTCGCCGAGCATGGTTCGTCGTCGATAGTCGTGGTTCGCTCCGCGAACCAACGTCTTCTGTGTTGGGGGAAGTGAGGTTCAATCAACGCTCACAAAGATAATCCGGTCCAAAGGGACATTGTCCGGTGAAGGTTATGACCGATTCTATCCCGCGATTCAAAGGCCGCGTTGGTTCGCGGAGCGAACCACGACTATGACGACAGCAGTTCGGAGACGATGCCGGTGCTGTCGCTGAACGAGGGCGTTTGCACTCCGGTTTCCTGCAAGAGGGTGAGCCAGTAGTTGGCGAGCGACGTGTCTTCTTTCGGCAGAACGATGTGGCGGCCGTGTTTGATGCGGTCTGCTCCGCCGCCGGATAGCAGGGCGGGAAGGCTTTTCAATCCGTGACCGGTTCTGAGGTTGCTGCCGTAGCTGACGATGCAACTGTCGTAGAGACGACGTCCTTCCGAGTCTTTCGTTTCCTTGAGTCGATCGAGGAACCAGGCGAAAAGCTCCACCAGCTTGCGATCGCGCAATTCGGACGCTTCACGGCGTTCGGGCGAAAAGCCGTAGTGACTGAGCGTTTGCGGGCTCAGGGGGCATCACAGACCAACTCGTGAAACGCCCCTGTCTCTTCGTGGTCGCTCCGAAGCCGCTTCGTATGTAGACTGGTGGCTGAGTAACGACGTCAATGGGTCGCGATGGATTGGCCATCGCCAGCTTATCGGGAAACCCGTTTTGCAGAGATTCGGCAAGGAGTCGCCGTCTGATGCCCGCCCCAGTGTCACAGCCTAATCGACGACCGTTGGCCAAGCGCCTTGCGGGGTATGGCTGCACGGACTTTGTTCGGCTGGATGAAAAACTCTCCCGACCGGAACAACTCGATTACCTCGATCTGCTCCCGATGCGAAGCAATGAGCATCCCGCATTGACTGCGGTTGCCGAGCATCAGGGCACAGCTCTGCTTTATCTCATTGATGCCTGCGAGGACGGCAAGCACGACGCCAAGTCGTTGGCCGCGTTGCGGCGTCAGCTTGCGAATCGCAGTGATCCCGCATGGCTGGGTGTGTTGAAGCCGGGTTCGCTGGAGATCTTTCCGATTGGGTTTCACGAGGCGGCGGACACTCGCCCCATCACGGTCATTGATGAAACGGAAGCAACCGCGCCGCTCTTCTTTCAAAGCCTCGTGCATGGCACGTTTGAAAAGAACGATCTGCTGCGGGGAACAGACTACGTCTACCGCAAGATTTTCGATCTCCTTGAGCAGACGATGGATCGGTTCGTCCCGCAAGATGGCACCGGCAAACTCAAAGCGCTGGAAGTCCTGTCGATGGCGGGCCGAGCCCTCTTCTTTCGCTTTCTGATTGATCGCCGCATCGTCTTGCCGAAGGAGCTTGCGGGTGACGATGGCATTTGTCCGACAGCCACGGATTTGAAAGAAGCCTTCTCGTCGGCTGAGAACGCGGCCGCGACGTCGGCATGGCTCGACGAAACGTTTAACGGCGACTTCTTGCCGCTGATCGACGAGTCCATCGACATCGGGAATCGTGCCGCTCGCGAGGCCGCGTATCTCCGCTACTTCCAGCGCACCTCGCATTTGGTCGGCAAGGAAATCTTTCGCCACCTGAAGGCGATCCTCATGGGATGGCGGGCAGCAGGAGATGCGTTTCAAACGGAGATTGATTGGGGCGATCTCGACTTCGCGCACATTCCTGTTGGCGTACTGAGTCAGGTCTATGAGAGCTTCAGCCATCGCGCCGACCCGCTAACGGCGCGCGACACCAGCGTGCATTACACGCCCCGCACGATTGCCTCTTTGATGGTCGATCAAGCCTTCGCTGCGGTGCAGGACAAAGCAGGAGCAAAGGTCCTCGATAGCGCGTGTGGTGCGGGCATCTTCCTCGTGCTTGCCTTTCGTCGGCTCATTCGCGAACGGTGGTTGCAAGACGGCGAGCAGCCCAAGACCGCTGTCATTCAAGAGATCCTGTACCGGCAGATTCGCGGCTTTGATATCAGCGAATCGGCTCTGCGACTGGCGGCACTCGGGCTCTACATCACGGCCATTGAACTTAACGCGAGCCAGCGTCCGCCGCAGGCTTTGAAGTTCCCGCGCAACTTGCGAGACGAAGTACTGTACCGCTTCGGCAATGACGAGGCCGATGAGACTCAAGCCGTTGCGTTCCAACTCGGGAGTCTCGGTCCCGAGGTCTCGCACGAATTCGACAAGTCCTTCGATATCGTCATTGGCAACCCGCCGTGGACTCGACTGCGCGAGCCAAAGAGTGATGACGACGAGCGAGCTGACAAGAAGCGATCCGCGAAATCAGTCACCGATGCCTTGAACAATGAGTTCACAGCAATTGGTCGGCGAGTGTTGGAAGCTCACGGCTTTTCCGAATTGGCGAAGGACTACGAGAACCCGGACAAGAACCCCGATCTGCCGTTTCTGTGGCGAGCGACTGAATGGGCCAAAGACGACGGTGTCATTGCCCTCGCAATGCACCCACGCCTCTTCATGCGCTCTGGTAGTACCGGTCGGCATGCTTGGCTTGCGATCTTGCGGAGCATTCGTGTCACCGGGATCTTGAACGGGACGGACCTTCGCAAGACAGCCGTTTGGGAAGGAATGGATGCGCCGTTCAGTGTTCTCTTCCTTCGAAACTCATTACCGGCGTTGGATCAACGCTTTCAATTCGCGGCTCCAATCCACGAACCGGAACCAAATGGTCAAGGACGCTTTCGAATTGACTACGAAACGGCCCCAAGCGTCAGCGTTGAAAGACTCGAAACGCAACCGTGGTTACTCAAGACTTTGTCTTTAGGGACATGGTTGGACGTTGACGTGATGACGTCGCTGTCGAATTCGTTGCTCAAGACGCTTGGTCAACGTTGGTGCGAGTGGGACATCAACGAAATCAAGTCGGGGGAAGGGTTCAATCGAGCCCCCGGTTCGTCACAGAAATATGTCGATTTCCTCGCGTCGCTTCCTGTGTTTGAACCTCCATCACGGGGCTTTCAGATCGATCATTCTCTCCTACGGACATACGGAGATCGGTTCGGCACAAATTCGCATGGTGAGAGTTGTGCAAACATGCCTCGTCGAGCAGAACTTTTTCAGCCGCCGCTGGTCATTGTCGCGAGAGCTCCCGGAGACGATCTACACGCTCCACGGGCCTTCATCTCAGATCGGGCGGTGGCGTTTTCGAAAAGCTACTATGGTTACTCGTGCCGCGGACATTCCGAACCAGAAACGCTGGCGTCGCTCATTTACCTAATGGCGCACAGTACGCTCTTCCGGTACTTCGCACTGATGGTCAGCGTCTCGCAAGGCGTGGACTATATGCTCTTCACAAAGGGGGATTTTAACGCGCTGCCGTTCCCCGATGTCGCGAAGCTCCCGGCCTCGACCAAAGCGAACCTGCGCAAGCTTGCTGATCGGCTTCAGAACGATGCGAAGAAGCCGTGGGATGAAATCGACTCGGCCATCTTTCGGCTCTATGGCCTTGATGACCATGCGGTGCAGGTTGCGAAGGACACGCTGTTTTCAGCAGCCTCGTATCGCAAAGCGGGTCGAGCGGCAGTCGAGCGGACGACTCGCGACACGCGCGTGGATTTCCTCAGAACACTGACTGACTCGTTGGAGCCCTACTTCGACGTCTGTGGCGAGCACGTCTCTGTCCAAGAGGCTGTCTTCCAACCCGACGATTGGCGCGAGCCGTGGTTCTTCCTGTCGGTCTCGCGCGAGTCGCAAACCGTCACGGTGAATTCGAGCCTGATGCAAAATGCGATGGAAAAGGCCAATGAGCGAGGTTGCAGCCGACTCATTGTGCAAGCCCCCGGAAAGCGAGGATTGCTGCTCGGGCTGCTGAATCAACAACGCTGGTGGACCGTCACTCGAGCGCGACTGTGTGCTCAACACATCATTCGAGATTGGCTGGATGCGTGTGGCCTCCCGGAGGAAGCATGAGCCCCTCATCGCAGCTTGAAGGCTTCTTCACCGGGGTCGCTCCCGAGCGATACCGGTTGCCACATCGCCGACTGGGACTCCCGGTGATCTTGTTGATCCGCCGAGTTCTCTGTCGCTCCTTTGAAGTGCTGCGCGAACGGAACTTTCCGTTAGCGACGGCGAAGGAAGATGATGTCACTGCCGCGCTGCGATCCGTCATCGAAAACGATTTGCGTCAGACCGGCGATGTCCGAGGCTTCAACCGGAGCACTTACGACGCGGTCATCCGACAAGGCGAAGTGGCCAACTACGACGGCACTCGCCGCGCGAAGACGCCAGACCTGTGTTTCAAGCTGCGCTACGACGACTTCGAGCCCTACTTCGGTTTGTCAGAGTTCGATGCCCTGTTCGTCGAATGCAAACCGGTCGATGCCGAACACTCTGCAAGCGGGCACTACTGCGACAAGGGCCTCATACGCTTTGTGAACGGCGATTACGCCTGGGCCATGCAAGAAGGGATGATGCTTGCTTATGTCCGCGATGGAAGAACAATTGCCGATCAACTTATTCCCGCGATGAATGAGCCGTCTCGCTTGGCGAGGTTAGAGACCATTCAACTTCCCATTCCCTCTGTCGCATCTGCAGGTGCCGCGAAGAATCGAACAGAAGCCCTTCACACCAGCCGACACCGCCGCAATTTCCCATGGCCCGACAGCAAGGGCATAGCCTGCGCAATTACGGTTTATCACCTGTGGCACGATTGCGGTTGAGTCAATCTCTGCATTGATCATTCCGAGTCATCTACAGCGAAGAGCCGTTTGTTTGGCTTCTTGTCAGGTGTCACACCGGCGTATCGGCGGCGTGAAGCGAGAGCGTGGCGAAGCAAGCGATGTAAGAACTGTGTCTCATGGGGTCATGCTCTTCTTGAGATGCTGAGTCATAAATGCGGCGGTTTGCGCGACGATCTCTTTCAGTGATGGCCGCAGCTCGCCACCGGCTTCCTTCCAGTTGTGCGCGGAGTTCTCGACGATCAAGATTTCCACGGGCGCTTTCGCAGCGTCGGCGCGTTCTTTCATGTAGCGAGCGTGATGCACCGGAATGGTCGGGTCTTTGTCGCCCTGCACCATGAGCAGCGGCGGACCGGACGGTCGGAGATAGTTCACGGGACTCACCTCGCGGTAAGCGGAGAGTTTGGTCTTCGCGTCAGCATTGGCCGCGATGATGCGCGCACCGAAACGATCTCGAACGCCGGTTTCGCCGGGAACGTTAAAGAGTTCGGTCTTCTCGAAGTCGCACGGCCCGTACCACGACACACCGGCGATGAGACGAAACTTCGCATCCGCCAACGTTGGATCGCCGGGGAAGGAGTCCGGCGGAGATAAGAGCAGCATCTGCGCGAGATGGCCGCCGGCTGAGTCTCCGAAAGTGAAGACGCGATCGGCGTCGACTGAGAATTGCTTGGCGTTCTTCGCCAGAAAACGCAGCGCGTCTTTCGAGTCGGTGACGCAGTCCCGGATCGTGATCTGCCCGTCCTTCGTGCAGAGTCGATAATCGACCGACGCCACACAGAAGCCCTGCGCGGTGAGAGCACTGACGCCCTCGAAGCGAACGCCCTGCTCGCCGATTGTCTTGTTGCCCGCCGATCAACCGCCGCCGTGAGTGAAGACAACGAGCGGATAACCCGTGTCGGGCGGCTGCTGGGTTGGGTAATGCAGACCAAGGCGCAACGGACCCTGATCCATGGTCTTGTAGGTCACATCAAGCTTCGTTCGTTCCGACGCCTTCGGCTCCGCTCCCAGCAGGGTCTGCCCAAATAGTCGTGGTTCGCTCCGCGAACCAACGCATTCAACGAACACACCCCATGCACTCTCAGAGATCCGGGACGTTGGTTCGCGGA
>JANMIF010000090.1:0-25924 GCA_031375695.1 Planctomyces sp.
TCACAAAGTCGCCCTTGGTTGCCGCGCTGACCTTGCCGCCAAGTGTGACATGGCCGATCGGCTCGCCACTGGGGTAGCGCACCATTGCCGACTTCTCCGCGACGACGGGATCGACGGTGACCAGCCGGTCTGAGCCCAGAAATGCGAACCGTTGCTGTTCGACTTCGAGGTTCGCAGGCCGTTCATGCAGTAACCCTGATTCAGGCTGCCAATGGCTGAGGCGACGTCTTCGAGTTCTTCCACAACCGCTTGACGAACCTCAACCAATCCGACCATCAGGCCCAAAACCGCGATCGTCGAAATCAGGATCAATTCGGCCGAGACCACAAAGCCGTGTTCATCGTTCATCAGGTTTTTCAGGTTGTTCAGCATGATTCAGCTCCCAGAAGTTTGAAGTTTTGAGGTTTGTTGTCGCGTCGCGTCGGGCGTCGCGTTGACGAACCGATGTAAAGCGAGCTGAATGCCAATCGTTCAAACTGCTCAGGAAAGTTGGCGCTGCGGTTGTGCCGGAATCGCGTAAGTCATTTACAGGTCGCGAGAAGAAATTTCTTTCGACGACTTACACGGGATTGACAGATCGTCAACATCCGACTGAGCCACGTTGCCGAAACGCCTCAAGACATGTTGCCAGTCAACACGAATGATGCCGTCCCGCCACAAGGCGTGAACGGACAGGCCAGCCAGACGAGCCGGAGATCGCCTCAAGCGGCACACAAGACGACTACGACAAATGGTGGGACGAATCCTCAACAGAATTTGACGTGGTTCAACCCGAACCGGTCAGTGAGACGGTTCGAGTCGCCAAGCAATGCGACGTGACGCCGGCAACTTAACCACAAAAACCCGATCTCGTTCAGCACGCCTACAGCCGACTGTTCAGTGAACTGCGAGCCAAATAACGCTGACTGGATTCACCGAGCGGCCGTCATCGAGTCGTGTCCGGCGAAGTCGTCGTCGTCGGCGGCACCGGTTTTCCGTCCAGGCCGAGCAAGAATCGGAAGTGATACCCGTCAGGATCGTCATACTTCAGCGACGCATGACGATTGACGAGCGCGGTCACGAGGTCTTGCTTGTCGCGTGACTTCCAGATCGCCTGCGAATCGCGGATCACTTTCCACGGATCTTGCGACGGGTCTTTCGCCATTTCGACTTGCCAGCGCACAACGGCGAGGTCGTCCTGTTGAAGCTGAACGCACATGTCCCGAATGGCTTGGCCCGGCAGCATCTGGCCCGATCCGACCGTGCTGCCTCCTTGAGCCGTGGCGTAGAACCGATACGGATGATTGGAGCCGAGCACCGGCGTCTTCAGACCAGGGATGACTTCGATAATCATGGCCTTGTCGGGACCGAGAAACATCCCGCCGAGTTGTTGCCGTGGCTCACTGCCGTAGGCTGTCATGGGAATTGTGTAGCCCGGCGTGGCGTGCGGCTTGAGCAGCGTGCCGATCATGTCGATCTCGAATTGCTTAAAGTAGCCAATCGGAATCAAGCCACCGACCACCGGATCGGCCGCCGGCGAGTTGTTCGTTCCTTGGTCATCCGGCGCGGCGATCGGGGTTGAGTTGATTCGCGTTTCGTAGAACTTCGTTTCGTCCGACCCCACGCCATTCGCGATCAATAAATCGCGGCAACGATACGTGACGGGGTCTTGCATTGAATCCCGTAACGGATCGAGCAGCCGAATCGGCGGGTAGTGGAAGAATTGCAGACTGCGGTGATTGACGTAGCCGACTCCCAGAGTCAGAAAGAACCGCCATTTCCCTGTCTCGTTCGGATCCCATAACGTCCGAATCTTTCCGTCGGTACACCACACGCTCCGCTTTTGAATCTGCTGAATCGGCCCGACACAAGCGGCCAAACCGATCTCCAGAATCGCTCGAATCCGCTGGTCATACGCCTGAGCTTGATCGGTCGAAAGCCCGTTGAGATTCAGAATGTACTCGCCGTTGACGACATTGATCGTAGCCGAATCTCGGTTCAGCCCGTCTCGTTCAATCGTGTCTCCCAGCCAATGCAAAATCGTGGTTTGCAAGTCCTCTTGGACCGTGGCCGAATTGGGATAAGCAAACAGAATCTGCAGCTTTTCCGCTCGCCCCAGATTGATGCTTACCGTGGCCACATTGGGAGTGGCCGTGCTCTTCGTCGCCGAGTCTATTGTTGTCATGTAGCCCACCCGCAAGGTGTTGATTGTTCGCAGTCTGAAACCGGTGCGATGACTGTAATCAACACCGAGCCGCAATGCGCTCGATGGCGACGATGCAATCCCGACCGTCACTCGAACGTCAGACTGCAATACCCTGCGGTGTGCGAGGTGCCTTATTGCCGTTTGTCGGCACCGCTGGGTTCTTTGGCGAGTTGCGACTTATCGGAAGTTGTGCCGTCGATCACGTTCTCGCCTGTGACGGGAGCTCGCATCGACAGTGCGTGAACACCGGTTCGAGCCGTGCGCTGGCGTTGCGTCTTGTGGTACTTCACGACCCAGCGGCGGAAGTCGGTGTCCAGGTCGGATTGCGAGGCGGCTGTGAGCAATTCCGAAAGTGTCTGCCAGCCGGTCGTGTCGGCTTCGGAGCGAGATCGTAGCTTGCGATAAAACGGCTCCAGCAATTGTTGATCTTGTAGGAAGAGGCATAAGTAACGGGCGTGAGCGTAGTCGATCGATTGATTCTCTTCTCGTGTGCCGACAGTGTTCACGAGGTCGTTCGTCGGGCGGAGTTTATTGGCGTGCAAGGCTCGCAAGAGTTGATGCACTCGCCAGTTGTCGGTGCCGGTGAGGCGGTTGCCTCGTTCCGTGAATTCGGATTGCTCGAAGAGCGACGCCAAGCCCTCGTCGAACCATTCGGGCATGTTCGGAAAATCGAAATGGCCGAGCGCGTGAGTCAGTTCGTGAGCCAGCGTGCCGGCTCCGGTTGAAACATTCACAACGATCCGTCGGGCCGAGCGGATGTAATAGCCGTAGTATGCGGCGGCTGGCCGCCGATCGACTCGGCGGGCGAAATCTCGGAACGTGGCCTCATCGCGAAACGCCAAGATCGTGATCGGTTCGGTCGGCCGAGCATCAAAGAAGCTGACGTTGAGTGCTCGTTCGGTCGGTTGTATGACGTCGCGGTACATGCGGTCGAGCGTTTCGTCTGACATGTCGCCAGCTAAAACGTAGGGGGGCTGAATGCGAATCGCGCAGGAACGGTCGAGCTGTGCGTGCAAATCTTGAGCGGTCGTTTCGCACGCCTGTCGCAAACGAGACTCAGCATCGTTCTTGAGCGGCTCGGCGACACGGACGTTGATCGAGGAGGGGGGCAATGGGCCTCGCGGCTGCGGACCGTCGCCGAACGAAAGCAGGAAGCTCGTCCCGATCAACAAGATCGGTCCGACAACCAACACAATTTTGCGATGCAGATCCATGAAGAAACTCCCAGCGGTCATGGCTGGAAACGTAAGTTTCAGTTTTCTCGGTGTTCATCGAGTCTCTGTGGTTTGATCAACGGCATCGAGAACCACAGAGGTACTATGAACGCAGAGGGGCACGATCAATCGGCGAACAAAGTCCTGCGAAGCGTTCACCTTCGCTGACGCTTCGGGGTAGTGAGTGAAGTCTAAACCTGGATTGCATTCGCGGAGGCTCTTCTTGAGCCGATTTGGCAAACGCGCTAGAGTGTCGCCGCTGCGACTGTTCGAGACCGTGCCATTGGCAAAGTTTCCCAGTTGGGAAGTCGGGGAAAGTGGCTGAAGCTGATCGGTCAGTGTCAGGAAACTTGAGGGTTTCTTGGCAAAATGATTTCACCGCCGCGTTCTCGGTGTGATCGAATGTGTCGCTTCGGAGAAATCGATTTCAAGTGCCTGACTGACTGTGCCGAAGATTCTCGGCGCGGACCCAGAGTCGCGGAGCGACTCTGCTACGTAGCCGTGTCGCTCCGCGACTTGGAACGCAAAGATTGGTGACTTCATGGATGAAACTCTTTACACCCGGTTGCGGCGTCGACAGGCGAATGTCCCTTGGCGGCGGAACCCGGCGAAGCGGCATGAGCGGCGGCCTCTCATCGAGCCGACGCGAACGATACCCAAAACTGACGGAAATCAAACGGCGATGAATCAGCATCTCGGGGCACATCTTGATCGAGTCAACGGCGTGGACGGAACTCGTTTTGCCGTTTGGGCACCGAGTGCTCGCGAGGTCAGCGTTCTGTGCGATCGCACCGGTTGGAAGCACGGCAACTTTTGGCTCAACGGCAGCGATGCTGGCGTTTGGACCGGCTTCGTGCCGGAGGTCGGTGCCGGAGCCGCGTACAAATATGGCATCCGCACGCAGACTGGCGAGATACTCGAAAAGGCCGATCCCTATGCCTTTGCCTCCGAGTTTCGACCGAAGACCGCGTCGATCGTGTACGACCTCGGCAACTTTGAATGGCATGATTCCGACTGGCTCAAGCGACGCGAAGCGACCAATTGGCTTGAGCAGCCAATCACGATCTACGAAGTGCATCTCGGAAGCTGGCGGCGACCGCAGGAACCTGATCGGACGTACTTCAGCTATCGAGAATTGGCTCACATGCTGGTCGAGTACTGCCAGCAAATGGGCTACACGCACTTGCAGCTCATGCCCGTGACCGAACATCCGTTCGACGGCAGTTGGGGCTATCAATCGACTGGCTACTTCGCCCCGACCAGCCGGTTCGGTTCGCCGCACGACTTCATGTACTTCGTCGATTACTGCCACGCGCACGGCATCGGCGTGCTGATTGATTGGGTTCCGGCTCACTTTCCGATGGATGCGCATTCGCTAGGTCGTTTTGATGGGTCTTGCTGCTACGAACATGAAGATCCCCGAAAAGGAGAGCATCCCGATTGGGGCACATACATTTTCAACTATGGCCGCTTCGAGGTCCGCGACTTTTTGTTGTCGAGCGCACGGTTCTGGATCGACGTATATCACATCGACGGAATTCGCGTGGATGCGGTCGCCTCAATGCTGTACCTCGATTACTCGCGCGGCGACGGCGAATGGATTCCGAATGTCTTTGGCGGCCGCGAAAATCTTGAAGCGATTCAGTTCTTGAAAGACATGAATGTCGCCTTACATGGCGAGTTCCCCGGCATCCTGACGATCGCTGAGGAATCGACCGCGTGGGGCGGAGTCAGCCGCCCCGTGTACACCGGCGGCCTCGGCTTCAGCATGAAATGGGATATGGGTTGGATGAACGACACGCTGAAATTCGTTCGCGAAGATTCCGTACATCGCAAACATCATCACAACAACTTGTCGTTCCGCATGGTCTACGCCTTCTCAGAAAATTTTGTCTTGCCGCTATCTCACGACGAAGTCGTTCACGGCAAGCGATCTGTGCTCTCGCAGATGCCGGGGGACTACTGGCAGAAGTTTGCGAATGCTCGCTTGCTGTACGGCTACCAATACACGATGCCTGGCAAGAAACTGCTGTTCATGGGGTGCGAGTTCGGCCAATGGCTGGAATGGAACTACAACACGGAACTCGACTGGGCGTTACTCGGCCAAGAGAGGCACGACGGCCTGCGCCGATTTGTCGGCGACCTGAACCGAGTCTATCGAGAACAACCGTCGCTGCACGAATTGGATTTTGATTCCAACGGTTTTGGTTGGATTGCCGCCGATGACTGGCAGCAAAGCGTCTACGCCTACGTCCGCTACGGCAAAGATCGCTCGGATTACACGATCACGATCTTGAATTTCACGCCGGTCCCGCGCTTCGACTACCGCATCGGCGTCCCGAAGTTGTGCGATTACTCTGAAATCCTGAACAGCGACTCCGCGATCTACGGCGGCACCAACATCGGCAACCAAGGCCGAGTCGCCGCCGAACCGATCCGCTCTCATGGACAAGCCCAAAGTGTGCAACTTGCGCTGCCGCCGCTGGCGATGGCCGTGCTAAAGCCGGCAAGGTAGCACAGTTCAGGGTTCCTCCATTCGTGGT
Organism: Planctomyces sp.; assembly: GCA_031375695.1. Classification (GTDB taxonomy): domain Bacteria; phylum Planctomycetota; class Planctomycetia; order Planctomycetales; family Planctomycetaceae; genus SXKJ01. The sequence goes on from JANMIF010000090.1 coordinate 5,943, forward strand.
CTGCCTATATTCATGGGAAGAAATGTCCCCCACGAATTTAAGTAGACTTACGAATGACACACGGCAAGAGCCGGCGTTGACGCGCTAACCGACGATTCTTGGCGCGACAGGCTGATCATCACGCCGATCGACATCAGAGTGATCACGAGATTACTGCCGCCGTAGCTCAGAAGCGGGTGCGAAATCCCTTTTGTTGGCAACAGACTGGTTACGACGGCGACGTTGATCGCGGCTTGCAGCACCATTTGGCTGAGTAATGTCACGCCGACCAGAAACGCGAAACTCCGTTCCTGATGTCGCCAAAACAACTTCATGCCGGTCACGAAGAAACCGACCCACAGCAAGATCAGCCCCAGTGCGCCGACAAGGCCCAACTCTTCGCCGACCACAGCGAAGACGAAGTCCGTGTTGGCTTCCGGCAGGAAGCTCAACTTCTGCCAACCTTTGCCGAGACCAGTTCCCATCAAGCCGCCAGAACCGAGCGACAGCAGCGACTGCTTGACGTGATACGATGCTCGATCAATGTCAGACCACGACGCCACGAAGTCGTTGATCCGCTGCCATTGATACGCCTTCAACGTCAGCACGACTCCCGCCGCCGGCAACAGGCCGAGTGCGAAATTCCGAATCGGCCAGCCCGCGAGAAACAGCAAGAAACCACTCGACATCACCAGAAAGACAGCGGTTCCCAAGTCGGGCTGCATCAACACCAGCGGCATCACGATCGCGACCGGCACGACGAACGGCACCGTCCCCGCGATCCAACGACGCACGTCTGCTTGCCGCTTGACCGCGATCGCTCCCAACAGCAGTGGCAACGTCAGCTTCGCCAACTCCGACGGCTGCATCTGAAACCCGCCCAGCCGCAACCACCGCTGTGACCCTTTCACCCGCGTCCCGATTCCCGGCACCAGCACGATCGCCAGCAAGACCAGCGTCGCCAAGAACAACCACGGAGCGGCCCGTTTCCAAAACGAGGCCGGCATCATCGCGCAGACGCTGGCCAAACAAATGCCAGCCGCCAAGTGCATCAAATGCCGCGACAGATAAACCTGCTCAAACTCCGTCGGCCGCGACGTAATGCTGGCGCTGTGAACCATCAACACGCCAAAACCCAACAGCACGCATGTCAGCGACAAAAACAGGGAGCGGTCAGAGTTTGAATTCACGGTGTACTCGCCGAATCAATCCACAACGTAGGACAGAGGCTCCCGCGACTCACGTTCGTTTGAGTTCACGGTGTAATCGCCGAATCAAACCACGCCAAAAAATGCCGCGATACAAGCATGGGCAGAGTTCTCATCGGCGATTCCCGTTTGTTGGCTCAAGGCGAACTCGTGCGTCCAACCACGTTCATTCGACTCAACCGTTTATTCCGGTTATGCACACTAACCCGCCGCGTGAACGAGGGCTCCGCACGACGATGAACTCCGCGCTTCGCGGAACGCTCGCCCTCGCGTCAGGTTAACGTGGATTGCGATTCACGTCGCAAAAAACTTCGGCGACCAATTCGGATCGGGAGTCATGGCGTCATCAAACCGAATCTCCAAAGCCACTGGCCCCCACAAGCCTCCCGATTGCGGTGGCGCTCGCGCGGGATCAAAGCTCAAGTCCACGCACAGTTCGTTATGAACATTTAAGAGCGACGTGATCTCAAACTCGGCCTTCGACTTATCGGCCGCGACGTGCCCCAGCGACTTGCGATTGACCGACACCGCCGAATCACCGCCGATTCCGTCAAACACAATCCAGACATGCTCGTGAGACTCCAGATTTGTCGGCATATTAAATTTACGTCGAAACTCAACTCGTCCCGCGTTGACTCCGAACAACTCCCGCCAAGACATCGGCATGACGACTCGCCCGTCAGGTTCTTCACGGTCGAGCCAACAATAATCCCAAGGGCCTTTCAAGTGCATGCGGTGAGTCGGCATAGGTGAGTTTCACTGAATCGGATCTAAGGATCACAACTGCCGCTCAGCGATGTCGATCGCTTTGAGCAATCCCTTGGCCTTGTTAAGCGTTTCGTGGTACTCGCTGTCCGGGATACTGTCGGCGACGATGCCGGCTCCGGCTTGAATTGACGCGGTTTCGCCTTGCAGAACGATCGTGCGCAGGGCGATGCAGGTATCCATGTTGCCGGTGAAGTCGATGTAGCCGACCGCTCCAGCGTACGGACCACGGCGAGTCGGTTCGAGTTCGTCGATGATTTGCATCGCCCGAACTTTCGGAGCGCCACTAACCGTGCCGACCGGCAACCCGGCTCGCAGTGCGTCGAGCGCGGTCAGGCCGGGGCGGAGTTGGCCTTGCACGTTTGATGTGATGTGCATGACGTGACTGTAACGCTCGACGCTCATCACATCACTGAGTTTGACGCTGCCGTACTGTGCCACTCGGCCGACATCGTTGCGAGCCAGATCGACCAGCATGACATGCTCGGCTCGCTCTTTCGGATCGGCGAGGAGTTCTTGTTCCAACCGTTTGTCTTCTTCGTCGGTCGCGCCCCGTTTGCGTGTTCCGGCGAGTGGCCGGATCGTGATCTCGCCGTCTTCCACGCGGACCATGATTTCCGGCGAACTGCCGACGAGCGTCGTGTGCGGTGTCTTCAACAGAAACATGAACGGACTGGGATTCACGACTCGCAAAGCTCGGTAAATGTCGAGCGGCGTTGCCTTCGTTTCCAATTGTAGCCGTTGACTGATGACCACCTGAAAGATGTCGCCAGCGACGATGTATTCCTTGCAGGTCCGCACCGCCGCCTCGAACTCCGGTTGCGTGAAGTTCGATCGGTAGGCCAATTGCGGCTCGCCCGCGAGGTCGATGTCGTTCAACGCCAAATCGGCTTTGCCGAGTTGCAATTGCTGGCACGTTTCATCAACGCGAGCACACGCCGCTTCGTAGGCGGCTTGCAGTTCGGTTCGATCGTTGGGCAGGTTTCCAGCCTGCCCAACGCGAGCATGCCCAACCACCAAGATCGTCTTTTGCACATGATCGAAGATCACCATGCGGTCGTACAAAGCGAATGACACGTCCGGCAGGTGACGATCGTCGGACGGAGCATTCGGTAAATGTTCGGCATAGCGGACGATGTCGTAACCCGCGTACCCGACCGCTCCACCGCAAAATCGAGGGAGCTTCGGATGTGGAGCCGCTCGGTATCCGGCGATCAGCGATTCCAATTCTTTAAGTGGATCGGCCAATCGTCGCCGCGTCTCGCGGTTCGGCTGTCCGCTCGAATCGCATTCGGTCACGATGACTTCTTGGCCGAACGCCTCGAATCGCAGAAACGGGTCCGTCCCGACGAAACTGTACCGCCCGATCTTCTCGCCACCGACAACGCTCTCGAACAAAAACGCATCCACCCCAGACTGCAATTTGCAAAACGCACTGACCGGCGTCAGCGTGTCAGCCACTAGCTGTCGATACACCGGAACCAGATCGCCTTGTTTGGCCAAACGGCAAAAGGTGTCGAAGTCGGGAAGATGAGTTGGCATGCGAGCCTTCAAATGCTGAATGATGAAACACTCGATGGAATGACGAATGACGAAATAGCCAATGACGAAGGAATGACGAATACCAAATGACGAACAATCCGCCGCATCCGCGAATCGTTCACGCCCGATTCGTCATTCGGATTTCGTGTTTTGTTCGTCATTGGGTATTTCCTCAATCGTCATTCAAGTCAGGTTTGACCGAACCTGCCTGCTCACTAGAATCCAGCCAGCCGCATAACGGAGTGATATTGGCGGCCAGCCCTGTGGACGAACATCATGAAGAAGTGCCGTCGCTGTTCCAAGCCTGCCACCTTGCACATCACCGAGATTCGCAAAGGAGAAGTGCAGCAGTTGCACCTGTGCGAAACGTGTGCTCAGCAATATCTGGCGCAGTCCGGCCCGGAAGATGACGATGCTTTGGGCGACGGCGCGGCAGATCTCGACGCGGTCGATGAGTTGGCCTGCCCGCAGTGCGGCATCACGTTCAAGCAGTTTCGCAGCGGCGGACGCCTTGGCTGCCCGCACGATTACGAGGTCTTCGAGACCGAGTTGGATCAACTTCTGCGGAACATTCACGAAGAGGTGCAACACGTTGGCAAGGCTCCACACCAGTTGGGAACCGCTGGCCAGGAACAATTCCGGCTGATCAAACTCCGCAACGAACTCGGTACGGCGATTCGGGATGAAGCCTACGAACGAGCCGCCAAGCTTCGCGACGAAATTCAACAAGTCGAAACAAAATTGAAAGCCGAGCCGGTGACGTAGGCGAGTCGCTCCCGCGACTCGTATTCCGAGAGTCGTTGAACTCTCGATGTTGGAACTCCCCATGTTGTGCTTTGATGAGGCAACCGACCGCAGCGGAAATCTCAGTTGCGGGAGCAACTGGGCTACGTAAGAAGGAATCAATCGTGGATTTGGATTCGCTGGCGAAACATTGCGGAGAGTGGCTGCGGGGCACGGGGCCGGAGTCGGACATTGTGATGTCCAGCCGGATTCGGTTGGCACGCAATTTAGCCGACTTCCCGTTTCCCGGCCGAGCCGATACGGTCGCGAAAGCGGACATCGAAGCGGTTCTGCGCGACAACATCATCAAGTTGCCGTTGCGAAACCCCTTGAACTACGTTGCCGTCAGCGATCTCTCTGGTATGGACCGGCAGTTCCTGGTTGAGCGGCAGCTCATCAGCCGCGAACTGGCTGAAAGCCAAGGCCCGCGCGGTGTTGGCGTCAGCGAGGAAGAAAACGTCAGCCTGATGGTCAACGAAGAAGATCATCTGCGGATGCAGGTCATTCATAGCGGCTTCGCCCTCGACGATTGCTGGCAGGAAATCAATCAGGTCGATGACTTATTGAGCGAACGAGTCGCCTTTGCTTTCAGTCAGCGGCTGGGATATCTGACGTCCTGCCCGACAAACGTCGGCACCGGCATCCGAGTCAGCGTGATGCTGCATCTCCCCGGACTTGTGCTGACTAAGGAGATTCAAAAAGTCTTTCAAGCGTTGCAGCGTCTGCGGCTTGCCGTTCGCGGCTTGTACGGCGAAGGAAGCCAAGCGATGGGTGACTTCTACCAAATCTCGAATCAGATGACGCTCGGCAAGAGCGAAGAGCAACTGATCGGCACGGTGGCGGAAATCATCCCAGCGATCTTGAAGTACGAGCGCCGCGCCCGCGAATCGCTGTTGAAGGACAACCGCGACGGCCTGCATGATCAAATCTCGCGAGCCTACGCCCTCCTTCGTGGTGCCAAAACGATGACGACTGAAGAGGCCCTGCATCTGCTCTCCAGCGTCCGCATGGGAGTCAACATCGGCCTGATCGACTCCTTGGAGATTCCGACGATCAACGAACTGCTGATCCTGACTCAACCTGCGCACCTGCAAAAAGTCCACAAGTCGCAACTGGAATCCGCCGAGCGCAACGTCGCGCGAGCCACACTACTCCGCCAGCGCCTCTCTGCCCGCGATCACGAAAATAACTAAAACGACCATGATTTGCGTCAGCATTGGCCGAACGCGGCACAAGATGATGGTTTTGGAACATCAGGCACTCGCCCAGCGGGGGGCGGAGTTGGTCGAGTTGCGTCTCGATTATTTGTCGCATATCCCCGATTTGGGGCGGCTCTTGAAGGAAAGCCCGACTCCCGTGGTGATCACGATTCGGCGAGCCGAGGACAAAGGCCGCTGGCGAGACTCGGAAGAACAGCGGCAGACGCTATTGCGACAGGCGATCGTGCAAGGGGTCGCGTACGTCGATTTGGAAATGGATGTGGCTCCGTTGATTCGCCGGTACGGCACTACCAAGCGGATCATCAGTTACCACAACTTCAATGAGACTCCGCACGATTTGGCCGAGATTCATGCGCGGATGACGAAGCTCGATCCCGACATCATTAAAATCGTGACGATGGCCAATGCACCGGGTGACATGGTGCGGATGCTGCAATTGGTCAAGCACGCCTCTGTACCGACGGCCGGGTTTTGCATGGGTGAGCTGGGCTTGGCCAGTCGTGTTCTGTGTGGCAAGTTCGGCAGCCCGCTGACTTACGCGACGTTCAACAAAGATCGCGAGTTGGCTCCGGGGCAGCTCTCGTTTGACGAGATGAAGTACTTGTATCGGTACGATCAAATCAACGCCGACACGAAAATCTTCGCGGTGATCGGCGACCCTCTTTCGCACAGCTTGAGCCCGCTGATTCACAATGCGGCGTTTCGAAAATTGGGTCTGAACGCGGTCTATGTGCCGTTCCGAATTCCGAAAGACAAGCTGTTGCCGACGCTGAATGATTTCGAATGGTTCGACGTGCGAGGCTACAGTGTGACGATCCCGCATAAGGAGGCGGTCATCGAAAAAGCTCAGCATGTTTCGCCGTCCGTGCAGACGTTGCAAGCGGCGAACACTCTCTGGAAGAACGCCAATGGGCAATGGCAAGCGACGAACACTGATTACCTCGCCGCTTTGCAAACGCTGGCGATTGGCTTGGGAGCCGAGCCAGAAAACCACACGGTTCTTTCGGGCCGCAAGGTGCTGATGCTCGGGGCAGGGGGGGTTGCGAAGGCCATTGGGGCGGGAGTGGTTGAGAACGGCGGGATTCTGCAAATCGCCAGTCGAACGCACGCGCGAGCCAAAGAACTGGCGGAAAAAATCGGTTGCCAACACTGCTTGTGGGAGAACCGCGGGGCCATGTTCGTGGATGTCTTGATCAACTGCACGCCGGTCGGAATGCACCCGAACGTGGACGACAGCCCCTTCGCCGACAACTGGCTCCGCGACGGAATGCTGGTCTTCGACACGGTCTACAATCCCGAAAACACGCTGCTCCTGAAACAAGCTCGGCAACGTGAAGCAAAAACCGTGTCGGGACTGGAGATGTTTGTTCGTCAGGCGGCCGCGCAGTTCGAACTGTTCACCGGACAGCCCGCACCGCTGGAAACCATGCGAGAAGTTCTGCGGCGACATCTTTCGCCTGTTCGGATTAACTTGAATCCGGAAGAATGATGCGCATGATCGTCACACTCATCGGATATCGCGGCACGGGCAAAACGACGCTGGCCGTTCCGTTGGCACAACGATTGGGCTGGGATTGGTTGGATGCCGATGTGGAATTGGAACATCGCGCGAGGCGAACGATCGCGGATATCTTTGCAACCGACGGCGAAGCGGAATTCCGACGGTTAGAACGTGAGTTATTGTCGGACTTATTGACACATCGAGACCGGTTTGTGTTGGCGGCCGGTGGGGGTGCGATCTTGGACGAAGCGACTCGTCGTGACATGCACGCCGCTGGACCAGTGATTTGGTTGCAGGCTTCCGCCGACACGATCGAACGCCGCTTAGCAACTGATCCAACAACCGGTCAGCGCCGACCAAAGCTCACGGTAAGCGGTGGCCGCGCAGAAATTGAGCGACTGCTGGCAGTTCGCGAACCGTTGTATCGCGAATACGCCACACTCACGCTTGATACCGATTCGGCATCGCTCGCCGAGTTAGTTGATCGGGCCTATCAGCACGTTGTTACCGAACCAGGGCAGGGGGGCCAGCCATGATTCCGTATGACCTGCCGTGGTGGATCTTCGCGATCTTTTTGTTCGTGTATGGCACAGTACTGGGAAGTTTTCTGACGGTTTGCGTTCATCGACTGCCGCAACATCTCGGACCGGTCGAGCACGTTCTTCCGACATCCGACGGGCTGTGGGCGGGTTTTCTTTCTGACCTCCGAATTCTTTGGCCAGACTGGAAATCTCTGTGGGCCGCCTGGGGATCGTTGTGGCGGAATCCGTCTCATTGTGATCGCTGTCAGAAAAAACTGATGGCTCGCGACAACTTGCCGATCGTCGGTTGGCTAATGCGCGGCGGCCGATGCCGCTTCTGCCTGCGCCGCATCCCGGCCAAATACCCGTTGATCGAATTGGCCAATGGGTTGCTGTTCGTGCTGCTGTATTGGATGGAAATCCCAATCGGCTGGAACGTGACAATTGCTCAAAGCTGTTTGACCACTTCGTTGTCGCCTGCGACTCCGGAGAATTGGTTCGGCAACTTTCCGATCATGATGGTCAACGTCCGGTTTGTGTATCACCTGATCTTGTTGGAAGCGTTGTTGGTTGCGTCGTTGATCGACTGGGATTTGATGATTATTCCCGATTCCGTCACGCTGCCGCCGCTTGCGATGGGCGTGGCCGGTGCGGTCGCGTTTGGCAAGCTGTGGCTGGTTCCGGTTTGGTTTCAAGATTCCAGCATCGTGCGGACATCGTTTTACTGGCTCACTGGTGAACATGCTCCGGATTGGTTGAGCATCGCGAAGCCAGGATGGATTGGGCTGCATCCGCAGTGGCATGGCTTGGCGGTGAGCTTGGCTGGCATAGTGATTGGCGGCGGTGCGATATGGGGGATTCGGCTGATCGGGCAGTGGGCGTTGAAACGCGAGGCGATGGGCTTCGGCGATGTGATCTTGATGGGGATGGTCGGAGCGTTTCTTGGCTGGCAGCCGACGTTGGTGGCGATCTTTTTGTCGGCGTTCTTGGCCGTGTTCTTTGTGCTCGTCACACGGATGTTGGCCTGGGATCGCGAGATTCCGTACGGCCCGTTCTTGAGCCTTGGGACGTTGATCGTCGTGCTGTTTTGGAAATGGATTTGGCGGCGCACCGAACTGTATTTCTCGCTTGGCCCATTTCTGCCGCTCGTTGCAATCTTCATGGCGAGTGGTCTGGGTCTGACTTTGCTGCTGGTCCGAAGCGTCAAGGAATTGTTCGGCTATTCGGCCTCCGATGACGACGTATTCGACGAATGGACTTCTGCCGATCAACTCTCGCACTTTGCCGGCGAAACGGTTGATCTGCAACAAGGCCGCTGGCCGGCGGAATCCTGGCCCGGAAGTTTGGCCGCTCGTGGCCAATGCCACGATAATCAGTGGCGACATCCGCCGAGTTCCGGTTGGAAACAACAGTGGCAGCGACGGTGAATTCGAGCGACTTACCGTGGGCGTGGGACGACACTCACACTCACCCGACGCGATGGCGAGAGTTTCACGCCGCACAGATTTTAGGGCCTTTGGAGCGATCTTTCTCGCTCTCGCGTCGGTTTGGTGTGCCGCTCCAGGTTAGTGTGGCGCCTCCAAATAGACCTCGCACTGATCGCATAACTCCGACAGAATGGCTCCATCATCACAGGCTACGGGATGTGTTAATGTCGGAGCGTGCAATTCTGATTGTTGGCTTGAGCTGGGCCGCGTGGTTTGTCGCGTGGCCGGAGGTGGTGGCGTTGGCTCAAACGAATTCCGCCAGCAAGGCCGAGAAGGCTTTGCGGAATTTGCAAGTCGAACATCGTGACGCTCACCGCGTTTTGGCGGACGGGCTAGAACGGATCGCGCAGAACTGCGAATTGCGAGACCTCAAGGCGATCGCAGCTCAGGTGCGGCGGTTGGCTCAGCCGGCTCATCCCGACGTGTTGCGGTTTGAACCGTTGCCAAGATCAGTTCAGCCGCCGTTGCCCGGCGATCTGTCCGAAAATGAAAAGCTCGCTCGTTCGCAGCTTCGGGAACAACGCAAAGAGTACGCGGCCAAGTTGGACAGTCTGGCTCAGCGAGCGGTGAAGGCGGGGTTTCCCAGCTATGCGTTCACGCTCGTGCGAGAAGCCGTCTTTCACGATTCGGACTTGGAACGGCCGCGCCGGTTGTTGGGTTATGTCCGCTACAAAGACGAATGGGTTTCACCGTTTGAACGCGGCAAGCTGGGTAAGAATGAAGTCTGGACCGATCAATTCGGCTGGCTGCCGGCGGCACATGTGACGCGGTATCAGAACAACGAGCGGTATTACAACGCGCGCTGGATGCCGGTCGCTCAGGAAGAGGAATTGCGATCGGATTTCCGCCAGGCCTGGGAGATTCGGACCGAGCATTACTTGTTGAAGACGAACGTCGGCCTGCAACGTGGCGTAGCCTTGGCGATGGCGCTCGAAAGCTTTCACACATTCTTTCAACAGACCTTTGCCGCATTCTTCAGTGATCCGGAACAGCTCCGAAAACTCTTCGCGAACCCGTTGCTCGCCGGCAAGGCCACGAAGCAGTTCGAGGTTCACTTCTTCAAGTCGCGCGACGAATACATTCAGCGGCTCAGCGGCAAGTACAAAAAGCAGATTGAAATTACGAACGGCCTGTACGACGTCGATGACCGGATCGTGTACAGCTTTCAGAATCCGAACGAGCCGGCCGAAACGACGCTGTTCCACGAAGCAACGCATCAGTTATTGGCCGCACATCTGAAGCCTAGCCCGATCATCGCCAGCACCGCGAACTTTTGGCTGATCGAAGGGATCGCCTGCTACATCGAGTCGTTTGAACTGCGCCCCGACGGTGCGTCGTTGGGCGATCCGCGTTACATCCGCTTCGAGGCGGCTCGGCAATTGGCGCTTAAGGATCGGTACTACCTCAAACTCCGCGACTTCACGGCGATGGGCAAAGATCAATTTCAATCACACCCGCGAATCTCGAACAATTACAGCCAAGCGTCGGGCCTCGTCCATTTCTTCATGCACTTCGAGGAAGGCCAGTATCGCGACGCGCTGGTCGAACACCTGCGGCAGATGTATCAGCAAGCCGTCACGCCTCGGCAACGAGTCGATTCGCTTGAGGACTTGACCGGCATTGAGTTCAACGAACTCGATCGGCAGTATCTGAAGTACGTCTCTGAGTTGGAACAAGCCGTCAAAAGTTCCGAAGTTGAGAGCGTAAAACCATGAACTCGGTCGGCGTGGAGATCGTCGCACATCGCGGGGCTTCGGCGGACGCTCCGGAAAATACACTGGCGGCGATTCAGCTCGCGTGGCAACAAGACGCCGATGCGGCCGAGATCGACGTGCAACTCACGGCCGATGGCCAGATCGTCGCCATTCACGATGACACCACTTTACGAACCGGCGGAGTCGATTGGCGCGTGACCGAGCGATCGCTCGCGGAGTTGAAATCGCTGGATGTCGGCTGGTGGAAATCGCCGAGCTTCGCCGGTGAACGGATTCCGACGCTGGCTGAAGTGCTCGACATTGTCCCGCTCGGTAAGCGACTGTTCATTGAAGTCAAATGTGGCCTCGACCTGCTACCCGAACTGCACGATGTTCTGCACGCCGCTCGCACGCTGCGAGAACAGACGGTGCTGATCAGTCTCGATTTCGACACGATCGTCGCCGTCAAACGAGCATTCCCCGAGCGCACTGCATTGTGGGTCACCGAACAATGTCTTGTTGGCAAGGGAGACGCCCCGTCGCCTCACGCCGAGTGGCAACTCAACCCGCCGACAGCTCATTTGATCGACTGCGCATTGCAAGCCGGCCTCGACGGCCTCGACATCAATGACCTGCTGCAACGACCAGACGGCGATATCGAACTCATCCGTTGCCATCATTTGCAAAGTTGCGTCTGGACTGTGAATTCCGCCGAACGAGCTACTTGGCTCCGTGACGAAGGTATCGCCAGTGTGACGACCGACCGTCCCGCCGGGCTCCGCGCGGAAATTCACGCTGACCCGAACCGTTGAAGAACGGCAAAATTGAAATCGGCCATCGGTTTTATGCCGTCCGCCGACTGCCGTGGGGTGACAGCCGATTTCTGTTTCTCATTCCTCGTTTCCAAAGTTTCGCACTGACGATTGACGATCCGTTTAGGCAAGATTAATTTGCCCGTTCGGATTTATGGCTGGCGGGATGCTGGATTAGCGAAACTGATGGTGGCTCGTGGTCGTTTACCCGGCGCGCTGTCGTGTGGGGTAAATGTCTGCGGGAAGGGTGTGGTCTTATGCCATTGCGGAACGTAGAGCTATTTTGCGACGTGGTGGCGCTGCATAGTTTTTCAAAAGCTGCGGCCGAACACGATGTCACGCAGTCTTCGGTGAGCCAGTCGATTGCGGCGCTCGAAAAGCAACTCGGTGTGAAGCTGATCGATCGGGGCAAGCGACCGTTTGAGTTGACTCCGGCTGGACGCGTTTATCACGAAGGATGCCGTACGGTCCTGGATGGGTTTCGGAAGCTGGAAGATCGCGTGCGGACGATGGTCGACAAAGTCGTCGGGCGAGTTCGCATCGCGGCGATTTATTCGGTCGGGCTGTCGGAGATGGATCGGTATGTGGCTCGGTTTCGCGAGCTGTATCCCGATGTCGAATTGAAGATCGATTACTTGCATCCGGACGAAGTGTACCGCCGCGTATCGGCCGATGACGCGGATCTCGGTTTGGTCTCGTTCCCAAAGGAAGGGGGCGAGTTCACGGCTGTGGAATGGCAGCGGCAACCGATGGTGTTGGTCGTGCCGCCGGATCACAGGTTGGTCGAAGAGGCTCAAGAACAGCACGGCGTGTCGGCTCAGGCGATTGAAGGGGAAAATTTCGTGGGTTTGACCGACGAATTGAAGATTCGCCGACAGATCGACCGCTGGCTGAAAGCCGAGAAGATCGGTGTTAGCGTGGTGCATTCGTTCGACAACATCGAGAACATCAAGCGGGCGGTCGAGATTGGTTCGGGAGTGTCGATCTTGCCGGAACCGACCGTTCGGCGCGAGGTCGAAGCGGGTACGTTGGTCGCGCTGTCGCTGAAGGACGTTGAATGGTTTCGACCAATTGGCGTGATTCACAAGCGGAACAAAACGCTCTCGACAGCAGCGGCGAAGTTTTTGGAATTGCTGAAAGCACCGGTTGATTCGTTGCCACCGGTAGCTCGTGCGAATGGACACAAGAATGGCCGAGCGAAGACGGCGCAGGCGGTAGCAAGTTGAATTGAAAGTGTGCTGACGAGTCGCGTCGGCGGTTTGACCGATTCGAAGGATCGGGTATCGGAGTGAAGAAATGACAATGCAGTTTCACAGTAATGGCTGGCCGAAGAAGCAAGGGTTGTATGACCCGGCGTTTGAGCATGATGCGTGCGGAGTCGGGTTCGTGGCGCACATCAAAGGGGTGCGGTCACGATCGATCATTGATGATGCGGATGAGATGTTGCGGCGGATGACGCATCGCGGCGCGTGTGGATGCGAAGAGAACACCGGTGACGGAGCGGGGATTCTGACGGCGCTGCCGTATGAGTTCTTGGAGAAAGTTGCGAAGGCGGAACTCAACGTGACGTTGCCGGCTCGCGGCCGGTACGGAGCGGGGATTGTGTTTCTGCCAAAGGATGCGGCGGAACGAGAACTTTGCAAGAACGCTGTCAATGAGATCGTGAAGCAACAGGGACAGACGTTGATTGGCTGGCGGCATGTCCCGACGGATGCGGTCAATGCGGACATCGGACCGTCGGCGCGGGACTTCGAGCCAGCGATGGAAATGTTGATTGTCGGGGCAAAAGAAGGGCTCGATCAGGCAGCGTTTGATCGGCAGTTGTTCGTGATCCGCAAGCTGGCGTCGCATCAACTACGAGACGAATCGAAGCTCAAGCAGGCTCTGTTGTTTTATATCTGTTCATTGAGCACTGGCATCATAATCTACAAGGGGATGTTGATGCCGTGTCAGGTCATGCCGTACTTCGCCGATCTGCGCGACCCGGATTACAAGAGTCATCTGGCGATGATTCACTCGCGGTTTTCGACGAACACGTTTCCGTCGTGGGATCGTGCTCAGCCGTGCCGGTTTATGGCTCACAATGGTGAGATCAACACGCTGCGCGGGAACGTCAATTGGATGTACGCTCGGCAAGGGGTCATGCAGTCGGATCTGTTTGGCGATGATCTGAAGAAGTTATTCCCGATCTGCGAGGCTCACTGTTCGGATTCGGGCAACTTCGATAACTCGCTGGAGTTGCTGTATCACGCGGGGCGGTCACTGCCGGAAGCGGTGATGATGATGATTCCCGAGGCGTGGCAGAATCATCATGCGATGTCGCCGGAGAAGCGGTCGTTCTACGAGTATTTTTCGGCGTTGCAGGAACCGTGGGATGGGCCGGCTTCGATCTCGTTCACGGACGGACACTACATCGGAGCGGTGCTGGATCGGAACGGACTGCGGCCGAGCCGTTATTACGTCACGAAAGACGACAAGGTCGTGATGGCATCGGAAGTCGGGGTGCTCGATATTCCGCCAGAGAACATCGTCAAGAAAGGGCGATTGCAGCCGGGCAAGATGTTTCTCGTGGACTTCGAGCAAGGGCGGCTTATCCCCGATGAAGAGTTGAAGCAAAAGGTGGCGGCGAAGCGGCCATATCAACAGTGGCTGGCAGGACAGCGGTTGCGGTTGGCGGAACTGCCGAAAGCGGACGTCCCGCCGAAGTACGATCCACCGACTTTGCTCAAGCAGATGCAGGCCTTCGGGTACACGACCGAAACGCTGCAGTTCATGCTGATCCCGATGATCGAGACGAAGAAAGACCCGCTCGGTTCGATGGGGAACGACGCGGCGCTCGCCTGTTTGTCCGATCAGCCTCGGTTGGTTTACGACTACTTCAAGCAGCTCTTCGCGCAGGTCACCAACCCGCCGCTCGATTCGATTCGCGAAGAAGTGATCATGTCGCTGGAGTGTTACATCGGGCCGGAAGGGAACTTGCTCGAATCGTCCGAGAAGCAATGTCATCGGCTCGCCGTGTCGAATCCGATCCTCACGAACGAGGAATTGGCTTCGATCAAGGATTTGAATTATCGAGGCTGGAAGACGAAGACGATCGACATCGCGTTCCCCCGGACGCAGGGCGATCCCGGCTTGCGCTGGTGTCTGGAGCGGATCTGCCAAGAGGCGACGCAGGCGATCAAGACCGGCTTTTCGCTGATCGTGCTGTCGGATCGCGGCACGGGGCCGGATCGGGTTCCGGTCAGCGCGTTGTTGGCGGTCGGAGCCGTACATCAATACCTCGTGCGACACGAGTTGCGCACGCGAATCGGCATCGTGGTCGAAACCGGCGAGGCTCGTGAGGTGCATCATCATTGCTTGCTTGTCGGCTACGGAGCGGACGCGATCAACCCGTATCTTGCCTTCGAGGCCCTGCGGGCGTCGCGCGAAGACGGGACGATTGGCGATCAATGGACCGACGAAAAGATCGTCGCGGCGTATCGCAAGGCGTTCGAGAAGGGGATGCTCAAGGTTATGGGAAAGATGGGGATCTCGACGTTGCAGTCGTACAAGGGAGCTCAAATTTTCGAGGCGCTCGGCTTGTGCGAAAGCGTCGTCGATTACTGCTTCTCGGGGACGTCCAGCCGGATCAAAGGGGTTGATTTTGAAGTGCTCGGCAAGGAAGCAATGCGTCGGCATGAAGTCGGATACCCGCCGCGAGAGACTCAATCGGCCTCGACGTTGCCGAACCCCGGCGAATTTCATTGGCGTCGCACCGGTGAGAAGCACGCTTGGAATCCGTTCACGATCGCCGAAATTCAGAACGCCGCGCGAGGTGGTGACAAAACTGCGTTCAAACGTTTCAGCAAGATCGTCGACGAGGAGGCTCACAAGTCCTGCTTCCTGCGTGGACTGTTGAAGATCAAGGCATCCGCTGCTCCGATCCCTCTCGATCAAGTCGAACCGGCGGCGGAAATCGTCAAGCGATTCTGTACCGGTGCGATGAGTTACGGTTCGATCTCGGCTGAGGCTCATGAATCGCTAGCGATTGCGATGAATCGGATCGGCGGCAAGAGCAACACCGGCGAAGGAGGCGAAGACTACAAGCGATTTGCTCCCGAACCGAACGGCGATTGGAAACGCTCAGCGATCAAGCAAGTTGCGAGCGGTCGGTTCGGCGTGTCCAGTTGGTATTTGACGAATGCCGAAGAGTTGCAGATCAAGATCGCTCAAGGGGCCAAGCCGGGCGAAGGAGGCGAACTGCCCGGTCACAAAGTGGACAAGATCATCGCGGCGACTCGGCACAGCACGGCGGGAGTCGGCCTGATCAGCCCGCCGCCGCACCACGATATTTATTCGATCGAGGATTTGGCTCAACTCATCTTTGACTTGAAGAATGCGAACCCGTCGGCGCGCGTGAGCGTGAAGCTGGTGAGCGAAGTCGGCGTCGGGACGATTGCGGCCGGCGTGGCGAAAGGTCACGCCGACAACATCACGATCGCCGGCACCGAAGGGGGGACGGGGGCGTCACCGCTGACTTCGATCAAGTGCGCCGGCCTGCCTTGGGAACTGGGCATCGCCGAGACGCACTATGTGCTCGTGATGAACAAACTGCGTGGCCGCGTCCGCTTGCAAACCGACGGTCAGTTGAAGACCGGCCGCGATATCGCGATTGCCTGCATGTTGGGAGCGGAAGAGTTCGGCTTTGCGACCGCACCGCTGATCGTGATGGGCTGCATCATGATGCGGAAGTGTCACCTCAACACCTGCCCGGTCGGCATCGCGACGCAAGACCCGGAACTCCGCAAAAAGTTCAATGGCCAGCCGGAGCATGTCATCAACTTTTTCTTCATGGTTGCCGAGGAATGCCGCGAGATCATGGCGTCGCTAGGCATCGGTACGATGAACGAACTGGTCGGCCGAGTCGATCTGCTCGAAACCGACGCCGCGATTCAACATTGGAAGGCGAAGGGAGTCGATCTGTCCGCGATGCTAACGCGAGCCACGACCGATCCGACGGTCGCGACGTATTGCAAAGAAGCTCAAAAGCACGGTCTCGAAGAAACGCTCGACCAAACGACGCTGATCCCGGCCGTTCGCGAGGCGATTGACACCGGCAAGCCGACATCGAAAACCTTCCGCATCGTCAACACCGACCGAGCAACTGGCACGACGCTGTCTCACGAAGTCAGCAAACGCTGGGGAGCCGAGGGTCTCAAAGATGACACGATCCACCTGAAGTTCACCGGTCACGCCGGCCAAAGCTTTGGCGCCTGGGCTGTTCACGGCGTGACCCTCGAACTGGAAGGGGACGCGAACGACTACGTCGGCAAAGGCTTGAGCGGCGGTCGAATCATCATTTACCCGTCGAAAGCGGCGACGTTCAAATCGGAAGAAAACATTCTGATCGGCAATGTCGCCTTGTACGGCGCGATTCACGGTGAAGCGTACTTTCGCGGTGTCGCCGCTGAGAGATTCTGTGTTCGCAACAGCGGAGCGAAAGCGGTCGTCGAAGGCTGTGGCGACCACGGCCTCGAATACATGACTGGTGGCCGCGCCGTTGTGCTCGGCCCCACGGGGCGAAACTTCGCCGCCGGCATGAGTGGCGGTGTCGCGTATGTCTACGACCCGCAGTCACAGCTTAAATCGAATTTCAACCCGGAAATGGTCGAACTCGAAGTGCTCGAAGTCGAGGTCGACATCGCTGAGCTAAAACAACTGATCGAAAGCCACGCGAAACACACCGGCAGCGAAGTCGCCAAACGCATCCTTGCCAACTGGAAGTCAGAACTTGCTCATTTCCACAAAGTCATGCCAGTTGACTACAAGCGAGCGTTGGCTGAATTAGCGAAAGAATCATCGAATAAATCTGGCAAAGTTGTGGCCACGGCAGCGGGACAAGTGTGATTAACGACAACAATTAATGAACAACTTGTTGTGGCATTTGACAGCAGTCGTCTGAATCGGCAGCGAGAGAAAGTGAGTGAGTTGAGATGGGAAAGCCCACAGGCTTTATGGAGTTCAATCGGGAATTGCCGACGGATCGTGATCCGGCATTGCGGATTTTGGATTGGCGTGAGTTTCATGAACACATGCCGGTCGATGACCTGCGCAAGCAAGGGGCGCGGTGCATGGATTGTGGCGTCCCGTTTTGTCATACAGGCGGGCTGATGGCCAACATGGCGTCGGGCTGTCCGATCAATACTCTGATTCCCGAATGGAACGATCTCGTGTACCGCGGACACTGGCGCGATGCTCTCGATCGGTTGCACAAGACAAACAACTTTCCCGAGTTCACCGGCCGAGTCTGCCCCGCGCCGTGCGAGGGCGCGTGCGTGCTCGGCATCACGTCGCCGCCGGTCACGATCAAGAACATTGAGTGCGCGATCATCGATCACGGATTCACGGAGGGCTGGGTCGTGCCGCAACCGCCGAAGATGCGGACCGGCAAGAAGGTCGCGGTCATCGGTTCCGGCCCGGCGGGACTGGCGGCGGCGGCTCAACTTAACGGCGTCGGTCACACGGTCACGGTGTATGAACGGGCCGACCGAGTCGGTGGACTGCTGATGTACGGTATCCCGAACATGAAGCTCGAAAAGTGGGTTGTGCAGCGGCGCGTCGATTTGATGGCGGCCGAAGGGGTCAAGTTCGTCACGAACTGTGAAGTCGGTCAGAATATCGACGCCGTCCATCTGCGAGAAGAAAACGATGCGATCGTGCTGGCTATCGGAGCCACGAAACCACGCGACTTGACGATCCCCGGCCGCGATCTCAAAGGCGTTCATTTCGCGATGGAGTTCCTGCACGGTAATACGAAGAGCCTGCTCGATTCCGATCTGCGAGACGGCAAGTGTCTCAACGTTCAAGGCAAAAAGGTGATCGTGATCGGTGGCGGAGACACAGGGAACGACTGCCTCGGCACGTCGATGCGGCAAGGTTGTTCCAGCCTGTTGAACTTCGAGATCGTGCCTCAACCGCCCGACGAACGAGCGGTCAACAACCCATGGCCGCAGTGGCCTCGCATTTTCCGAATCGATTACGGCCACGCCGAAGCGGCAGCCAAATTCGGAGCCGACCCGCGCACGTTTGCCATCGACACGATCAAATTCAACGGCGATGCGAACGGCAACTTGAAATCATTAACGGCCGTGAAAGTCGATTGGTCGAAGCCAGTCAAGGGGGGAGCACCGTTCAGCCGTGTCGAAGGTTCCGAAGTCGAGTTGGAATGCGATTACGTTTTCCTCGCGCTCGGGTTCCTTGGCCCCGAACAAATCTTGGCTCAGCAACTCGGCATCGCGGTCGATCCGCGTTCCAACTTCCAAGCGGACTATGGTCGCTACTCAACCAGTATTCCCGGCGTCTTCGCGGCCGGTGACTGTCGCCGGGGCCAAAGCCTAATTGTCTGGGCGATTAACGAAGGACGCGAATGTGCCCGCGAGTGCGATCGGTTCTTGATGGGCAGCACGCAGTTGCCGTGAGATTGGCGAAGATCTCACTAACCCGACGCGTGAGCGAGGGTGAGCGTTTCACGGAACACGGAACTCCTCGTTTCGGCGAACGCTCGCTCTCGCGTGGGGTTAGTGTGAGTGAAACCTTCGGATGGCGGCATTGACCTCGGCGTGATTCTCCATCGGGGCCATGTGCCCAGAATTCGAGATGACCACGAATTCGGCGTGCGGGATTGCGGCGGCGATCTCGGACATTTCAGCCGGCGGTGAAATCAGATCGTGATCGCCGACGATGACCAGCGTCGGAACTTGAATCGTTGGCAGGAGCGATCTCGCGTCGATCCGCTGAGCCAGTCCGCGTGCGGCGGCCGCGATACTGGTTGGGGGCGTTGCCAGAATCACTTGCCGCAGTTCGTCGGCAATGTGCTCGGCCGGCAGGCCGCGAGCGGGCATCAAGAGTCTTGGGAGCATCGTGTCAGCGACAATCTTCGGTCCGGTTCGCAACACTTCCTCGGCCAGCTTGAGCCGATTGGTAACTCCTTCGGGCGAATCATTCGCCGCGCGGGCGTCGCACAGGATCAGTCGTTTTAACCTAGCGACGTGTCGCAGCACGAACTGAAAAGCGATGCAGCCACCCATCGACAGGCCGCAGAGTGTGATTGGTTCGGTGATGTGCAACGCATCCAGCAGCGCGGCGAGGTCGTCGGCAAATTGTTCCATAGTGGCGACACCGTTGGTGACGCCGCTTTGGCCGAAGCCACGCAGATCGGGAGCTATGCAGCGGTGATCGCGCGAGAACTCGGCGACTTGATGCTGCCACATCGTGTGGTCGAGTGGAAAGCCGTGAACAAACAAGATCACCGGGCCGGAGCCGGAGTCTTGGACGTTCAACGTGACGTCGCCGAGTGGAACTTGCTTCATCATGGCAGATGCCTCCCAACGTAGCCGTCATCGCTCCGCGGGGCGAGCCGAGCGCTTCACGGTACGGGTCAAGCAAAATGAAATAAAACAAATAAAGGCATTCAATTGTAGGTGGGCGTTCG
>JANMIF010000150.1:0-2047 GCA_031375695.1 Planctomyces sp.
GCTTGCCGACGCCAGCCGTTTCCCGTCCGGGCTAAACGCCACGCTCCAGACCACGCTGGTGTGCCCTTTCAACGTGAGCGTTTCCTGACCGCTCGTGGCGTCCCACAACTTGATGTCGATCCCACTTGTCGATGCCAACCGCGTCCCGTCCGGGCTAAACGCCACGCTGTGGACCTCGCTCGTGTCTCCGCTCGCTTTCAGCGTCAGCAACTTTTGACCACTCGTGGCGTCCCACACCTTCACCGTCTTATCGTTGCTTGCCGACGCCAGCCGTTTCCCGTCCGGGCTAAACGCCACGCTGTTAACCAAGTCGGTGTGGCCGTTCAACGTGAGCAACTCCTGCGCGCTAATGAGATCCCACACCTTCACCGTCTGATCCTCGTAGCCACCTGCCGAAGCTAGGCGTTCGCCGTCCGGGCTAAACGCAATGCATTCGACAGAGCCCTTGTGCCCTTTCAATGTGAGCAACTCCTGACCAGTCGTGGCGTCCCACACCTTCGCAGTCTGATCGGTGCTGCCCGTCGCCAGCCGTTTCCCGTCCGCGCTAAACGCCACGCTATTGACTGACTGGGTGTGCTCGCTCAACGCTAGGGTCTCCTGACCGCTCGTGGCGTCCCACACCTTTACGATCCAATCATGTTTGGCCGTTGCCAGCCGTTTCCCATCCGCACTAAATGCCACGCTATTGCCATAGCCGGTGAGCCCTTTCAACGTAAGCGTTTCCTGACCACTCGTGGCGTCCCACACTTTCACCGTCTTATCGTCGCTTGCCGACGCCAGCCGTTTTCCATCCGGGCTAAACGCGACGCTACGGACCCCGCTCGTGTGCCCTTCGAACGTGAGCGACTCCCGAACTGCGTCCGCCAACTGGCGGGACTTGTCCGCTTCCTTGCGGCTGTCACCTTCCTGACAGCCCATCAGCAGGCTAGCGACAGCCACGGAGACCACGATCCAGCCCGCCACGGCGGAGATCCCCGCAACCAACGAACTGCTGCGAAACCAACGTGTGAAGCGTCTGTTGATCTTCTGCATGGTGGCATCTTTCCTTTCGTGCCTGTCCAAAGAGGCGTGGGGCCGCGCCGCAAACTTTGCGGATGTTCCGGGCAGTGTACTCTGCATCTCTCGACCCTCAAGCCGCGCGATCACGACGCTCGCACTCAAGGACGCGACCGCTGGGTTGCGTTGGCACCACTTCCTGGCTCGTTCCCAGGGCGTGATGGGGCGGGAGTGGATTGGCTCGCCGTGGAGGAAGCGGTGGAGTTCTTGGGCGAGGGCGGCGGCGGTGGGGAAGCGGCGGGACGGGTCTTTCTCCAGGCACTTCAGGCAGAGCGTGTCGAGGCTGACCGGAACCGCGAGGTTCAAGCGGCGGGGCGCAATGGGTTCTTCCTTGAGGACGACGTCGCGCAGCAGAATCCATTTGTCGGTCGTGCAGGGAAACGGGACGCGGCCGGTGAGCAACTCGTACAGAATGACTCCCACGGAGTAGATGTCCGAGGCCGGGCCGACCGCATGGCTGTCACGCCATTGTTCCGGCGACATGTACTCCGGCGTGCCGAGCACCGTGTGGTCTTGAGTCAGCGTGTACTCGGCCCGATCGTCGCGCTTCGCCAAACCGAAATCGGCGAGGACAGGGTGGAGGTTGAGGGTCGATGGTTGAGGGTTGAGGGTGGAAGACAGCGATGACGAATTGACGGTTTGAGTCTGCTCTGTCTTGCCATCAACCCTCAACCCTTCACCCTCAACCCTCTTCATCAGAACGTTGGCTGGCTTCAAGTCGCGATGCACGATGCCGACTTGATGCGCGGCGTTCAGAGCTTCGGACACTTGGCCGCACAGTTGCGCGATCTGGTCGAAGGTCAGCGACAGCTTGTTCTCGCGAATATTCTTCAGCAGTCCCTTCAAGTCGCCGCCGTCAACCAATTCGCTGGCCAAGTACAGCCGATCGTCAATCACGCCGAACTTGAACAACCGCACGATCCCCGGATGCTCGATCTTCGCGAGCGTCCGCGCCTCACGCTCAAACCGCGTGCGGGCCTCGCGAGCGGCG
>JANMIF010000170.1:0-16738 GCA_031375695.1 Planctomyces sp.
GTCGATCACCCGCACCGAATACGTGAAGCTCGAACTGTGCGTCGTGCCATCCACGTAGCTCCACGTCCCGCTGCCCTGCGTCACGTCGTTCCACGCCGTCCCGCCGTCGCTGCTCACCTGGACCTTCTCACCCGACCCCAGTGTGCCGTTGGTCCCCGACACTGTCAGCGTCGTGTCGCTGGTGATGTAGTCCCCCGCCGTCCCCGTGTCCTGCGTGATGCTGGTGATCGTCACTGTTGTCGTCGGTGCCGTCGTGTCAATGGTCACCAACTGACTGGCCACTGTCCCACTGTTCCCCGCCGTATCCGACACTCGCAGCTTGATCGTATTCGTGCTTGTTAGGCCCGCATCCGCGTAGCTCACCGCCGTCCCCGCCACGGAACTGGTGATGTTCGTGAACGTCGTGCCGTTGTCGTGCGAGTACTCCAGAATCTCTCCCACCACCAACGTCGCCGACAGCGTCGCCGCCACCGTCAGGCCGTCGTTGTCCTTCGTAATGAAGTCACTCGACGACGTCCCTGTGTCCTGCGTGATGCCGTTGATCGTCACCGTCGTCCTGTCGTTGTCCGTGATGTTGGCGGTCGCCGAGGACGTGCCAATCGAGACCGCCGCGGAGTTGGGACTGGAGATCTGCGCGATCACCGTTTTCGTCGCTTCTAGCAGCGCGTCGTCGGTAACGAGCACCGTCAACGTCCCCGTGCTAGCACCCGTCGCCACGCTGATCTGCGCGTTCGCCGCGATCGCCGTGTAGTCCGAACCAGACGTCGCTGTGCCTGTCCCCAGGTCATCCAGTTCGACGGTGATCGCCGAACCCGTGTTGTTCGTCTTGCTGAGCGTGACCGTGTAGACGATGTGGACCGGTCCCGCTTCGTTACCGTGCGTCGTCACCGACAGATCGGCCGTCGCCGTGTCGTTGTCCGTGATGTTGGCGGTCGCCGAGGACGTGCCAATCGAGACCGCCGCGGAGTTGGGATTGGAGATCCGCGCGATCACCGTTTCCGTCGCTTCCAGCAGGCCGTCATCGGTGACCGGCACCGTCAGCGTCCCCGTGCTGGCACCGACCGCCACGCTGATCTGCGCGTTGGCCGCGATCGCCGTGTAGTCCGAACCGGAAGTCGCCGTGCCGGTCCCCTGATCAACCAGATCGAACGTGATCGCCGAACCCGTGTTGTTCGTCTTGTTGAGCGTCACCGTGTAAACGATGGAAATCGGCCCGGCTTCGTTACCGTTCGTCGTCACCGACAGATTGGCCGTCGCTGTGTCGTTGTCCGTGATGTTGGCGGTCGCCGTGGACGTGCCAATCGACACCGCCGCGGAGTTGGAATTGGAGATCCCCGCGAACACCGTTTCCGTCGCTTCCAGCAGGACGTCATCGATGACCACCACCGTCAGCGTCCCCGTGCTGGCACCGACCGCCACGCTGATCTGCGCGTTGGCCGCGATCGCCGTGTAGTCCGAACCGGAAGTCGCCGTGCCGGTCCCCTGATCAACCAGATCAAACGTGATCGCCGAACCCGTGTTGTTCGTCTTGCTCAATGTCACCGTGTAGACGATGTGGACCGGCCCCGCTTCGTTCCCCTGCGTGGTCGTCGACAGACTCGCCGTCGCCGTGTCGTTATCGGTGATGTTGGCGGTCGCCGTGGACGTGCCAATCGACACCGCTCCAAAGCTGGGACCGGAGATCGACGCGATCACCGTCTCCGTCGCTTCCAGCAATGCGTCGTCGATGACGAGCACCGTCAGCGTCCCCGTGCTGGCACCCGCCGCCACGCTGATCTGCGCGTTCGCCGCGATCGCCGTGTAGTCTGATGCGGACGTCGCTGTCCCCGTCCCCAGATCATCCAGCTCGACGGTGATCGCCGCACCCGTGTTGTTCGTCTTGCTCAGCGTCACCGTGTAGACGATGTTGACCGGCCCCGCTTCGTTTCCCTGCGTGGTCGTCGACAGGCTCGCCGTCGCCGTGTCGTTGTCGGCCGTGGTGACGGAAACCACTTGATCCGCCAGGGCATCGAAGTTGTCATCGCTGCTGGCATCAACAATGGAAAAGGTCAACGATGAAGCTTGCGACCCATCTAACAGCGCATCATCGACTCCCGTGACGGTCACAATCTGCGCGACATTCCAATTCGCGGACGTGAACGTGAGCGTGGCCGGGCTGGCGGTTGCCTCGCCGGTGTCACTGCTGAGGACGCTGATGACTACATCCGAGACCGGCTGCACGTCGAGCACCACGCTGACGGTGTCGGTCGTAGCCGACTCATTGACCGAAGTCGCGCCACCGCCGACCTCCGTCACCGTGAAGCTATACGGGACGGAGTTTGAGATCGTGACCGCGTAGTCTTCCACTTCGCCGTCCGCAGCGGGGCCATCAAACGCCAAGCGTCCGACAGTGCTCACTCGGAAGCGAGCGTAGCTGGCACCGAGGGCGGCACCTGCGGGAACGCTAAATGTCAGGTCGTTGTTACCGCCGGCCAACGTAACGTTGTCGAAAATTTTCTCGCCCAGTTGAGCGAAGGTGCCGTCGCGATTGAAGTCGATGAACGCATCCAACTGCGAGATGGCCGAGGCGTTGATCCGAACCGTGAAGGTTGTTCCCACTTGCATCGTGCCGATCGCCGAGCCGTCGGTGCGTGTGACGCCATCTTCATCGCTGCCATCGCCAGACGCCGCGGCATTCGGCGTCGCGTTCAGTTCGGCGTCGCGCGTTGCTCCGAGCAGCGGCCCGGTTGCTGTGTGATACGGCCCAAAACTGGATTGCAACGTATTGTAGGTATCGGGCGCGTCACCAAAGTCCGCTGAGTCGTCATTTGTCATCGTGATCGTCGCCGTTCCAGATCCCGGCAACACGGTCGCTCCCACGACGTTGCGCAACTGAATCGCGAAGGTCTCGTCTCCCTCGACGAGCGTGTCGCCATTCGAAAAGCCACCAAGGTTGTAAGCTTGCGATGTCAGACCGGAAATCATCGTCAGCGGATAAGACCCACCGAGGGAAGTGACATCGCTCGAACTGCTAGCTGTGCCACGTCCGAGCAATACCAAACTGAATGTGGTCGAGGTGGTCGTCGCGGGGGAGGACGTCACCGTGACCGTCCGGGAAAACGAACCGCTGTCACCTTCTGAGTATGTGACTGCGCTGACCGACAATCGTGGTCCGTCGTCGGTCAGGATCGTGCCGACCCCCTGGCTGCGAATGATGTCCGCGCTGACTGGATTCGAGAGATTCAGAAAGAAGGTCTCGTTGGATTCCACCGTTGCTTCGCCGCTGACGGAGACGTTGACGGTTATGGAACTCTCACCATTCGCGAAGTTGATCGTCGTTGTCGCGACAGTCGTGTAGTCCGTTCCCGCCGTGGCTGCGTTGATGCTGCCCACGGCGGTCGCCACATCGACGGACGCCGTGCCGCTTGTCGATCCGCTTCGCGTCACCGTGAACGTCGCCGTCTGAGTCCCGGAATTGCCCTCCGTCACATACGCGTCGCTGACGACGAAGTGACTCGTCGAGGCATCGATCAAGGTACTGAGGTTGTTCACTTTCCAAGCCCCCCGTCCCAACGTGCTCACGACCAGCACATCGTCCGCCGCGTTGTAGACCAGTTCCCGAGCCTCCGCGTTGGGCAGGCTGGTTCCGAATTCGACCCAGGTGGGTGTTGCCGACTCAGGATTCGAGGTGCCAAACACACCGCCCAATCCGGCGATGAAGACCGCCTCATCGCCATTCGCCGACGTGCCGGGATACACAATCAGCGAACGCAGATCGGGCACCGTCGTGAGGCCGCTGCTCGTCGCGTTGATGACCTGGACCAACGGCGTGACAGACGCCAAGTTATTGGTGACGTCGGTGAACGAACTGCCGCCGTCAGTGGTCCGCCACACTTTTCCGAACTTGTCGATGATGTAGGCGTGCTGCCAATTCTCTGGATTGACGGCGATGTCTCGCGGGGCCGCTCCCACATACGCCGAGACCACGCTGAATGTCCCGCCGCTGGTTGTCCGCAGACGCAGGTTGTTGGAAGCGGCGCTAGTGCCCACATAGGCCACATCGGGATTGTCCGTGCCGGACAACCGCCCGCCGTAGACCATCGCGGTGATCGTGCCGATGGCAGAGCCGCCCGACGGAATCAACACGTTGGCACCTCGGTCAGTGGACTCGTACAGAGTTTGCGTCCCCAGCAGCAGACGTTGCGGAGCGACCGCGTTGAGTTCATAGGGGGTGTAGAATTGGATCGTCGCATCGGTCGAGTAAATCGATCCGCCGCCGATCGCAAAGGCCACGCCGGTGTCCGCGACGATCTCGCCCGCCGAGTTGAACGTGGATCGCCGGAAGCCACCCGATCCGCCCCCCATGTACTGTGACGAGTAGTAATAAATGGCCTCGCCCGGCTGTGAGATCGCATCGATCCGAGTGACCGCGCCATCGCCCCCAAGCAGGCTGTGCCAGGTGAGACCTCCGCTACTGTCTTGGCGGATCGTCCCGTTGTCCTGCGTGCCCCCGGCGACCGTGTTGTTGAGCGCGTCGTAGGCCACGCTGTGTATTTCGCTGATCCGCATATTGCCGCTGGTGGTCGTCCACACCCCGGTGTTGGACCGCGGGTTCGAGCGACGAAAAACGCCTCCATCGTCGGACTCCAAGAGATTGCCGACAACGTCGAAGACCAGATCGCGCGAGTCGGCATGTGGCCCGCTGTTGTCCGCCGTGCCACCGCCCGACGCGCCGAGCGCGTTCGAATTCGTCAAGTGGACCCACTGGCTGCCGGCACCCAATGAGGCGTCACCCCGAAACAGACGACCGTTGTAGGAGGTCGCACCAATCGAGTTGGGGAACGAGCCTCCGACATCACCGCTTCCCGGCTGCCGATCCCCTCCGACATAGACGATCGTCGAAGACGTTGGGTCCGCGACCATCGAGAAGTGGACCCGGCCTTGTCCGCCGGGCTTCAATCCGGGGACCAAGCCGTAGTTCGTCCCCCCTTCCGTCGTCGACGGCGTATCCATCTGTGTCCAGTTGGCCCCCTGGTCTGTCGAGCGATAGAAGGCGGTCGGTCGTACTCCCGATTGGCCCCCCTCGGTCACAATCCCCAAGACCACCGCGTACACAGCCCGCGAACCGGTCGAGGGGTTGTAATGGACGGCCAACTCGATCCGCTCGGCGTTATCCAGCAGCGACTGTGACATCCCGGTTTCAATCCGCGTCCAAGAGACGCCGCTGTCGGTGCTCTTGAAGACTCCCTGCGACGAGTTCGTGAACGCTTCATCCAGCATCGTCGCATACACGGTCTGCGGTGCCGCCGGGTCAGACAGCAACGAATTCACCGACGTGGAATTCGGCAGCCCATTCGCATTTGTAGTGCCGGAACTTCCCACATTGATCCGCGTGAATGATGCTCCACCATCGGTGCTGCGAAACATTCCTGCCTGGGGTGAATTGCTGAACCCTGTCGGGTTGAATTGAGTTCCCGCCAGCACGATTTGGCTGCTCTGACTGCCGCTGAATTCGAGTGGTGTCACATCGCGAACACGCAAATTGTCGAGCGTGGTGCCTCCGACTTTGGACCAAGTCGCGCCGCTGTCGAGCGACCGCAGCACGCCGATGCTGTTGCCCCCTTCAAAGCTCAAACTGCTGAAGCTGCCCGTCCCCGCGAACATCACGTCCGAATGCCCCGGTGTGAATTCGAGATCGCCAATGGCCAATGATCCCAAGCTATCGGTGAGCGGGGTCCAAGTAGGACTGGCGGCGGTAGCGTTGGTCGTCTTCCAGATGCCGCCGTTGACGGTCCCGGCAAACAGAATGTTGGCGTCGGTGGGATGCGGCGCGAGCTTCTCGACGGCTCCCGCCACGTTGCCGCCTGCGATCGCCGTATTGCTGCCGTTGAGTTCCGGCCCCGGCCCCAGTTCCACCCACGTCGGCGCACTGAGCGTGAGAAGCGTTCGAGTCTCCAACGACTCGACTTGCTGAGACTGTGCCCGCCAAACCGCTTGTTGTGGCGCTCGCTGTCCACTCCGTTGCCAACCTCTACGGAAAAATGGACGAGTCGCAGCCAATCGCAATTGAGACAGCCAACTTTGAAGCTTCATGGTTCAGATTCCTTGGTGTCACACAAGAATTAAAGAGTCCCAGATTCATCCACGAGTAACAGTCGTTTGATTTCGTTGGTCTTGAAGCCCACCGCCATCGGCTGACGCACACCCGGCACGACGATCGAGTCATACAACTCGGTCACCGGCGTGCCGCCGGTTCGCAGCCCATGTGCAATACTGCCGGTTCGCAGGTCGATGATTTGCAATCCACATTGCGATTCGGTTTCATGATTTTTCGATTTCGGTTGATGGGAGCAGAAAGAGATACCGTGAAGCCTCAAATCAGAAAACCGCGATCCTCGAACGCCTTACTCTGCAGAAAAAACTCATACGATCCAAGCTTCGGAATAGCTACGGGAAGAAAGCCAATGTTGGAATTGCATGGGTCACTCGCTTTCGGGGTGATCTTGCTGAAGATTTTGTAGCTAAATCTCGTAAGAACTCGGAGCGTCTTGGATCGTCGTCCGCAGTTTATAGGACTTCGGCTCCAAGCGAATTCGAAGCTTGGGTCCAAAGTTACACCTTACGATTTCGCATTGTTTACGGACGATGACTTCGACCCGAATGCGAGGCTGCATGTCGTATCAGCTGTCGTCATGCATTAATCATTTCTATTGGAGATTTTGACATCAACCAGTCTGCCCCGCAACAACGAATTGATTTCCTGCCGAACTTAGTCGTGTTCTGGAGCCAATCGGCGGCTGTTGGACGCCCAGCGTGCGGCACCAGTTGCTCACACTCAAGTTGGGCAAAAAGTCGTAAGTCCGTTTGGATGAGCTCACCGACAAATGCATCGCAGGGGAACTGACGATCAAAGCACGAGCGGAACACCAATCGGCGGTAACGTCCCTGGAGTTGAATTGGTGATGCGTCTACAAGTCAACGCTCAATGGTCTCTGAGCGCAGCCCGACGCTTCATAGAGACAATGTTTCCCCACCCAAAAGGTCATGAATGCCAAACTCGTTGCCGAGCACCGGCCGAGATTGATGTTCGCGGCAACGATCAGTCGATCCCCGACGGCGATGCGACTCCGGCTGCGGACGATCACACCAATTTCGGAAACGTCATGCCGGGACAATCGCTGAGCCAAGTCTTCGAGAGCACGACAAGCGTCATTTTTCGTAGCAGCCACGACGGTGGAGTTGCTCAACCGATATCCGGTTTGATACGAAGACCACTGAGAAGACAATTAAAGCGGTTCGGAAATCGACCCGAAGCGTCGGCGAGGTGGATTTCACAAGAAATCCCTGACTAACTCGGTCTTGGTTCGAGTTGGTGTCTAGAGACGGAAACCGCGAGTAGGATTCGCTTGGATAAGGAAGATCGAAAATGACTTTGGTGGGATTGGTGGGCTGGCGCGGAATGGTCGGCTCGGTGTTGCTGGACCGGATGCAGGCGGAAGGGGATTTTTCGCTGATTGAGCCGGTGTTTTTTTCGACGAGCAACGCCGGTGGCAATGCGCCTCCGATGGCGAAGAATGAAACGAAGTTGCTGTCGGCCCATGACATCATCGCGCTGAAGCGATGCAACATTGTGATCAGTTGCCAGGGAGGCGATTACACGACAGAAACCTATCCGAAGTTGCGAGCTGCCGGTTGGAACGGGCATTGGATCGACGCGGCGTCAACACTGCGGATGAAGGACGATGCCGTAATCATTCTAGATCCGGTCAATCTGCCGGTTATCAAGAACGCTTTAGCCAAAGGCGGCCGCAACTGGATCGGCGGCAACTGCACGGTGAGCTGCATGTTGATGGGGGTCGGAGCGCTTTACAAAGCGGGACTTGTCGAATGGATGAATACTCAAACGTATCAAGCCGCGTCTGGCGGTGGTGCTCAGCACATGCGTGAACTGCTGACTCAATTCGGGACACTGAATTCCGAAGTCAAAACGCTGCTTGCCGACCCGAAGAGCGCAATCTTGGAAATCGACCGGCAGGTGATCGCGAAACAACGCCACCTGTCTGCGGACGAGACCGCGAACTTCGGCGTGCCGCTGGGTGGTTCACTGATCCCGTGGATCGACAAAGACCTCGGCAACGGAGTCTCGAAGGAAGAATGGAAAGGGATGGCCGAGACCAACAAAATCCTCGGCCAAGGGGACGGCTTTGGAACACCGGCCGTGCCGGTTGATGGCTTCTGCGTGCGAGTCGGCGCGATGCGCTGTCACAGCCAGGCGCTGACGTTCAAACTGAAACGTGACGTCCCGGTCGCCGACATCGAAGCGCTGATCGCGGCCGATAACGCTTGGGTCAAAGTGATCCCGAACACACGTGACGCAACGATCCGCGAGCTGACGCCCGTCGCCGTGACCGGCACGCTGACGATCCCCGTCGGCCGCATCCGCAAAATGGCGATGGGACCGGAGTACGTTGGAGCCTTCACAATCGGCGATCAACTTTTATGGGGTGCTGCCGAACCGCTGCGGAGAATGTTGCGGATTCTGTTGGAGCGATGAAGTTGTCGCCGAGCTTCAAGCTCGCCAAGATTTGAAACGAATTGACGATCACCTTGGTGATCACTGACCCACCAAACCAAACCCGCCCACCAAATCATGATGATTCAACCGATTCAATTTCCGAATGAGGTCCGATCTAACGCCGCTCGGCAGATTGTTGCCGAGCGTGAGGCGGTCGCTTTGAGAACTTTCACTCCCAGCCAAGCGGTTTTGGCGAAATCGGCGGGAGTGTTTCATTGGACGCCGGAAGGACGGCGGCTGTACGACTACTCGTCGGGCGTGCTGGTGGCGAACTTGGGGCACAACCCCAAACGCTGGCTCGGCCGGCTGGCGGGATACATGGGTTGGTCTGCCGAGATGCTCACGCCAGCGACTGGGTTCGATGACTATTACGCGGCCGTGCCACTGACGGCGTACAACGCGGTCACGGAGATCGAAACGCGTGCGACCGAGCGATTGATAAAAAACCTGCAAGCGTCGCCGGGCGGCAGCAGATTGCAAACGGTGATGTGGGCGGCTTCGGGCAGCGAGGCAGTGCAAAAGGCGTTGTGGGCCTGTCTGCATCGAGACGAATCGCGAGACATCATTCTCGCCACGCGATACGGCTTTCACGGCAAGAAGGGTTTGGCCGGAGCAGTCACCGGTTGCGAGGCCGATCACGACCGCGATCCGCGCGTCAAATTCATCAGCTTCCCAATGGCCGAAGTAGACGACATCAGCAAATGCGGATCACCGTTCGATCCGGCTCCGTACGTGAATGAACTCGAAAAGCTTTTCGCTGAGTTCGGGCATCGCATCAACTGCCTGATCACCGAACCGTATCTTGGCGGCGGCGGTAGCTATCATCCGCCGGCGGCGTATTTGCAGTTGCTCGAAAAGTTTTGCCGATCGCACGACATCGCGTTCATTCTCGACGAAGTGCAAGCCAACTTCGGCCGCTGCGGCCGGATGTACGCATTTGAGGCTTATGGCATCGAGCCGGATTTCGTGACGCTCGGTAAGGGCTTGGGGAACGGCGTTCCGGTCAGCGCTGCAGTCGGCCGAGCGGACCTTGTCGCCAGCCTGAAATACGGGGAAGCGTCAGACACTTGGTCCGCGAATCCGATCGGCTGTGCGGCGGTACTCGCGACGCTCGATGAGTTTGAATCGGTTCCGGTCGTCGAGCACACGCGGGCGCTGACGTCCGTGTTCGTCGCGGGGCTGAATCGGCTGAAGGAAACCGGGTTGATCGCCAAAGTTCGTGGTGAAGCGAAGGGCATGGTGTTTGGGATCGAATGTGCTCCGCGCGGCAATTTGACGGCCAATGAGATGGCGATCCGCATCGTTGAGTCGTGCTATCTCGGTGACGGCAGCGACGGCATTCATCTGCTCGGCCCGCTGGCCGGAAAAGTGATTCGCATCAGCCCGCCACTAACGATCAGCCGCGCCGATGCGACCGAATCACTGAACCTGCTGTTACGAGTTTGCCAAAAGCTGGCCGTGCAGTTCCCGGCGTGAGATCCCGGAGAAGGCTACTTACCAGTGCTGCGGTTCGACTCAGCGTTCCGGTTTAACTCATCTGGAAAAAAGCTGGGGGACAAAATGGCCCGCCTCGATTTGTCGGGTGTCGCGGGCTAATTTGTGACTCGGTTGATCTGGGGCCGCGCAGGAGTTGAATCGTGATTTGTACAAATTGGATTGGTTGGCTCTCCATCGTACTGCCGCTGCTGAACGCCGAGAGTGTGTTCGCGCAGACAAGTTCAAAACTGGAGGACACAAAGAAAACCGATGTCGTGACTTACAAGGATCATGTCTCGCCGATACTGCGCAAGCATTGCGGCAACTGTCACAACCCGGACAAGGCGACGTCCGATCTCAATGTGATGACGTATCAAACGCTGATCGCTGGCGGCAGCAGCGGCGAGTCGATCTCACCGGGGAACCCGAATCAAAGTTTGCTGTATCGCGCGGTCGCACATCTGGAAGAGCCATTCATGCCGCCGAAGTCTCCGAAGATTCCAGAAGCGGACTTGGCGGTCATCCAGAAGTGGATCGAACTCGGTGCGCCGGAGACATCGGTCAGCGCAGCGAAAGCGTCCACCCGCAAGCTTGATCTCGATCTGGCCTCGGTCTCAACCGGGAAGCCGGACGGTCCGCCACCGATGCCGGATAAAGATCAATTTCCTGAAGTGTCCCTGCTGCAAACCAAACGACCGCACCCGGTGACTGCGTTGGCCGCGAGTCCGTGGGCACCGCTGCTGGCGGTCGCGGGGCATGAACGAGTTTTGCTGTACAACACGGACGACCTGAAGTTGGTCGGCGTGTTGCCGTTCCCGGAGCGGATTCCGCATGTTTTGAAATTCAGCCGCAATGGTAAACTTTTGCTGGCGGCCGGAGGTCACGGGGCGGAAAGTGGCAAGGCCGTGCTGTTCGACATCACGACCGGCAAGCGGTTGACGGAAGTTGGCGATGAATCAGACAGCGTTCTGGCTGCCGATATCAGCCCGAATCAAAAGTGGGTCGCACTTGGCGGACCAAACAAGCTGGTGAAAATCTTCGCCACCGAAACCGGCGAGCTGAAGCACAAGATCAAGAAACACACCGACTGGGTCACGGCAATCGAGTTCAGCCCGAATGGCGAAATGTTGGCAAGCGGCGATCGCAACGGTGGTGTGTTCGTTTGGGAGCCGGAGACCGGCAGCATCATCTTCACGCTCGGCGATCACAAAGAAATGATCACCGATTTAAGTTGGCGGGCCGATTCGCAAATGTTGGCCACGGCCAGTGAAGACGGTCGCGTCATTTTGTGGTACGCCGAAGATGGCTTCCCGACGCGGACCTTGAGCGCTCATTCTCCCGACGGCAATTTGAATCGCACATCGGTCGGCCGCAACAAACTGCCGGGCGTGCTGTCGGTGGCGTACTCGCGTTCCGGTGAGTTCGCGACCGTCGGCCGAGACAACACCGCGCGATTGTGGAACAGCAGCGGATCGAATCAGATCGCCAAGTTCGACGGCTTCACAGACGTCCCCTCACGCGTGGTGCTGAGTCACGATGGAGCCCGACTAATCGCCGGCGACTTCACCGGAAAACTCCGCGTCTGGTCCCTCAATGACAAATCTCTCGTGGGCGAACTGACCACGAACCCATGAAGTCGCTGGTACGTAGGCGAGTCGCTGCCGCGAGTCGCATTCCGAACGGCGTTGAGTTCGCAATATCACGTTTCGCTGTCGCCACCGATCGCATTGGGGAACCATGATCGAACTCACCTTGCTGCGTCAGCACAACCCCCTGGCTGAGCCAGTTCATCAACTTCGCGTTTTGACGGAGTTGCTCGACCGGCCGTCGTTTGATGAGACGCTGGCGGAATACGGTGCATCGCCGTTGCACGCTGGCAGCATTCGAGTGTTGCAAATCAACGTTGGGAAACTTTGCAATCAGACGTGCCGGCACTGTCATGTCGATGCCGGGCCGGATCGTCGCGAGATCATGTCGCTGGATGTCGCGGAAGCGGTCATCGACGTGCTACGGCACACGGACATCCCGACGCTCGACATCACCGGCGGCGCACCTGAGATGAATCCGTCATTTCGCTGGATGATTCAGGAAGCTCGCAAGCTCGGACGGCAGGTAATCGACCGCTGCAACCTGACGATTCTCGTTGCCGCCGGCTACGAAGACCTCGCCGAGTTCCTGGCCGAACACCAAGTTGAAGTGGTCGCATCGCTACCGTGCTATTTGGAAGAGAACGTGGACGCGCAGCGCGGCCAGTTCGCATTCCGTCGCTCGATTGAAGCGTTGAAACGCCTGAACGCATTGGGTTACGGTCAGCCGGGATCGCCGCTCACGTTGACGCTCGTTTTTAATCCGCTCGGCCCCAAGTTGCCCCCCGATCAGACGAAGTTGGAAGAGGCGTACCGGCGCGAACTGCGGTCTCGTTACGGAATCGAGTTCACGCGGTTATTCACGATTACCAACATGCCGATCAGTCGATTTCTCGCGGACCTGATAGAGTCCGGCCAGTTGGAGTCGTACCAGCAGACTCTGATCGAAGCTTTCAATCCATCGGCGGTCGAGGGATTGATGTGCCGCACAACGCTCTCCGTGGATTGGCAAGGCCATCTCTACGATTGCGACTTCAACCAGATGTTGGCGTTGCCCGTTATCAGTCACGGGCCGCGGCACATTCGAGACTTCGACATCGCCGCGCTGTCGAGCCGTCCAATCGTGACCGGCCCGCATTGTTTCGGATGCACCGCCGGAGCCGGCTCCGGATGCCAGGGATCGATCGTGACGTGATTCATGAACCTCAGGGCGTTAGCCACGGTTTACAACCTACCGGGAGCTAGTGCGTTCCGGCTGATCGAAACCAAGTTCCATGACAAATCTGACGTTAGCCCCCGGACAAATCGGGATTGGTCCCGGTCGGGCGGCTAACGTCCTCCGGATCGCCAATTCGTGTGATAGCACTTCGTGTGAGTTCGGCTTGTCGGAGCTTCTCGTCGTGCTGTTGTCGTTGCGTCTGTCCCCGATCTTGAGCCATTGCGGCGAAACAAAAGATCAAGATGGCCGCCACTTCAATGGCCATCAAGCCGCCGGAGTGTCGCATCAGCCACGCTGCCGCCGGTGATCCTGAATCGCCAAAGGCCGTGGCGATCATTCCCAACACCGTGACCAGAAATACTCCCGCGCAAATCGCCGCAAGCTGAAACAAACATCCCGCGTTCTTAGACGGAATCGGTGTCGGAGGTGACTGGCATTCGCTTTGAAGTTCCTTTTCAGGCATACCAATTACCCCAGTCGTTAGTTCTCTGTTCTGTAAACGTTGAAAGTCTTGTTTTTGTGAGAAGTTTTTAGGCGGCGATTTGATGCAAAGCTTTTGTAGTGGCGAGTCTGGCGGCGGGAAAGGTGGGGAGCATTCGGTGGCTGTCGGTGGTCAGTTGGTAGCGTTGCGTATGGGCAATTTGTCGGAGCGACAACTGCCTGGCGCGAGTGGTCGATGTGGCAGTGGCTCAGAAGATTTTGGTGGGGACGATGAAACGGATTCGACAACGGCTGGCCAACCGAAGCACAACGCCGATACGATGACTCCACCCAAACCTGGAGACGCATGATGTCAGTAGCTGCGATTGAAACTGACGAAAAGCTAATGACTGCAGATGAGTTCGGGGCGCTGCCGACGTCACGCCGTCCGATGGAGCTTTTTCGCGGGAGCATTGCCACCATGAATGTGACTGGGTTCCGTCACGGACAGTTGTGTGGCCATGCGGATCAAAACTTCACGAACTTTGTGGATGAACATTATCTCGGCCATGGATCGACCAACGATCCAGGCATTATCACTGAGCACGATCCTAATATGGTTCGCGGCATGGACCGTATTTATTCGGCCGATGATGCTGGGCGGACGCTGACAGCGAACGAAGAACTTACATTTCTCGACATCTTGCCCGGTTTTGCGGTTCCCGTGCGGCGGTTCTTTGAATGAGCGATCTTTCTGCGAATTTTCCGCCGAAACGAAAGCCTGAACTGTTGGCTCCGGCTGGAGATTTGGAGTGTGCTCGCGCGGCGGTTGAGAACGGGGCGGATGCCGTTTACTTCGGGCTGGATGTCGGCTTCAACGCGCGAGTTCGTGCGACCAACATCGACGAGGCTCAGCTTCCAAAATTGATGCACATGCTGCATGAGCGGGGCGTGCGTGGGTATCTGACGCTCAACACGCTCGTGTTCACAAACGAGTTGCCGGAAGTCGAACGGCTAGTGCGAATCGCGGCCGAGACCGGGGTCGATGCCGTGTTGGTACAAGACCTCGGCGCGGTGCGGTTGATTCGGGCGATCTGTCCCGACTTGCCGATTCACGCTTCGACACAAATGACACTGACGAGTGCCGAGGCGATCGCGATTGCAACGGAACTTGGCGTTGAGCGAGTCGTGCTGGCTCGCGAGCTGTCGCTGAAGGACATCGACAAGATCACCGGTCAAACCGAGATGCCTCTGGAGGCGTTCGTTCACGGAGCGTTGTGTGTTGCGTATTCCGGACA
The DNA here is from genome assembly GCA_031375695.1 of Planctomyces sp. GTDB lineage: Bacteria > Planctomycetota > Planctomycetia > Planctomycetales > Planctomycetaceae > SXKJ01. The sequence goes on from JANMIF010000170.1 coordinate 14,554, forward strand.
GTGCCTGACGAGTGAGTCGTTTGGCGGCCGAAGCGCCAATCGTGGGCAGTGTGCTCAAGCCTGCCGATTGCCGTACGACCTCGTATGCGACGGCGAAGATGTCGATCTCGGCGATCAAAAGTATTTGCTAAGCCCGCAGGATTTAGCGGCGTTTGAATTGACGCCGCAACTGATCGACGCCGGCGTGATCTCGTTCAAAATCGAAGGTCGGCTGAAATCGGCCGAGTATGTGGCAAACATCACTCGGCATTATCGCCACGCGATCGACGCGGCGTTCTCCGGAGAGCCAGCCAAGTTCTCGAAACAAGATGTCGAGGAAATGCAGCTCTCGTTTTCTCGCGGCTTCTCGCCCGGCTGGCTACTCGGCGACGACCACAAGATGCTCGTACCGGCGATCTCTTCGGCGAAACGAGGTGTGTTTCTTGGCACAGTGAAATCGACCGATCGCGGGCGAGTCGCGGTTCAATTGGCGTGCGGCATCGCGGCGGGAGATGGAATTGTATTCGACGGCGATCGCGCGAACGATGACGAACAGGGAGGCCGAGTGTTTGAAGTCTGGCAGCGCGGGCGACAGCTTGATCAGCCGATTTCTGTCGGCGTGGTCGAACTGACATTTCAACGCGGCGGCATTGACTTCGAGCGGCTTTGGCCGGGTCAGCAGGTTTGGAAAACGGACGATCCCAAATTGACCGCCCGGCTGCGGAAATCGTTCACAAACGCGGACCCGATTCGCAAAGTTCCGCTCGATTTGCGCGTCGATGCCATCGCGGGGCAGCCGCTACGAATTTTCGGCCGTTCGACAAACGGTGCAACTTGCGAAGTCATCTCGAACTCGCCGCTTGAGGTCGCTCGCAAACATCCGGCAACGGCCGATCTGTTGCGATCGCAGCTTGGCCGCTTGGGCCAAACCGTGTTCGAGTTGCAATCGCTCGAAGCCACGATCGACGGCGGCCCGATGATTCCGCTGAGCGTGCTGAGCGAACTACGTCGCGAAATGGTCCGGCAATTAGCTGCGACGGCTGGAACTCAGCCACCTCGTCGCATTGCCGATGAACCCGTTTTTCCGAAGTTGCGTAGCCGCGTCGCAGAGCGTCCCGGCTACGTAGCGGAGTCGCTCTGCGTCTCAGGTTCGCAGCGTTTGCAATTCCTCTGTCGAACGCTGCCACAATTGCGAACGCTGCTGTCATTCGGCGAGCGGCATCTCGCCGTCGATTTTCAGGACATCCGCGAGTATCGCGACGCCGTGCAACTCGCTCACGAAGCGAGTGCCGAGATCCTTCTCGCGACACCGCGCATCCAGAAGCCGGATGAACTCGGCATGTTTCGGTCACTGCTGAAACACGGAGCCGACGGCATCATGGTGCGGAACCTCGGAGGCTTGTGGTTTTTTGCGAACGAGAGCGTTCCGTTTGTCGCCGATTTTTCGCTCAATGTCACGAACGAACTGACCGCTCAGTTCTTGATCGGCAAAGGAGCACAGCGAGTCACCGCCAGCTATGACCTGAACCGCGATCAATTGCTCGATCTGGTGGCCGCCTGTCCGCCTGAGTGGCTGGAGGTCGTGTTGCACCAGCACATGCCGATGTTTCACATGGAGCACTGCGTCTTCTGCTCGGTGCTGTCGCCGGGAACTGATCACACGAATTGCGGTCGGCCATGCGACGTCCACACGGTTCATCTGCGAGACCGGATCGGCGTCGAGCACCGCTTGTTGGCGGATGTCGGCTGCCGCAACACGCTGTTCAACGCGATCCCGCAAAGCGCCGCTGAAGTCGTTCCCGAACTGCTGGCTCGTGGCGTCCGACACTTCCGAGTCGAACTGCTCGACGAACCAGAATCGGAAATCCGCCTGATCCGCAATTCGTACCGCGACCTGTTGGCGGGGTCGGTTACTGGCCGCGATGTCTGGAAGCAACTCAATGCCGCCAACCGAGTCGGTGTGACTCGCGGCACACTCGAAGAACGCCGCAATCCGATGGCAATTCTGTAAGACATCAGCAAGAAATGCCCGGTGCTAGTGCGCACGGGTGAAGTGGACCCCAATAGTTGGACAGTGGGATAAGAGAGAGTTTTGCCGATTCTGGAATCGAGGATTCCAAGAGGAGAGATCATGGGCAAAGCTCGGAAGGTTCGGGATTCGGGATTTAAGGCGCGCGTGGCGTTGGACGCTCTGAAGGAGCGTGAG
>JANMIF010000238.1:0-1692 GCA_031375695.1 Planctomyces sp.
GGCATTTCGCAGGAGAAGCTGCCGCTCTACGTTGGTTTCTTTCAGTTCGTCCACAACGCCCGCAAACGCGGAAAAGCATTGCTAGAATCGCTCGTCGCCATCCTCATCGCTCCACCTCCCCGGATCGCCGGTTGAGCCAAGCCTTAATCATGGGCTAACGCCCGGCGGCTAATTGCTGCGTGCCAACAGCGAATAACGGAGAGCCCGAATTTCCAACACAGTCATTGCAGCCCGTGTTCCGCCGGCACCAGTTCTAGAAGTGTGGTGAATGTAATTGCGAAGCTCAGGCCTTCGGCAACGCGTTTGTCTTTGGTCCAGGTATTGATGCCGATCAGTTTGCCAGCTTGATCGTACAAGCCGCCACCGCTGTTGCCGGGATTGATCGCGGCACTGGTTTGGATCACTTTCACATCGTTGCCGTTCAGATCGTTCAGCCGCACTTGCGACAAACTGCCGCGCGTCAACGACCAGCCCAAGCCGTGCGGGTTGCCCACGGCAAAGACGTCGGCACCCACCTTCAGGCTCGGCACGCGATCCCATTCCGCCGCCTGGATCTCGTCGGACGAAACGGGGACTCGTACCAAGGCAAGGTCGATGCCTTTTGGCGCGATCCACAAAACCGACGCCGGTCGCGCGGGTTGCCCCAGAACTTTGATGTCGATTTGGCTGAGCTTGTCGAACGCCGGAATCGCAGCACTCGTCTGCTCTGCGAAGTGGTGATCGACGACATGCCGATTTGTCACGATCAGCGCCGAACCGTTTTCAATCTTCAACACGACGCCCGAACCGATCCCCTCGCCGCGCAGCCGGCTCCATTCGGGAGCGGTGTGAATCAGCACATTGGCCGCCATCGCCCGCGCGGTGTGAGGCGGCAACTGCTTCAGCGCGGCGGGGTCTGGCTCAAACTGATCTAGTTGCATCGTCAAGCCGCCAGCTCCACCGCCGAGAATAATTCCCAGTCCAATCGTCCAGCCGACTACATCGACGATCCCCAGCACAATTGCCGCGATCGCGATCCCGGTCCCTTTCAGCCGCTGATTTTGTCCCGCCAATGCCAAGCATCCAAACAGAATTCCGAACAATCCGGTCACCAGCCCAAACAATGGGATCCCCAAGACCGATAGCACGATCGCAGTGACGGCCAGCTTGTTCCAGCGTTTGGGCTGTCCGTCGTTGAATGAATCGGCATCCAACCGCAGCGCCACGGGAATTGGTCCAACGGCGAATGTTGGTCGCGGTTGAATCGGCGTCGCGCGAGACAGATCGTCGATAGACACTCGCAACACGTCCGCAGCCTGCGTCGATTCCGCGCCGCGCCGGCCGCTCGAACATTCGTACTCTCCGCAACCTTCGTGACGTTGCCAGCACGACCAATGTTGCGGCGCGCCGCAGTCGGCACACACGGCGGTGTCATCGCCGACACGCAGTTCGGACTGACAGTGCGGGCACACCACTCCCGATTCACGCATCCCCGCCAGACGCCGCACCGGCGTTCGATCTATCACGGAAACCTCATCCAAATAGCCAAAACAACATCATCAGCACCGAATACAAACCGGACAGGATCATCGCGGCCCAGGCCAGGACTTGATAGAGAGGGCCGCATTTTCGCAGTTGGTCACGACGTGGCTGCGGCAAAAAATATCCCGCCCCAATCGCTCCGATGATCGGAGCCACACAGCCGATCACGCT
>JANMIF010000270.1:0-2124 GCA_031375695.1 Planctomyces sp.
CAACGAGCAGCCGACCGACCTGCACCTCGACTTCCTCAGTAAGGAAGTCCTGCGCACGCTGCAACCGCTGCTCGACAACGCCACCAAGGGAGGCCAGCGAGTCCCCTTCAAATCCGAAGCCGGTGCCCGCTACATGCTCAAGGGTTTGAGCAACGATGAACTGCTCGCTGAGTTCCGTAAGATGGCCGCCCCCGGCCGTCCTTCCGATGTGCCCAACGACCCGAAGAAGACGGCCGAGGGCGGCCATCCTACGCGCCTGATCGCCACCGAGATGCTCTACCGCCCCGGCCTCCGCGACGAACACCGCCGCGAAGCCATCCGCGAAATCGCCAAGCTCAACAAGAAACCCGAACTGCGAGTCATCATGGACGGCATCGCGTCGCTCGACGGCAAAGCCGCGAACGTGGACACCAGCGTCGTCTTCGACCTCGTCCGCCAACTCACCGGCCAGAGCGCCTCCGAACTGACCACCGCGCGCGCCGAACTCGAAAAACTCGCGACCTCCGCCAAACAACCGATCTTCCGCCAAATCGGCTACGTCTCGCTGATCAACGTGGACAACAACGTCGATGCCGCCTGGAAGCTCGCGACCACCGACGCCAAACGGCTCGTTGATTTCGTCAACGCGATGCCGCTGATTTCCGATGCGTCCGTTCGCGCGACCTTGTATGACCGAGTCGCACCGCTGCTGACCGAACTGCCCGAATCGCTAAGGACGAAAGGGTCCAAAGGGACTCATGGGAGATTCGTTCGAGTCGAACTCCCCGGCAAAGGAACACTCACGCTCGCCGAAGTCGAAGTCATGAGCGGCGGCGAAAACGTCGCCCGCCGAGGCCGAGCCTCGCAAAAGAACACCGGAGCCGGCGGCGACGCCTCACGAGCCATCGACGGCAACAAGTCCGGCATCTACGGCGACGGCGGCCAAACGCACACCGAGGAAAACACCACCGACCCATTCTGGGAAGTGGACCTCGGTGACGAACACCCGATCGACCAAATCGTGATCTACAACCGCACTGAGATCCCCGATCGCCTCAACAACTTCACGCTGAAAGTGCTCGACGAGAAACGAGCCGAAGTCTTCAAGTCCGAAAAGAACCTGGCTCCAAAAGTGAAAGTCGAATTCACCCTGCAAGGGGGCGGCCCCGAAAGCCTAGTCCGCCGAGCCGCCATGAGCGCCCTCACGATCGTCCGCGGCCAAGAACCCAAGACCTTCGCCGCGCTCAGCAAGTTCGTGAAAGAGGATGTCGATCGCCTGACCGCCATCCGCTCGCTGCAACGCCTGCCCAAGCAAACCTGGCCGAAAGAGGAAGCCCCCGCGCTGCTCAGCGTCATGGTCGAAGCCGTGAAAAAAATCCCGGCCAAAGACCGCACACAATCCCCCGCCATCGACATGCTCGAATTCGGCGACGCCCTCGCGTCCCTGTTGCCCGCCGCTGACGCCAAGCTCGCGCGAGCGACGCTCGGCGAACTCGGCATCCGAGTCATCAAGATCGGCACCGTCTTCGAAAAGATGAGCTACGACAAAGACATCATCGCCGTCCAAGCCGGAAAGCCCGTCGAGTTCATTCTCGACAACTCCGACCTGATGCCCCACAACCTCGCGATCACGTTGCCCGGAGCCTTGGAAGAAATCGGCCTCCTCTCCGAAGCCAACGCCCAGAAGCCCGGCTTCGCCGAGAAGCACTACATCCCCGACTCCCCAAAGATTCTCGCGAAGAGCACGCTGCTCCAACCGCGAGACTCACAACGCCTCAGCTTTAACGTTCCGAAAGAACCCGGCATCTATCCCATCGTCTGCACGTACCCCGGCCACTGGCGTCGGATGTACGCCGCCCTCTACGTCGTCGCCGACCTCGACGCCTACGAAGCCGCCCCCGAAGCGTACCTCGCTGCCAACAAGATCGAAGCCGCGGATGCTCTGCTCAAAGACCGCCGCCCGCGCACCGAATGGAAATTCGAAGACCTCGCCAAAGTCATCGAAGCCCTAGACCCAATACCGTTCAATCGAGCATGACGATCGCCTTTCGAAAAGTCTTGGTTGGCTGCGGGGAATTGCGGTGTTTGTCCCGTTTTTTCAACCAGTTGCTCATCTTGCGTTTGATGACGCGTGGGTTGATGCGG
>JANMIF010000289.1:0-2593 GCA_031375695.1 Planctomyces sp.
GTTGGTGGTGTTGACTGTGAACGTCTTTGTTTCGCCCGCCATCCCCATGAACATCAACATGCCGCTGGCCGACATGTAGTCGTTGTTCATCAGCGTGGCTGTCCCGTCTGATGTGGCGTAATTCACCATAAAGGGTGCCACTGCCGCTGACAGCGTCACCGTAAATGTCAATCCGCTCCCTTCCGTCGCCGAAACGCTGTTGAGCGTCAGTGTGGGAGTCAACAGCGTGAGGCTCTCAAGCTTTTCAATACTGATTGGAAAGTGATTTCTCGTGCGGTTGCGTTTCCGCGACAAGCTTTTGAATCGACGGGATTGACTTTGAATTCGGTGACGAAAAGAGCGCAGCCAATAGAAGAGCATCTTGAACTCCAGAAAATAACTAAGGAGAAAAGAACTCGAATGACAGCCAACAAAAGCAAGAAGAACACCAAGTGAATACCAACTCAGCCATCAGAACTCGTGTGGTATTCATGAATCGCAATCCCGATCCGAGCCGATTCGCGAGAATCTTGGACAGCGGACAGCAGTAGGGCGATCAGAATCAAGATCACCATCAGCAATTCAATCAGCTTGAACCCGCGCGACGCCACAGGCAGAGAGTGATATCGCTTGACCAGCGATCACTAAGGCATCGTCGGAATTCATTTCGAAACAGGGCCGGTCCTTGGCCCAACACCCAACCCAATTCGACCAACGCATGGGAGGCTCCCCGCGAAAGCAACTACTGGAAGAGAAATGGAAAACGCCAATAAATGCCAAGATAAAAACTGACGAACACCAAGACTCGCAATCGGCTCAAAACCCCATTGAGAATGGGATGTAAGAAAAGCCAACCGAATTACGAATGGCGGAATGGCGGGAACAATATCGACCGCAATTGAGTCGTCAAGTCTCCCGCGGATTGACTGACAATCCGTATCAGTAGCTCATCAGTAGTTCTACTGGTGAACGAATATCAGGCCATTTCAGACCAGAGCGTTTTGGCCAATTATCCGAGATTCGTCGGGGCAATTCGCCAACTTCACGAGTCCTTTTCCGATCACCAAGCGTGATGGCTGGCGGATTTCTCGTGAATTCCACAAGGGACGAGCACACTTCGTATCAGAGGTTTTTCCACCACTTCTCAGCAAATCCCCGATTGCTCACCACGGCCGGACGTGATCTCACCGGCCATGACGCGCCGACCAGCCCTCTTCAGTGGCCGCAATGAGTCAGTCGGAGTTTCGGAGTTCGCCCATTCCATTCGTTCATTGCCGAGCAAGCAGCCAGGATTTCATCCCATGCCCCTGTTACGTCTGAGGTGCGTTCGTAGTACCATCCCGCCCATTGGAATGGTGATACATGGCCGTCGAACTCTTGGAACGACAGATGCGATTCAACACGTTGTTGCCGCAATTGGTTGAGGCGTATTCGTTGGTTCCCGGTTCTGGTCCAGCCGATCTCGTGCCGGTGGAAACGCACACACTGTCTCCGTTGTTTGCGCAGATTCACGATGTCGTTTGGAATCAGCTCCCAACGGCGGGCGTTTTTCAGGCGACGTCCCGCGACACGATCGCTCAAGCGACCGTACACTGTTCTGAGTTGTTGCGTCAGCGTCAGAATGAAATTCGCAAGTTTGTCCGCACGCTGTGTTATCACGTCGTGCGGTTTCAGGTGAGCGGTGAACATCTTCCGCAGGCGCGGGCCGATGCGATGGATGAGGCACGCCAACCGCTGTTGACCGCCTTGGATCACGTTCTTATTCCCTTGCAACCAGTCCTCACGGCCGAGTTAATCGCTCAACCGTTCCCGGTCGTCCAAAGCTCGGTCATGAAATTGCTGCAAGAGGCCAGTCACACGCTGGCCAAGCAGTTGATTGTTTCCCTGCACATGTTGGTGGAGTTGAATGTCGTGGGGATCATCGACTGGAAGGACGAGCGAACTTGCAAGCTCAACTTCTTTCGTCATGCCATCGAACAGGACCAAATCGAGTCACGGAAAACAACGACTGTGCGACGGGTCGAACGCAACACGTTGGTCCGGGAAGAATGGGAACAGCTTCGAGTGCGCAATCGCTACTTCATTGAACGGCACGAACACCATGTCATGAACGCCGACGCCCGCGAATTGGAGCAGGCAATCCATCCGATTCCTCGAAAGCACGACGAGTTGATTGATCAGATTCCGGAATGGTTGCATCCGCATTTGCGAGTCTTGGAAGGCACCTTGATTCTGGAGCAAATCGTCGAACGACAGATTCGGGAAGATCGGTGGCAGTCCGCGCCGATACTGCGCAGCACTCATGAAACTCATGAACTTGACCCGGCGATCTTGCTCGGCCACTTTGTGCTCACCGGTTGGGGACAACGGGACGTGGACCGAGAAATCCATCGGCGGCGACGGGAAGCGAGTTTCGAGACTCAGGCACTCGAATTACCGTCGCCGGAGATTCTTCAAGAAACGGGAAGACTCCAAACTCTGGCCAAGACCACGGTGGCGACGGCTGTGACCATGATGCTCTTCAGCCGATTGCAACCGGGAGTGATGTTGCCGGTTTCATTGTTGCTGAGTGCGGCAGCGATTGTCGTTTTCGGACAATCGTTGCGAGTCCGTT